>DATGGY010000019.1:0-47249 GCA_035308285.1 Bradyrhizobium sp. | reverse complement strand
GCGCGCTACGATCGCCGCCGGATCGACGGCATCTGGATGAGCGATGCGGACGTCACAAAGACCATCACGCGCCTGCTTGGCATGAGCTATCAGGAGCGCGCCGCCAACCATTGCATCAGCATCGAGCGCGCCGATCTGGTGCTGGCAGGCTGCGCCATCCTCGATGCGATCCGCAAGGCCTTCCCGCTGCCCCGCCTGCGGGTTGCCGACCGCGGCCTGCGCGAGGGCATGCTGGTGGAGATGATGCGCGAGGACGGCGCGCTCGCCGGAGGCCGATAGGTGCAACGGCCTGCAATGTGCTAGAATAGACTTCGGTGGCCTTCATCCTTCGAGACGCGCGCGAAAAGCGCGCTCCTCAGGATGAGGTCTAACACCTCATGGTGAGGAGCGCGGCAAAAGCCGCGCGTCTCGAACCATGTGGCCCGGATGCCCAAGAGAGATCTACCAACACCGAAATGGCAAAAGACACTACCGGGCGCCTGCATGTCACCGTCAAGAGCGGCGGCAAGCGCAAGCTCTCCTCAAAACTCTGGCTCGAGCGGCAGCTCAACGATCCCTATGTGGCGCAGGCCAAGAAGGAGGGCTATCGCTCGCGCGCGGCCTATAAGCTGATCGAGATCGACGACAAATATCGCTTTCTTAAACCCGGCATGACCGTTCTCGATCTTGGCGCCGCGCCCGGCGGTTGGAGCCAGATCGCGGCCAGGCGCGTCGGCGCGGCCGGCGGCAAGGGCAGGGTGGTCGCGATCGACCTTTTGGAAATGCCGGAGGTTGTCGGCGTCAGCTTCGCGCAGCTTGATTTCCTCGACCAGGACGCGCCGGAACGGCTGATCGCGATGATGGGCGGCCGCGCCGACGTGGTGATGTCCGACATGGCGGCCAACGCCACCGGCCATCGCAAGACCGACCAGTTGCGCATGATGGGCCTGGTGGAGGCCGCGGCCGCGTTCGCGGGGCAAGCCTTGAAGCCCGGCGGCTCGTTCCTTGCCAAGACCTTCCAGAGCGGCGCCGACGCCGAGCTGATGACGCTATTGAAACGCGACTACGCCAGCGTCCGCCACGTCAAGCCCGCCTCGAGCCGGCAGGATTCTTCCGAGCGCTACCTGCTGGCGATGGGGTTTCGGGATGGGCGGGCGAGGGCGCTTACTTAGGTTTTTGAGACGAGCGAGGCGAGGCCATCCACACACGGTCATTCCGGGTTCGATGCTTCGCATCGCCCCGGAATGACGGTTTCCTCATCTACCCCAACCTCTGATCCCTGGCGTTCTGCGTTTCCTCGCTCGCGACCTTCACGGCCGCCGTGGCCGCGCCCTTGCGGCTGGAAATCTCCACCGCCTTGCGGCCGGAGATTTCATGCCCGGCATCGTCGGGCATTTGCCAGAAGAACCAGGCCGATACCGCCGAGACGATCGAAACCACCAGGAAGGCCGGCGCGAATTCGCTTGCGCTGAGCTCGCTCACATGACGGATCAGCATGGTGGATTCGACCGAGAAGGCGCCCAGCGCAACGCCGGCCGAAATCGCAAGCTGCTGATTGACGCTGACAAGCGTGGTGGCGCGGCTCATCCGCGCCGGCTCGACCTCGGCGTAGGCAACCGTGTTGATCGCGGTGAACTCCAGCGAACGGAAGAAGCCGCCGACCACGAGAATGATCATGATCAGAAGCAAGGGCGTAGTGACCGTGAACAAGGCGCAGGCGGCGAGAAAGGCCGAACTGACCACCGCATTGATGGTCATCATGTTGCGGAAGCCGAAGGTTCGGATGATGCGCGCGGCCAATGTCTTCATGCCCATGGCGCCGACGGCGGAGGCGAACGTCACCAGCCCCGAGCGGAACGGGGAGAGACCAAATCCGACCTGCATCAACAGCGGCAGCAGAAACGGCAGCGCGCCGATGCCAAGGCGAAACAGAAAGCCGCCGACGATGCTGGCGCGCATGGTCGGCAGCCGCAGCAGTCCGAAATCCAGCACCGGGGAAGCGGTGCGCCTGGCGTGGATCACATAGAGCGTCATCGAAATCGAGCCGATCGCCACCAGCGCGGCGACGACCGACCATGGCAAGAGATTGAGGCCCGCCACCGAGAGCCCGAAGGCAATTCCGGCAAGCCCGATGCCGGCCAGCACCATGCCGTAGAGATCGAAGCGCTCGGGATCCTCGCTCTTGATTGGGTCGATGAAGCGCAGCGCCATGAACATGCCGATCAGCCCGATCGGAATATTGATCAGGAAGATCCAGTGCCACGAGAAATAGGTGGTGATGAATCCGCCGAGCGGCGGGCCGACCACCGGCCCCACCAGCGCCGGCACCGTGACCCAGGCCATCGCATTCACCAGCGCGCTTTTGTCGATCGAGCGTAACAGCACCAGCCGCCCGACCGGCGTCATCATAGCGCCGCCCATGCCTTGCAGAATGCGCGCGATCACAAAATCGGTAACCGAGCCCGACAGGGCGCAGCCGATCGAGCCCACCAGGAAGACGGCGACCGCGAGCGAGAACACCAGCCGCGCACCGAAGCGGTCGGCGGTCCAGCCGCTGGCCGGAATGAACACCGCGAGCGAAAGCAGATAAGAGGTGATGGCGAGCTTCAGCGTCAGCGGGCTTGTGCCGATATCGGCCGCGATCGCTGGAAGCGATGTCGCAATCACCGTCGAATCCATGTTCTCCATGAACAGGGCGGTGGCCACGATGAGCGGGATCAGGCGTTCTTTATTCATCGCAACATTCATCGAAATTTTTCAGGCCAAGGCGGGAAAGCGGCGAAGGCGTGGCAGAAAAGCGGCGCATCAGTTCACAGCCACGCATTCTATGGGAGTTCCAGGAAACCATCCAAAAAGGCCGTTAATTTGCAATTTCAATGGTTTCCGAGCAGGAGTTTTCTCAAGGCTTTACTGCCCTTTGCGCGGAAACCTTAACAGGCGACAGCTCGCATAGCTCCTCTGCCTATCATGCTTGATAAAAGCTTGCCTCATCGGACGCATTATGAGACTAGGGCCCTGCCGAGCCGTCCGGCTCACCCCCGTCAATTCTTAAAAGAAGGAAAGACCCGGTATGGGGTATCGTCTGCTGTTTGTTTTCGCGATCGTCTTCGGATTGGCTCCCGCCGAGGCGTCCGCCGAGGGTCTCTTGCATCGCGCGTCGTGTTCGGTCGTCCGCTACTACGTCGCGAAGTATAGCGCGGAAGCTGCAGAGGCCTATGCGCGGAGCAAAGGTGCGACCGAGGCCGAGATTGAGGCGGCCCGGCGCTGCCTCAACAGTGCGCCGGCGCGGACGATACGCACCGCCCAGGAAATGCACTAGTGGAGCGAGCGCGGCCTTGCCGCGCCGACGTATCCCTCAAATTGGCGGCCTTTCCCGCGCGGCAGGCCGCCAATTGCGTTTCCGGATACGGGATTTTGGGGCCTAAGGCCCCTTTGATTCGTCATGGTGGCGTGCTATCGACCACCGCCAACCCTACTGATGGGCCCTGATTCGACGGTGAAGCTCGCTTCGCCGGCGCATTTGCTCATCCTCGAGATTCGTATCGCGGCCCGAAGGCTGCCGAATGGAGTTGGCAATGGCGCAAGTGCAGGGACTTCAGGGGATTCACGAAGCCTACACGTTCGACGACGTGCTCTTAAAACCCGGTCTCTCCGATATCCTGCCATCTGAAGCCGATATCCGTTCTCGCGTCACCCGCGCCATACCACTCAACATCCCGATCATCGCATCCGCGATGGATACCGTCACCGAAGCGCGCATGGCGATCGCGATGGCGCAGGCAGGCGGCATCGGCGTCATTCATCGCAATTTCGATCCCGAGGGCCAGGCCGCCCAGGTGCGGCAGGTCAAGAAGTATGAATCGGGCATGGTGGTCAATCCGCTCACCATCGGCCCGGACGCGATGCTGTCGGACGCTCTGGCGCTGATGAACGCTCACGGCTTCTCCGGGATCCCCGTGGTTACCGGCGGCGGCGAGGGCAGGCCCGGAAAGCTGGTCGGCATTCTCACCAACCGCGACGTGCGCTTTGCCACCGATCCCAGGCAAAAGATCTCCGAACTGATGACGCATGAAAACCTCGTGACGGTGCGCGAGGGCGTCAGCCAGGACGAGGCCAAGCGCATGCTGCACAAGCATCGAATCGAAAAACTGCTTGTGGTCGACGATCAATATCGCTGCGTCGGCCTGATCACCGTCAAAGACATGGAGAAAGCGGTGGCGCACCCGCTCGCCTGCAAGGATGCGCAGGGCCGCCTGCGCGTTGCGGCAGCGACCACCGTAGGCGAGGACGGTTACGAGCGCACCGAGCGGCTGATCGAGGCCGGCGTCGATTTGATCGTGGTGGATACCGCGCACGGGCATTCCTCGCGGGTGCTGGAAGCCGTCAACCGCATCAAGCGACTTTCCAACGCGGTGCAAGTCATCGCCGGCAATATCGCGACCCAAGAGGGCGCCCAGGCGCTGATCGATGCGGGCGCCGATGCAATCAAGGTCGGCATCGGTCCGGGTTCGATCTGCACCACAAGGATTGTCGCGGGCGTCGGCGTGCCGCAACTCACCGCGATCATGGACGCGGTGGCGGCGGCGAAGAAAGCCGACGTGCCGGTCATTGCGGACGGCGGCATCAAATATTCCGGCGACCTTGCCAAGGCGCTCGCCGCCGGCGCCGATATCGCCATGGTGGGCTCCCTGCTCGCCGGCACCGATGAGACGCCGGGCGAAGTGTTTCTGTGGCAGGGCCGTTCCTACAAGGCCTATCGCGGCATGGGATCGGTCGGCGCCATGGCGCGCGGTTCCGCCGACCGCTATTTCCAGCAGGACATCAAGGACACGCTCAAGCTCGTGCCGGAGGGCATCGAGGGTCAGGTGCCCTACAAGGGTCCAGTCGCCAATGTCATGCATCAGCTCGCCGGCGGCTTGCGCGCGGCGATGGGCTATGTCGGCGCACGCAATATCGCCGAATTCCACGAGAAGGCGCGGTTCGTGCGCATCACGGGCGCGGGCTTGCGCGAAAGCCACGTCCACGACGTTACGATCACGCGCGAAAGCCCGAACTACCCGGGCGGGGTGTAGTTCCCAGCTTCAAATCCTCGCCACCGGCGTTGCGAAACGCGCTACGGTGGCGAGAAGCGATCCGCGTCGAATTATGCGTCCCCGCGGCCCTTTTTGCTCTCAACATCATTCGGGAAATGAAAGTTGGTTATCATGGTTGACTGGTCGGACGACAGAATTGCCGCGCTTTCGGATTCTGACCTGAAAAACCTGCTGTTCAACGCTGAGCGCAAATCCGTCGCCAGCGTGATCGCGCAATGCAAGGCCGAGATGGAAAAGCGCGATGCGGCAAAGCCCCGCAAGATCGGAAAACCCCGCACGGAGCTGAAGGAATTCGAGCACGAAATCTCGGGCCAGCTTGCCGCGGTGGGCAAGGCGATGGCCGAAAAATACGACCTCTCGGAAGCAACTGCGAAAGCAAGATCGGCCGGCGTGAAGGGTTTCAAGGCGCACCGGCTTCTGGACGCCAAGGGTTTCGCCAAACTCGGCGGCATGCAGCGCGACGGATCGGTCGCGATCGACCGCTATATTTCCTACCGGCGCGGCGCCGACATCGTTTCGCTCAGCGTCTTCCTGCTCAGGGATCAGCCGATCGAAGCTCACGAATTCCACCTGATCGCGCCGCGCGCCTTGCTCGAGGGCGGCAAGCCCGTCGCCGAGATTCGCCCGACCGCGACCGCAGGCCAGAAGCAATCGGCCGACAGCGGGCTTGCGTTTAAGGATTTGCCGAGTGCTGCTGCGGCGTTCGATGCGGTGCTCGCGAAAATCACGGCCTGAGCGGCCGGGCTACACGCCATGGCTTTCGGACCGCCCAGCCTCAAACCGCCGCATACGCATCATGCATCGTCGCGTCTGTGGAGCGCCCCATATCCATAGTACATCTCGCATTGTGAGGCGACGCGTCCTCACCTGCCTGGAGAATTCCGCGGGATGTTGATGGATCCAAAGGCGAAGGCAATGGCTTCGCCCGCAACTGATGGCTTGCCGCTGGAGCGCAGGCGGTGGGCGGTCGCCGCGATCTTCACGGCGCTCGCGATGGCCTCGCTCGATACCGCGATTGCCAACATCGCGTTGCCCGCGATTGCCGCCGATCTCCATACCACCCCTGCCGATGTGGTCTGGGTGGTCAATGTCTACCAGATCGCGCTGGTCGCAACGCTTTTGCCGCTCGGCGCGCTTGGCGAGATCGTCGGCCATCAGCGAATTTATCTCGGCGGGTTGTTGCTGTTCACGCTTGCCTCGCTCGGCTGTGCGCTCGCCTGGTCGTTGCCGAGCCTCTTGATCGCGCGCGCATTGCAGGGGTTGGGGGCGAGCGGAATCATGAGCGTGAATTCGGCGCTTATTCGTTTTGTCTATCCAAGCCGGCTTTTGGGCCGCGGGTTCGGCCATAACGCCTTGGTCGTCGCGACCGCCTTCACCTTTGGGCCGACGATTGCCTCCGGCATTCTGGCGTTGGGGCCATGGCCGTGGTTGTTCGCGGTCAACATTCCCTTTGGCCTGATTGCAATCGGCATCGGGGTGAAGACGTTGCCGGGCACGCCGCGCGCGGTGCACGCCTTCGATTTTCCCGGCGCGCTGATCGCAGCCCTTTGCCTCGGCCTTTTCATTCTCGGTATCGGAAGCGCTGCGCACAAGGCATCGCCCAGTGCGGTCATGGCTGAGCTCGTGGCCGCGATCATTCTCGGCGTGCTCCTGGTCCGCCGGCAAGCCGATCATCCGGCACCGATGCTGCCGATCGATTTGTTTCGGCGGCCGATGTTTGCGCTATCGGCGGCGACCGCCGTGTGCTCGTTTGCGGTTCAGGGGCTGGCGTTCGTTTCCCTGCCGTTTTATTTCGAGGACATCTTGCAGCGGACGCAGGTCGAGACCGGGCTCTTCATGACGCCGTGGCCGCTGGTCGTCGCCATCATGGCGCCGATCGGAGGCAGGCTAAGCGACCGTCACTCCGCCGGCGCCCTCGGCGGCCTTGGCCTGGCATTGCTAGGCGTCGGAATGGTCTTGCTGGCGACGCTGCCGGCCTCGCCCGGCATCGCCAATATCGTCTGGCGCATGGTGCTTTGCGGTCTCGGATTTGGCTTCTTCCAGACGCCAAACATCCGGGCGATCATGTCGAGCGCGCCATCCGACCGCAGCGGCGGCGCCAGCGGCATCGTAGCCACCGCGCGCCTGACCGGACAAACCATCGGCGCTGCGCTCGCGGCGCTGTGCTTCGCACTTGCCGGCCGCGACGGCGCTACATCAGCGCTAGCGCTGGGCGCGGGATTTGCCGCCCTCGGCAGCGCGATGAGCTTTCTGCGGCTGGCGGTGGCACCAAAGCGCGGAAAACCCTGAAAATCTTCAGCCGCGCCGCACGCTAGCGCCGCCATCCACCGGCAGCGCCACGCCGGTAATAAAACTCGCCTCATCGGAGGCCAGGAACAAAGCGGCGTTGGCGACGTCCCAGGCGGTGCCCATCTTGTGACGGAGCGGCACCTGGGCGTCGCGCTCGGCCTCGACCTGGGCGCGGCTCTTGTTGAAGGCGCGGGCGCGGGTGTCGACCGCCATCGGCGTATTCATCAGCCCCGGCAGGATGACGTTGGCGCGGATGCCATATTGCGCGTTCTGGTAGGCGAGCTGCTCGGTGAAGGCGATCATCGCCGATTTGGTCGCCTTGTAGGCGACGTAGGGATAGGTGGTGATCGCAGCCATCGAGGAGATGTTGATGATGGCGCCGCTCATTTGTTGACGCATGATGGGGATCGCGTATTTCGCCGCGAAGATGCAGCTTTTGAGGTTGATCGCCACGACGCGGTCGAGCGCCTCCTCGGTGATGCCGGATAGTTCCGCATCGCCGCCAGCGAGGCTGACGCCGACATTGTTGTGAAGCACATCGACGCGGCCCCAGCGCGAGTGCGCGTCCGCCACCATGGCCTTGATCTCGCCCTCTTTGGTGACGTCGGCCTCGAAGGCGGCCGCTGTGCCGCCGATGGCCGCGATCAGCTCGATGGTTGCTTGCGCGGAGGCAAGATTGCGGTCGACGCACAGCACGCGGGCGCCTTCGCGCGCGAAAGTGAGCGCCGTGGCGCGGCCGTTGCCCATGCCTTCGCCGGGGCTCTGGCCGGCACCGACCACGATGGCGATACGATCCTTCAGACGCATTTCACGTCGCCCCCGAGAAAACCGGCTACCAAATTGGTATTCGCTGCGCCGACCATAATGGAATCGCGGGAGAGAAGCTAAGCCTTCGACATCAGGCAGGTCAGCGTTGTGCGGCGAACCGGAATGAACGAAAGCCTCGAGGGTTGGTCACTTCAGCCGGGGCCGTGGTTCACGCGACAGTCGCGCAGATTTATTGTCAGGGGCGCGCTCAGCCGCTATAGCGGGTGGCGCGCGAGCAATCGGGGATTCTGATGTCGGTTCAAATGGTTTTGTTGCCCGTCTTCGTCCAAATCGGGCTCACTTTCGCGCTTCTGATCGCCATGGCCGGCGCCCGCCGGAACGCACTGGTGAGTAAACAGACCAAGATCAAGGACATTGTTTTGGGGCAGCCGAACTGGCCGGTGCGCGCCACCCAGATCGGCAATTGCTACAAGAACCAGTTCGAAATACCGGTGCTGTTTTATGCCCTGATCGCGCTGGCGCTGCCGCTCCGCCAAACCGGCAATGTCATTGTCATCCTGTCGTGGGTATTTGTCGTGACGCGGCTGGTGCATGCCGGAATTTTTGTGACCTCCAACGATTTGAACCGGCGTTCGCTGGCATGGTTTGCGGGCGTGCTCGTGCTGCTCGCCATGTGGATCTATTTCGCCCTGACAATTCTCTTGTGATCTGAGGCCTTGCCTCTCGAACTGAAAGCTTTGAATGACCCCCGCAGCGCGGCTTTCCGCAGCCATCGAGCTGATCGAAACCATTGACGCCGGGCGCATTCCGGCGGCGAAGGCATTGAAGGAGTGGGGTACCGCGCATCGCTTTGCCGGCTCCGGCGACCGTGCTGCGATTTCCGGCCTGATCTGGGACGTGCTGCGGCGGCGTGCCTCGAGCGCCTGGATCATGGACGAGGACACCCCGCGCGCCCGCGTGCTCGGCATGCTCCACCTCGAACGCAAGCTCGATACCGATGCGATCGCCGCACTATGCGACGGCAGCCGCTTCGCGCCGCCGCCGCTCAGCGATGCCGAGCGCGCCGCATTGATGTCGCGCTCGCTCGAGGGGGCGCCGGCGCCGATTGCCGGCGATTACCCGGAATGGCTCGATCCATATCTGAAACAGGTGTTTGGCGATGACCGTGTCGCCGAGGCCGCCGCGATGGCAAGCCGCGCGCCGCTCGATTTGCGCGTCAACACCCTGAAGGCCAAACGCGACAAGATACTCGCCTCGACCGCGCATTTGGGAACGATGCCGACGCCATGGTCGCCGGTCGGCTTGCGCATCGATCTAGCCGCCGACGCCCGCAATCCCGGAATTCATTCCGAGGAAGATTTCGTCAAAGGCTCGATCGAGGTGCAGGACGAGGGCTCGCAGCTCGCGGCTCTGTTGTCGGCGGCAAAGCCCGGCGAGCAGGCGATCGATCTCTGCGCCGGCGCCGGCGGCAAGACGCTTACGCTCGCCGCGATGATGCAGGGCAAGGGAAGACTGATTGCGACCGACCATGACAAGCGGCAACTGGCGCCGATCTACGAGCGGCTTTCCCGCGCCGGCGTCCACAATTGCGACGTGCGCGCGCCGAAGGGCGAGGGCGATGTGCTGGCGGACATCAGGCAATCGGCCGATCTCGTACTGATCGATGCGCCCTGTACGGGAACCGGGACTTGGCGGCGCAATCCCGATGCCAAATGGCGGATGCGGCCCGGCGCGCTCGAGGTCCGTCTGAAGGACCAGCTCGAAGTGCTTGATCGCGCGACAAGCCTGGTCAAGCCGGGCGGCCGCATCGCCTACATCACCTGCTCGGTGCTGGCGCCGGAAAACGGCGACCAGATCCGCGCCTTCCTTGCGCGGCATCCCGATTTCGCGGTGGTGCCCCCAGCGCAAACCGTGACCGTGCTCTGGGACAAGGCGGAGGACTTTGCCGCCGCAACGCTTCAGTCGGCGGAAGGCCTGCTGATGACGCCGCGCCGCACCGGGACGGACGGGTTTTTCGTGTCGGTGCTGCGGAGGGCTTCCTAACGCGCAGCGCCATTGCGACGAGCCCTTGCGACGAAGCAATCCATCCCTCCGCGCAAAAAAAGCGTGGATTGCTTCGCTTCGCTCGCAACGACGGCTGTTAGACCGGCTTTTTCAGGGTTGCGAGCGCGGCCCTCGTCGCGTACTTCCTACCCATGACGCCAGCCCAGCCCGCCCGTGACCAGGCCACCCCCGTGGCCTCGGCGCATGACAAGATTCTGATCGTCGATTTCGGCAGTCAGGTGACGCAGTTGATCGCGCGCCGGGTGCGCGAGGAGGGCGTCTATTCCGAAATCGTGCCGTTCCAGAAGGCGGAAGCGGCGTTTCTCCAGATGAAGCCGAAGGCCGTGATCCTCTCCGGCGGTCCAGAGTCTGTGCACGAGGAGGGCTCGCCGCGCGCCCCGCAGGCGATCTTCGACTCTGGAGTGCCCGTACTCGGCATCTGCTACGGCCAGATGGCCATGGCGGCCCAGCTCGGCGGCGAGGTCCAGGGCGGCCACCACCGTGAATTCGGCCGCGCCGATGTCGAGGTCAAGGCCGACAGCCGATTGTTCGATTCCACCTGGAAGCCGGGCGAGCGGCACCCGGTCTGGATGAGCCATGGCGACCGCATCACCAAAATGCCGCCGGGCTTTGCGGTGGCCGGCGTCAGCGCCAATGCGCCGTTCGCGATCATTCAGGACGAGAAGCGAAAATATTACGGGCTGATGTTCCATCCCGAGGTGGTGCACACGCCCGACGGCGCCAAGCTGATCCGCAATTTCGTCCGTAAAGTCTCAGGGCTGACCGGCGACTGGACCATGCGCGCCTTCCGCGAGGAGGCGATCGCAAAAATTCGCGCGCAGGTAGGCCAAGGCAAAGTAATCTGCGGCCTGTCCGGCGGCGTCGATTCAGCCGTGGCCGCAGTGCTGATCCACGAGGCGATCGGCGACCAGCTCACTTGTGTGTTCGTCGATCACGGCCTCTTGCGGCTCAACGAGGCCGAGACCGTGGTGGATCTGTTCCGGCGCCACTACAACATTCCGCTGGTTCACGTTGACGCGTCGAAGCAATTTTTGGGCGAGCTATCCGGCGTCACCGATCCCGAACAAAAGCGCAAGACCATCGGACGTCTGTTCATCGATGTGTTCGATGCGGAGGCGAAGAAAATCGGTGGCGCAGAATTTCTCGCACAAGGCACGCTCTATCCCGACGTGATCGAAAGCGTCTCCTTCACCGGCGGCCCTTCGGTGACGATCAAGTCGCACCACAATGTCGGCGGTCTTCCGGCGCGCATGAACATGAAGCTGGTCGAGCCCTTGCGCGAATTGTTCAAGGACGAGGTGCGCGTGCTCGGGCGCGAGCTTGGCCTGCCCGAAATTTTCGTCGGCCGGCACCCGTTCCCAGGACCGGGCCTTGCGATCCGCTGCCCCGGCGAAATCACGCGGGAGAAACTCGACATTCTGCGTAATGCGGACGCGGTTTATATCGACCAGATTCGAAAAGCGGGCCTTTACGATCAAATCTGGCAAGCCTTTGCCGTGCTGTTGCCCGTCAAGACCGTCGGCGTGATGGGCGACGGGCGGACCTATGAATATGTCGTTGGCCTGCGCGCGGTGACCTCGACCGACGGCATGACCGCCGACTTCTATCCCTTCGACATGAAATTTTTGGGCGAAACCGCGACCCGCATCATCAACGAGGTCAAGGGCGTCAACCGCGTGGTGTACGACGTGACGTCAAAACCGCCGGGGACGATCGAGTGGGAGTGAGGGGGGACGGCTAGGTTCGTCGCGGCTTTGCGAGGGTCTACGAGTGGTAAAGCGAAGATGGGTGAGGGTTGAGCCCCTTGCGGCGGAGAAAAAGGGCGCCATCGCGGCCAGATGCGACCAATTCTTTGCGAACAATTTAAAACCTCGATTCTTGCTGGAAGTTCGTCGAACCGAGTTTAACTATCCCGTTGACATCTTGGGCAAATGGCGGGGCAGCAAATACAGCTTCATCACGCGCTACCGGTCGGGCTTCCCCGACAACGAGGGCGAAGAATTTGAGGCGACGTTCACGCGGCTCGACCATGTGGAGGAGAATCTCGCGGAAGCCCGGTGTGATGTGATATGGCACAGGCATACCGGCCAGTACTGGCGCATGCATTCTTCCGTCACGCTCGAACACGCGCCGCACCTGATCGACACCGAGCCGTTGCGGCAACCGAACCTATGAAGGCTGAACAACGCCCACGCTTCGACGTCGATGTCCTGCGCGAATTTGCAGGGGCAAAAGTGTTCGCGCGCGGCGAGGCCTATCATCGAGACGGCCAGGTTGAGATTCTTGTCATCGAGCCAGGGCGCGTGCTGGCAGAAGTCGCAGGCACGGAAGACTACCGGGCGAAATTGACGGGGCATGGCGAGGATTTCGATGGCGAATGTACCTGTCCGGCGTTCGAGGATTGGGGTTTCTGCAAGCATTTGGTGGCCACCGCGCTAACCGTGAACGCCATCCGAACCGACGAGATCGACGGCTTCGGCGCGCTTACGCGGATTCGCCATCACCTGAAGCAGAGAGGTGTCGATGCTCTTGTCGAAATGATCGTGAATTTGGCGGAGCGGGATCCAGCCCTGTTCCGCAAGCTCGACACGGCCGCAGCGGCGATGAACACTGATGACAAGACGTTCGCACAGCGCCTACGCAAGGAGATCGACAGTACCACGCGCATAAGGGAATTTGTCGATTACCATGAAGCGCCGGGCTGGGCAGCTGGCGTGGATTCCGTGCTCGATACCATTGCCGGATTTGCATCTGGCAGCAGCGCCGGGCTTGTACTCGAACTCGCCGAGCGGGCGATCGACCGGATCGAGCAGGCAATTGAGAGCATCGACGATTCCGATGGCCACGCCGGCATGCTGTTGCATCGTGCGCGCGATATACATCTCGCAGCAACCCGCGAAATTCGGCCGGAGCCGATAAAGCTCGCGCGTGACCTTTTTACCCGCGAGACGAAAGACGAGTATGGGACATTCGAGGGTGCCGCAGCGCTTTACGCGGACGTGCTCGGTGAGGTCGGCTTAACCGAATATCGCCGCCTCGCCGCCGAGGCCTGGGAAAAAATTCCGTCGTATTCCGCTGGCCGGATGCAGCGGGAAGAGTTCGTTGGCCATCAGCATCAGCTCATGCGCATTCTCGATTTCTTCGCCGAACGCGCCGGCGAGGTCGACACCCGCATTGCTCTGCGCGCCAAAGACCTATCCTCCCAGTGGAGCTATCTGCAACTGGTGGAATTCTGTCTTTCGCACGGTCGCAAGCAAGAAGCGCTGCGCCGGGCCGAGGAGGGCCTATGGCTGTTCGAGGACCAGCGCCCAGACGAACGGCTTGTGCTCCTCACGGCCGAGCTTCTGTCGAAGGAGGGCCGAAAGGGGGACGCGGAGGCCTGTCTGCAGCGGGCTTTCGAGAAGGCGCCGAGCCTCGAGTACTACGTCCGGCTTCGCAAATTGGGCGGCGACGCCACGCGTGAGCGTATTGTGAGGCTTCTGGAATCCGGCTCGATTTGCGAAAGGCAAAAAAGTTGGCATAACCCCGCTGATCTTCTTGTTCGCATCTGGATGCAAGAAAAGTTGTTCGACAAAGCTTGGGCATCTGTGCGAACGCGCGGTGCGTCGCTGGCCCTGAGGGAGGAACTCGCTGAGAAAACTGAGGCGACTCACCCCAGTGAGGCGCTTGAGGTTTACGCCCAACGCGTCGATCATCTCGCCAGCGCCGGCGGAGCTTCTGCTTACGAGGAAGCCGCGAAGCTCGTCTCGCGGATGGCGAAGTTGCGCGCCAGGGGAGAACATGTCGCTTATGTCCTGACGCTCAAGGAGCGCTTCGGTCGCAGACGCAATTTCATGAAGCTTTTGGGGTAGGGCGATGCGGCGCGCGATCCGCGCGGCGGGAAAGATTGCGTGTGCTCGTTCGGCCGTTTGACAATTGAATTATGAAGTCCAGACCGTGGTTTACGACGTGACGTCAAAACCGCCCGGGCCGATTGAGTGGGAGTGACCCCTCAGGTGGATTTGTTGTAAGAACAGGACGCGCCAAAGCGACCTTGGTTCTCAGGTGGAGCAAAACATGGAAGTCAAAGGTGCAAGCCTTTTGTACACATTGGCTGGCCTGATGGTCACGTTCGCGGGGTTCACGGCGCTCTTGTTGGCGCTCCGACCGGCCGCCGGAGCGAAGTTGTCACGGCTTGACAGATACCTTGCAAAAACGGTCATGACGCACATTATCGTATTGACGGCGGGAGCGCTGCTGCCGGCGCTATTTGCGCTCTACGACATTCGGGAGGAGTGGATTTGGCGAGGCTCAGCCGTGCTTTTCGCGCTGCCGATGCTGTCGCTTCAGCTCACCTATCCGAGCCGCCGCCGCAAGGTGGCCGGCCAAGGACCGCCGCCCGCAATCTTCGCGGTCTTCGTTGTATTGGGCGCCGCTGTGACACTGGCGATGCTTGGCTACGTTTTGGCCGGCCTCCCATACAGCGCGGCAGCCTACATCACGGGGTTGACGATCGACTTCTTTACGGTCGCTTTCGCCTTCGTGATCGCGACCGATGTCATTATGCAACAACCAATGGAAGGGTCGGAGCAAGCGTAGAGCGAAGCGATATCCGGGTCTTTGTAACTTCTCTGAACCCCGGATATCGCCTCGCTCATGCGGGCTGCTCGGCTGGCTGAAGCGAGTTCCGTAAAGCCCAAGCCATTTCGGGAGCCTGCAGCTTGCCACGATCCCAAACGACCCGACGGGCAAATCACCTGAGTTGCGCGGCAATTATCTTATCGGTTGTCCAGCCCCTGCGCGAAAAATATTTCTGTTTTTCAGAAATGCAAATCAGATGTATATCGTAGCCCATCCCGCACCCCTCAGGAGGGGCGTTGCGCATCGTCACGGACGTTGGGTGGGGGATGCGGTGGACGCGGCAGCACACGAGACGAATGCGTCTGCCCGCGGACGGCGAAGTCGTGTGGTCCTGACGCCCCGACGCTGGCGTCAAGTTTGCGGGCGATGATCCGCAAGCGATGGTGGCAAAAAAGCCCGGTCACCAGGGAGAGCGCGAAGGAAACCGTTAAAACCATTGCGCAGGGAAGGCCGGATGATCCGGTGAACCTGTGGTGACTAACTCGTGTGGTTATTTCATTTCCACGCGAGGCTACGGGTGCAACGGGCACCCGGCTTTCCCTGCGCCCTCTGATTTTTTGGGGGGAATGCTTTGCACAACTCGGGCGTATTCGCGCCGCGAGATCGCGGAAGTCTACCCCGACGTCATTGCGAGCCAACGGGTCGCGTAAATGCGCGCCCGATAACAGGCTCCGCGAGGCAATCCATCAAGGCGCGAAAAGACTGGATTGCTTCGTCGCGTTGCTCCTCGCAATGACCGTTTTAAGCGTTAAATCGTCAAAAAAATAGTCCGGCAGCCCTATCACCCTGTCGGTTGCCAGAGGTTCCATTCGTCTTCAATTCAGATCGAGCTACATCGGAGACTGGGAATGGAACAATCTCGCTATCGCTGGGTCATCGTTGGGGCAGGCAGCCTGTTGGGCTGTGTTGCCATCGGCGCCATGTTTTCGCTGCCGGTGCTGCTGCGGCCCATCGCGGCCGATACCGGCTGGTCCGTCACGGGCGTATCGAGCGCCATGACCGTCGGCTTTCTCGCCATGGCGTGCACCAGCATGATCTGGGGCACCTTGTCCGACAGGTTCGGGCCGCTGCCGGTGGTTCTGGCCGGCTCGGTGGTGATCGGGACGAGCCTTTTGCTCGCGAGCCTTGCGACATCGCTGGTCGCATTTCAATTCGCCTTCGGCGTGATGGTCGGCTGCGCCACGGCCGCGATCTTCGCGCCGATGATGGCAACCGTCACCGGCTGGTTCGATACCCATCGCGGCCTTGCCGTGTCGCTGGTCTCGGCCGGCATGGGAATGGCGCCCATGACCATGTCGCCGCTGGTCGCCTGGCTCGCCTCCAGCCATGATTGGCGGACCACGATGCAGATCCTCGCGCTCGTCGTCGCGGGAATCATGATTCCGGTCACGCTTTTGGTACGCCGCGCGCCGGCGCTGGAGGCTTTATCTGCTGCGCCATCCGGTGGCGCCGTGGGGGAAGGCGAGATGTCGCTTTCGCAGGCGCTGCGGTCGCCGCAACTCGTGATCCTGCTTCTGACCAATTTCTTCTGCTGCGCGACGCATTCCGGGCCAATCATCCATACCGTGAGTTACGCCGTCACTTGCGGGATCCCGATGATTGCGGCGGTGACGATCTATAGCGTGGAGGGGCTGGCCGGAATGGGCGGCCGCATCGCCTTTGGTCTGCTGGGCGACCGCCTTGGCGCCAAGCGGGTGCTGGTGACGGGCCTGTTCGCGCAAGCTTTCGGCGCGCTGGCCTACGTCTTCGTGCGCGAGCTTGCCGCGTTCTACGCGGTGGCGGCGCTGTTCGGCTTCATCTACGCGGGCACCATGCCGCTCTATTCGGTGCTGGTGCGCGAAAACTTTCCGTTGCGGATGTTGGGAACCGTGATCGGCGGAACCGCGATGGCCGGCAGTCTTGGCATGGCGACCGGGCCTTTGGCCGGCGGATTGATCTACGACACCTTTGCGAGTTACGCGTGGCTCTATATCGGCTCCTGGGCCGTCGGACTTGGCGCGTTCCTGATCGCGCTGACGTTCAGGCCTTTTGCCCGGCGTGAGGCTCAATCCGCGCGCACCGACGCTGACTCCTTTTGTGTACCTCAATCGTCTTAGCCATATGGGGTCACTGGAACGAGATGATCCGTCCATGATTTTACATGAGGTAGTCGCTCTAATTCGGAGGTTGCCATGGTCACGATGACATCGCCTGAGAAGGCCCGAAAAGAAGGACAGCACGCCATGAACGAACCAAAGATTGTGTCGTCGCAAGAGTGGGAAGCTGCGCGCGAGCAGCTTCTCGTCAAGGAGAAGGCCTTAACCCGCGCCCGTGACGCGCTGGCCGCCGAACGACGGCGGATGCCGTGGGTTGCCGTTGAAAAGGCATATGTGTTCGACGGGCCCAAGGGCAAAGCGAGCCTGCTCGATCTGTTCGTAGGCCGCCGTCAGTTGATTGTCTACCGCGCCTTCTTCGAGCCCGGCGTGCATGGCTGGCCGGAGCATGCCTGCATTGGCTGTTCGCTCGGGGCCGACCAGGTCTCCGACCTGACCCACCTTAACGCGCGCGATACTACGCTGGTATATGCCTCGCGCGCACCGCAGGCCGACATCGCCCGGCTGAAGGCGCGGATGGGCTGGGAAGAAATCCCCTGGTACACGATCACCGACAGCTTCGACGCCGACTTCGGCGTGGATGAATGGCACGGCCATAACGCGTTCATCCGCGACGGCGAGCGCGTTTTCCGCACCTACTTCATCAATAGCCGCGGCGACGAGGCGATGGGCTCCATCTGGAGCTACCTCGACATCACGGCGCTCGGACGTCAGGAGACGTGGGAGGATTCGCCGGACGGCTACCCCCAGAGCCGACCGTACAAGTGGTGGAACTGGCACGACAGTTACGTGCCCGACGCCGCGCCCGACCCGAAATGGGTCGCGGTGTCGGACGCCGGAGAGGCCGCCTTTCGCAACCGCGACGGCTAGAGAGCGTTTTCGAGCGAAGTGGACACCCCGGTTCGCGTGAAGAAAACGCGTCAAAACTAGAATCTAGAGCTTCGGTTCTGATGCAATCAGAACCGATTATGCTCTAGCGCCGCATGGAGGTGGATGGCGTGACTGCGCCGGCGCGACGAGCATCGAACAAACTTCCAGAGCGTCCTTCCGATGAACCGCAACGAAGACAAGCAAGCCTATCCCGAGCGTAGCGCCACTGGGTGGATATCGCTCGCAGCCGCGCCGACGTTCGCAATCATGGCACTGCTTACGGGCATCTTTGATGGGGGCTCGTCGGATCTGCTCTGTTCGGCCGCGCATGGTGCGTCACCGCTGGGCGGAATGGCCCCCATGTATGCGCTGATGAGCGCGTTCCATTCAGCGGCTTGGCTGAAACTGATCTCCCGCCGACGAAGCGCTGACCGCCGGCAGTATTTGAAGCGGTTGGACGGGCCAGGATGCATCCGTCGCCAAATTGTTTGACTCCTTTTCCCGGTCTCGATCGTCCTGTCTGTACCAACACAGGAGAGAAAGATGAGCATCAAGGACAAGAATGTCGTCGTCACCGGCGGAAGCCGCGGCCTTGGCCTCGGATTGGTCGAGGCGCTGGTCGCCCACGGCGCAAGGGTGACGGTCGTCGCCCGCGGCGCAGAAGCACTCGCCTCGGTCGGCGCCAGGCTTGGCGTCGCCACGATCTCCGCTGACGTGACGGAGGAGGCGGCAGCGCAACGCATTCTCGCCGAGATCAGCCCGGACATCCTGGTGCTGAACGCCGGCGCGAAGCCGCGGATGGGCCGGCTCGACCAGGTGAGTTGGGAGGATTTCACCGCGACCTGGGAGACCGACGTCAAAGCCGGGCTCTATTGGCTGCAGGCGGCGCTCAATCTGCCGCTGAAGCCGGCAAGCCGCGTGCTAGTGGGATCGAGCGGCGCGGCCGTGAACGGATCGCCGCTGTCGGGCGGCTATGCCGGCGCCAAGCGGATGCTCTGGTTCATGACGAAATATGCCAACGATGTTTCGGCGCAGAAGAAGCTTGGAATCCGCTTCCAGGCGATCGTGCCGCAGCAGATCGTCGGTGACACGGGGGTCGGTGACGCCGGCGCCGACGCCTATGCGCGCGCCTTGAACCTCAGGCGTGACGAATTCCTGACCCGCTTCGGTAAACCGATGCCGCCGCGGGAGTTCGGCGAGAAAGTCGTTTCCGTGCTCGACGACCCGAAATATGCTGACGGCCTCGCCTTTGGGTTGAAGGGCGACACCGGGATCACCATGCTGGAGGGAGCGGCGGTTTGAGCGCAGCACATTCCTCGCCGGCTCATGACGGCCAGACGCAGCTCCTCGCACTCGCAAGCGAGCTGCGGCCCGAGCTGCATCGCTATTGCGCGCGGCTGATGGGATCGGTCATCGACGGCGAGGACGTCGTGCAGGATACTTTCGCAAAGGCTGTGGTGGCATTGCAGGAGCTGGAGGAGATGCCGCCGCTTCGACCCTGGCTGTTCCGGATCGCCCACAACCGCGCCCTCGACCTGTTGCGTGGCCGCGCCGTGCGCAGGGCCGAGCCGATCGAGGCGGCCGCCGAGGTCGCCGATCCCGAGAGTCCAGATCCCGTGGAGCTACTGATGCGAAGAGAGGCGGTCGAAACGGCGGTGTCGCGGTTCGTGGAGTTGCCGACCGTGCAGCGTAGCGTTGTGATTCTTAAGGATGTGCTCGACCAGTCTCTGGAAGAGATCGCCGGCATGCTCGACCTCACGGTGAACGCGGTGAAGGCCCATCTGGCGCGCGGACGGACAAGGCTCAAGGCAATCAACGCCCAAGCGCCGACGCGGCCCGCGCCGCGCGCGCCATCACCCGACCTCGCCCGCTATGTCGCGATGTTCAATCGGCGCGATTGGGACGGGCTGCGGGCGATGCTGGCCGACGACGTGCAATTGATCCAGTCGACCTATCCGCTGCGCACCGGCGCCGCCGACGTCGGCATGTTCTTCGGTATCTATTCGCGTAGCGCACCGGCACGGCTGGCCTCCGCTTGGTTGGATGGCCGCGAGGTGATCGCGGTCTACGAGGATTCGCGGGCAGTGAAGCCTAGCTATCTCATGTGGCTGAAGTGGAAGGACGGCCGGATCAGCTTCATCCGCGACTACAAATATGTCCGCTACGTCATCGACGATGCCGAGCTGGTCCTGGCGCCAGACGCGCCCGCGGCCGATAGCGCCGCGCCGTGAGGTTTCCGAACATCAGGGCTGTGAAATTGGATTGCGGGCCTGCGCAAAAATCTCATATTGCACAGATGCAGCTTTTCCCCCTGACGAAAGCGAAGGTCACATGACACGCGTGCGTTGTATTACCGAGATGGGTATGGGCGTCGATGTTCACGGCAAGGACGCCACCAAGGCGGCGCGGCGCGCGGTCTCGGATGCCATCCGTCACTCCAGCCTCGGCTTCTTTCGCATGGTGGGCAAGACTTCCAGCGATATGTTCGTGGATGTCACGATCGGCGTGCCGGATCCCGGCGCGGTCGATACCTCGGCGGTGGCCAAGGAATTGCCTTACGGAACCGTGACGGTCACGGCGGTCAAGGGCGGCCTGGAAATTCCGGCCGAGCAGGGCGGAGATTCCATCATCATTGCCAATGCCGCGGTGATCGTCAGTCTGGACGACGGCGCGGTGGGCTAGGTCGTGACGATGGTATCGCCTTCGGAGTCGGTCGCCTTTTCGGTTCGACGCTGCCTACGGCTTAAAACCGTATTCCGCCCAGCGCGACAGCACGCGCGCCTGCAGGTCGGCGGAATAGTTGTGCGCGAACGACGTTCGCTTGGGAAGTTTGCCGGCCCAATCTTCCGGCGGCAGTACGGTTATCGCGGCCTTCACAAACAATCGATCGAAATGGCCATCGCTTACTACGCGTGCTTTGCCAAAGGCGCCGGGTATTTGAAGGTCGTCACAGCCGAGAATGCGGGCTCCTGTCCCGATGCTCTGCAATATTACGGCAAGATCGTCAATGACGTCGATCGCATGGTGCAGTTCGGCGCCTATCGCTTTCCCAAGAACACAGCGATTGGGGATGTCTAGGCACCGGCAAAAAAATTTGCGTTAGAAGCGGCGACGACCTTTTCGACCGACGCGATCCTGTTGGCAAGTGGCGGGATTAGCGGCAAGGCGGATAGTCAGGGGCTCTCTGACGCCATAGTGTCCGCGGCCCACCGTGTTTCAACTCAGGCAAATTGCGCGATGACAAAACCCATCACCATCTACGGCATCAAGAACTGCGACACCATGAAGAAGGCCCGCGCCTGGCTCGACAGCCACGGCGTGGCTTACAACTTTCACGACTACAAGGCCGAAGGCATCGCCAGGGACAAGCTGAAGTATTGGAGCGACGAACTCGGGTGGGAGATACTGCTCAATCGCGCCGGCACGACGTTTCGCCAATTGCCCGATGCCGACAAGGCAGGCCTCAACGAGCGCAAGGCGCTGGCGTTGATGCTGGCGCAGCCTTCGATGATCAAGCGGCCGGTGCTCGATTTCGGGGGCAAATTGCTTGTCGGATTCAAGCCGGAGATCTACGCCGAGGAAGTGGCAGCCTCGGGATCGCGTCGCGCGAAGGCCTGATCCGGTCCCGCAGAAAAGCGCGCGTTGGCTAGTTGAACTCGATGACGTCGCCGGTCGGAACGCGGCCCGGCGCGCGGTGGAAGAGGTCCCGATCGATGACAGCGCGATATTTGGGCGTCGGCAGCGAGTCTTTTCCACGCATCAGATTCTTGATTTCGAAACCGCCGTCTTCGGAGATGGTCTTTAACGATGCGATCACATGCGTGACGCCGCCGCCGTCCGAGAACGGCAGCAACATGCGTTCATAGGCGACGATCCGGCCGTAGATGTCGTCGACGTTGGCGACGGTATAGACGGGAAGCGCGCGTTTCAGGCATTCGTAATAAATCGGCATGACAAGAGGCGCGAGCTTGGTTCCGATATATTCGTCAAGATACCGACCCCTGCCGGTGGTGCCATAGGCGATCGACATCCGTGTGCCGTCGCTCTCGATCATCAAGCGCGGCGGCTCGCCATCTTCGACGGTATAGAACACCAGATCGGGAAGTTCTTCTGCGATCCTCTCCGGCCGGTAGTCTCCGATGCGCGGTATCAGTTGTGCGCGGGCATAAAGCCGCAGCCACGTGTTGAGGAGGTCACGCTGCTTGATCGATTTGACGATTGTCGGATTGGCGCTTTCGAATTCCAAGGTTGTGATCCGTCCCGGGCCCAATGCAAGACAGCCGACCATCGTTCCTTAGCGGAAATATTTGATGAAAAACCGAGCTTGCGACGAAACACCGTTAACGAATGCTTTCGGGTTGCATGTGGCAGGGCGCTCAATCATGCCCCCTTAATCGCTCTAGCCATTCGACTAATGGCGAAGCGGACCCTTTTCTCGCTTGCTCGTTTGCCCAGCTTTCCGCCTTGCGTAAGGAGGGGCGTTGACGGCATATTCCGGCCCGGAGGCGGCCGGTCCAGCGCGAATTCCAAGACGCCTGGGAGAACCTGCCGGAGAGAAGAGATCGGCCAACCGCGGTGGGGCGTCGCGGTGACGGCTGATGGGGGAATTTTGATTGGCTGATGAGTTCATTCTCGAAACCCACGGATTAACCAAGGAATTCGCGGGTTTCTTCGCCGTTCGCGACGTTGACCTGCGGGTCCGCCGCGGCAGCATTCATGCGTTGATCGGCCCGAACGGGGCCGGCAAGACCACTTGCTTTAATTTGCTCACCAAATTTCTCAAGCCGTCGGCGGGGCAAATCCGCTACAAGGGACAAGACATCACCGCGATGGCGCCGGCGGACGTCGCGCGGCTAGGCTTGGTGCGCTCGTTTCAGATCTCGGCCGTATTTCCGCATCTGACGGCGCTCGAGAATGTTCGGGTCGCCCTGCAACGCCAGCACGGTCACTCCTTCGACTTCTGGCGTTCCAAGAGCGTGCTCAATCGCTTCAACGCCCGCGCGCTCGAATTGCTTGACGATGTCGGCCTCAGCGAATTTGCCAAGACGGCTGCGGTCGAAATGCCTTACGGACGCAAGCGTGCGCTCGAAATTGCAACTACGCTAGCACTCGATCCGGAAATGATGCTACTCGATGAGCCGATGGCCGGCATGGGCCACGAAGACATCGACAAGATCGCCGCGCTTATCAAGCGCATCTCCGCCAAATACACCATCCTGATGGTGGAACATAATTTGAGCGTTGTGGCCAATCTGTCCGACATCATCACCGTGCTCACGCGCGGTCACGTGCTGGCGGAGGGTAATTATGCCGAGCTATCCAGGGACGAGCGGGTGAAGGAAGCCTACCTGGGGGCCGGCCATGGTTGACGCGAAAATGGCCGATGCCGTCGCAGCGAAGCCGGTACCGGCATCCGGCACCCCTGTGCTGTCGGTTCAGAATCTCGAAGCCTGGTACGGCGAGTCCCACATCCTGCACGGCGTCAACTTCGAGGTGAACCCCGGCGAGGTCGTCACGCTGCTCGGGCGCAACGGCGCCGGCAAGACCACCACGCTGAAATCGGTGATGGGGATCATCGGCAAGCGCACCGGTTCGGTCCGCTTCGAGGGCCGGGACATAACCCGCGCCGCGTCGGACAGGATTGCGCGCATGGGTATCGCCTTCTGTCCGGAGGAGCGCGGAATTTTCGCAAGCCTCGATGTGCGTGAAAACCTGCTGCTGCCGCCGGCGGTGCGCAGCGGCGGCCTGTCGCTGGATCAGGTGTTCGAGCTGTTCCCCAATCTCAAGGAGCGGCTCGGCAGCCAGGGCACTAAACTGTCGGGCGGCGAGCAGCAGATGCTTGCGATCGGACGAATCCTGCGTACCGGCGCGCGTTTTCTGATGCTGGATGAACCGACCGAAGGGCTTGCACCCGTTATCATCCAGCAAATCGGCCAAACCATCAAACGTCTCAAGAATGAAGGTTTCACCATCCTTCTGGTCGAGCAGAACTTCCGCTTCGCCTCAACCGTTGCGGACCGCTACTACATCGTTGAGCATGGCAAGATCATCGATGGCTTCGCCAACGCGGAATTGCAGGCCAATATGGACAAGCTTCACACCTATCTCGGCGTCTGAAGAAGAGCGGGAAGGACAAAAAGAGGAACCACCATGAAGACCAGAATTGCCGCATCGTTGGTGCTGGGCACGGCGCTCAGCCTCGCCGCCGGAAGCTTCGCTTTTGCGCAGGACAAGAACATCAAGATCGGCGTGCTGACCGATACTTCGGGACTTTACTCCGATCTCGGCGGCGCAGGTTCAACGTTGGCGGCCCAGATGGCGGTCGAAGATTCCGGGCTCGCCGCCAAGGGCTGGAAGATCGACGTGATTTCCGCCGACCACCAGAACAAGCCAGATATTGGCACCGCCATCGCGCGGCAATGGATCGACGTCGAGAAGGTCGACATCTTCATGGACGTGCTGAATTCGGGCGTTGCCCTCGCGGTCAACAATCTGGTGAAAGAGAAGAACGCTATCATGATCAATACCGGCGCGGCGTCGTCGGATCTCACCAACGCCCAATGCTCGCCGAACACTATCCATTGGGTTTATGATACCTACATGCTTGCCAACAGCACTGGTCGGGCGCTGGTGAAGGCCGGCGGCGACACCTGGTTTTTTCTGACCGCCGACTACGCATTCGGTGCGGCGCTAGAACGCGACACCACCGCGGTGGTGGTGAAGTCGGGCGGAAAGGTGCTCGGCGCCGTCAAGCATCCGCTGAATTCGTCTGATTTCTCCTCGTTCCTGCTGCAGGCGCAGGCGTCGAAAGCGAAAATCATCGGACTTGCCAATGCGGGCGGTGACACTACGAACGCGATCAAGCAGGCCGCGGAGTTTGGCATCGTCGCGGGGGGCCAGAAACTCGCCGGCCTTCTGCTGTTCATTACCGACGTTCACGCGCTTGGCTTGAACGTGGCGCAAGGCCTGAATTTTACAGAAACCTTCTATTGGGATCTGAATGATGGAACCCGCGCGTTTTCAAAACGCTTTTCGGATCGCGCCAAGAACAAGGCGGAGCCGAGTATGGTTCAGGCCGGCGTCTATTCCGGTTTGGTCCACTACTTCAAGGCGCTCGAAGCGATGGGCGGCAATCCTCACGATGGCGCAAAGGTCGTCGCGAAAATGAAGGAAATGCCGACCGACGATCCGTTGTTCGGCAAGGGCTCGATCCGCGTGGACGGCCGCAAGATCCATCCGGCCTATCTGTTCGAAGTCAAGAAGCCGTCCGAATCCAAGGGGCCCTGGGACTATTACAAGCTGGTCGGAACGACCCCGGGAGAGCAGGCTTTCAGGCCGCTCTCGGAAAGTGCATGTCCGCTGGTAAAGAAGTAGCAATAGCTACCCGCCGGCCTCGTGCCGGCGGGGCTAACGTTACGTTACGACGAGATTGAGGGTGAAAGATCGATCGATATGCAAGCTCTCTACGCACAGCTCCTGGTGGGATTGATCAACGGCTCGTTCTACGCGCTGCTCAGCCTTGGGCTTGCCGTCATCTTCGGCATGCTCAACATTATCAATTTCGCCCACGGCGCGCTCTACATGATGGGGGCGTTCTGCGCGTATTTCCTGCTCAATCTGACCGGCATCGGCTATTGGTGGGCACTGCTGATCGCTCCCATTGCGGTGGGCATTTTCGGTATGATTCTCGAGCGGACCATGCTGCAATGGCTCTCCGGTCTCGATCACCTCTACGGGCTGTTGTTGACCTTTGGCATCGCGTTGATAGTGCAGGGTGTGTTCCAGAACTACTTCGGTTCGTCCGGCTTGCCCTATGCGATTCCAGATGAGTTGAGGGGCGGCATGAATCTCGGCTTCATGTTCTTACCCGTCTATCGGGGCTGGGTGGTGGTGTTTTCGCTCATCGTATGTCTGCTCACCTGGTTCTTGATCGAGAGAACCCGGCTTGGCGCGTATCTGCGTGCGGCGACCGAAAATCCGACGCTGGTGCGCGCCTTCGGCATTAACGTGCCGCGAATGATCACGCTGACCTACGGCCTTGGCGTCGGACTTGCCGCGCTCGCTGGCGTGCTGTCGGCGCCGATCAACCAGGTACGGCCGCTGATGGGCGCGGATCTGATCATCGTCGTGTTTGCCGTCGTGGTGATCGGCGGCATGGGTTCGATCATGGGCTCGATCATCACAGGATTTGCGCTTGGAGTGATCGAGGGACTGACCAAATACTTTTATCCGGAGGCCTCCAACACGGTCGTATTTGTCCTGATGGTGCTGGTCTTGCTGGTCAAACCCTCAGGACTGACGGGGCGGGCGACATAAAGATGACGGCGATGACCCACGATCGTTTACCTGTGACCGCGCGCACGATCCGCGACGAGATGATCGCGTTTGGCATCATGACCGCGCTGCTGCTGGTCGTGCCGTTTACCGGCATCTACCCGTTCTTCGTGATGCAGGCCCTGTGCTTTGCGCTCTTGGCCTGCGCCTTCAATCTGCTGATTGGCTATGGCGGTCTGTTGTCGTTCGGCCACGCCATGTTCCTGGGGACTGCGGGCTACATCACGGCGCATGCGCTTAAAGTGTGGGGTGTTACGCCCGAGCTCGGCATTGTGATTGGGACAGCGGGCGCGGCCGGACTCGGCGTTATCACCGGTGTCGTCGCGATCCGGCGCCAGGGTATCTACTTCGCCATGATCACGCTGGCGTTGTCGCAACTGCTTTATTTCATCTATCTGCAGGCGCCGTTCACCCATGGCGAGGACGGCATCCAGGGCATTCCGCAAGGATACCTGTTCGGCGTCCTCAACCTCTCCAAGCCGACGGTGCTTTACTACGTCATCGTCGCGGGCTTCCTGTTCGGCTTTCTGGTGATCTTCCGCGCCATCAATTCGCCGTTCGGTGAGGTACTCAAATCGATCCGCGAGAATGAGCAGCGGGCGATCTCGCTCGGTTACAAGACCGACCAATACAAGCTGGTTGCCTTTATTCTGTCGGGAACGCTTGGGGGGTTTGCCGGCGCGCTAAAAGTGTTCGTGGCGCAGAATGCCTCGTTGACCGACGTCCATTGGAGCATGTCCGGCGAGATCGTGCTGATGACGCTGGTTGGCGGTCTCGGTACCGTATTTGGTCCGGTGGTGGGGGCTTTCGTCATCATTGCCATGCAGCAATATCTGGCCGGGTTCGGGCAATGGGTGACCGTGATCCAGGGCGTGATCTTCGTGGTGTGCGTGCTGACCTTCCGCCGCGGCATCATCGGTGAGATCGCGCGCTTTTTTCGGCGGTCGCTCTAGGCCGGCTAGTTTCCACGACATTTTGCGGGTCGTACAAAGCGGTGGATGACCCGACTTCATCGGGCGCCTGCCACGCGCTTTCCACGCAAAATGATCTATGACAGTAATATGACAGGCCACGTCGGCCGGCCAATTTTGCCTTAACGGACATAACCTATGCTGATGCGTTGGTTTCGCACCTTTCTTCCCAAGGAGGAGCGCTTCTTCGACCTATTTGCTCGGCACTCCCAGGCCGTCCTGCAGGGCGCGCTGGCGTTGCAGGGCATGCTGCGCGGCGGTGACGAGACGCCGGTCTTCTGCCAGCGCGTCAACCAGTTCGAAAATGACGCCGACAATATTACGCGCGAGGTACTTACCGCGGTGCGCCGGACCTTCATCACGCCGTTCGACCGCGGCGACATCAAGAACCTGATCACCTCGATGGACGATGCGATCGATCAGATGCAGCAAACCGCGAAGGCGGTGGTGCTGTTCGAGGTGCGCGCCTTCGAGCCTCCGATGCGCGAAATGGGGACGCTTCTGGTCGAGTGCGCCAACCTCGTCGGCCGCGCGCTGCCGTTGATGCAATCGATCGGCAGCAACGTCTCGCTGCTCACGACCATCACCGAGGAGCTCACCAAACTCGAGGGTCGCGTCGACGATCTCCACGACATCGGCCTAAAAGAGCTTTTTCTCAAGCACCGCGACGCCAACGCCATGGACTTCATCGTCGGCGCGGAGATCTACGATCACCTGGAGAAGGTCGCCGATCGGTTCGACGACGTCGCAAACGAGATCAACAGCATCGTGATCGAACAGGTATAGGGCAGGGCCGCGCAGTGGATGCCACGCTTGGTCTTCCGGTACTGGTCGGATTAATCGCCGTCGCGCTCCTGTTCGACTTTCTCAATGGATTGCACGACGCCGCCAACTCGATCGCCACGATCGTATCGACCCGTGTGCTGCGGCCGCAATACGCGGTGGTCTGGGCGGCGTTCTTCAATTTTGTCGCCTTTCTGGTGTTCGGGCTCAACGTCGCCCAGACCATCGGCACCGGGATCATCGAACCGAGCGTGATCGATGTGCAGGTGATCTTCGCAGCCCTGATCGGGGCGATCGTCTGGAACCTGATCACCTGGGGATTGGGAATACCTTCCTCGAGTTCCCACGCGCTGATCGGCGGATTGGTCGGGGGCGGAATGGCCAAAGCCGGACTTTCGGCCGCGGTCTGGAGCGGCTTGTCCAAGACGTTGCTGGCGATCGTGCTGTCGCCGGTGATCGGATTTCTGCTGGCGCTGGCGTTGGTCGCCATCGTGTCCTGGGCGTCGGTGCGCTCGACGCCGTTCGCGGTCGATCGCGCCTTTCGCATCCTGCAATTTGCTTCCGCCTCGCTCTATTCGCTCGGGCATGGCGGCAATGACGCGCAAAAGACCATGGGCATCATCGCCGTGCTCTTGTTCTCGCAAGGCAAACTTGGCGCGGAATTTTCGGTGCCGTTCTGGGTGGTGCTGGCATGTCAGGCGGCGATGGCGTTGGGCACCTTGATGGGTGGCTGGCGCATCGTCCGTACCATGGGCTTGAGAATCACCAAGCTGACGCCGATGCAGGGCTTTTGCGCCGAGACCGGGGGCGCCGCGACGCTGTTCATCGCAACTTTCCTTGGGGTTCCCGTTTCGACGACCCATACCATCACCGGCGCCATTGTCGGCGTTGGCGCCGCGCGACGGGTCTCGGCGGTGCGCTGGAACGTGGCGAGTTCGATCATCTATGCCTGGGTGATCACGATACCGGCCTCGGCCGGCGTCGCGGCGCTGGCATACTGGTCGGTGCTATTGCTGCGCTAGCGACTGCCCCGCACTGGAGGAAAGCAGCGTCGTCCCCATATGAATTGGGCACGAATCCTCCTTGATCCGGTCCCCTTTCCCTGCCAAACGCTCAAGCCCAATGTCCGACCTTGCCCTTGCAACCGATTCTGCCTCCCGCTCGCCGCTCGCCGTGGAAATCGCACGCCGACGAACCTTTGCGATCATCTCACACCCGGACGCCGGCAAGACCACGCTGACCGAGAAGCTCTTGCTGTTCGGCGGCGCGATCAATCTGGCCGGGCAGGTCAAGGCCAAGGGCGAGCGGCGCAACACCCGTTCCGACTGGATGAAGATCGAACGCGAGCGCGGCATCTCCGTCGTCACCTCGGTGATGACGTTCGAATTCGAGGGCCTGGTGTTCAACCTCCTGGATACGCCGGGCCACGAGGATTTCTCCGAGGACACCTACCGGACGCTGACGGCGGTCGATTCCGCCGTCATGGTGATCGACGCCGCCAAGGGTATCGAGGCGCGGACCCGAAAGCTGTTCGAGGTGTGCCGCTTACGCGACATTCCCATCATCACCTTCATCAACAAGATGGACCGCGAGAGCCGCGACACGTTCGAGCTTCTGGACGAGATCGAGAAGACGCTGGCGCTCGATACCGCCCCGATGACATGGCCGGTCGGTCGCGGCCGCGATTTTCTCGGCACTTACGATCTCGCCACCGGCGGCGTGCGTCTGCTGGAAGGCGGCGGCGCCAAGACCGGCGCTGCGCAACAGATCGACATCGCCGAACTAGCAGGGCGCAACGCCAATCTCGACGTCGCGACAATCAAGGACGAACTCGCGCTGGTGTCGGAGGCCTGCAAGCCTTTCGAACTGGAGGCGTTTCGCGAGGGGCATCTCACGCCGGTCTATTTCGGCAGCGCGCTGCGTAATTTCGGCGTCGGCGACCTGCTGGAAGGTCTCGGCCGTTTCGCGCCGCCGCCGCGCGCGCAGGAAAGCAATCTGCGCAAAGTGGAAGCGGCCGAACCGCGCATGAGCGCCTTTGTGTTCAAGATCCAGGCCAATATGGATCCGAACCACCGCGACCGTATCGCTTTCGCGCGGCTCTGTTCGGGCAAACTCATCCGCGGCATGAAGGCGAAGCTGGTACGCACCGCCAAGAACATGTCGCTCTCCAGCCCGCAATTCTTTTTCGCGCAGGATCGCGCGCTCGCGGATGAGGCCTTCGCTGGTGACGTCGTCGGCATTCCCAACCACGGCACGCTGCGGATCGGCGACACCCTGACCGAAGGCGAAGACCTCACCTTCGTCGGCGTCCCTTCCTTCGCGCCGGAAATCGTCCGCCGCGTGCGGCTGACGGACGCGATGAAGGCCAAGAAGCTCAAGGAGGCCCTGCAGCAAATGTCGGAGGAAGGCGTCGTCCAGGTGTTCCGCCCGCGCGACGGCGCGCCGGCACTGGTCGGCGTGGTCGGTCCGTTGCAGCTCGACGTGTTGAAGGCGCGGCTTGAGGCCGAATACGCGCTGCCGGTGGAATTCGAAGTATCCGAGTTCCAGCTCGCGCGCTGGATCTCCTCCGATGACCGCAAGAAGCTGGACGCCTTCATCGCCGCCAATGGTTCGGGCGTCGCCGACGACGTCGACGGCGACCCCGTGTTCCTGGCCAAGAATGAGTTCTATCTCGGCTATACCAGGGAACGTGCGGAAGGCATCGTTTTCTCCAACGTCAAGGACGTGAAGAAGAAGGCGTGAGGCAGCGCCGTGCTCGTCGCAGGCTGCGCCTCTTCGTTTGTCATCGCCGGGCGAAGCCCGGCCGCGATGACCAGGAACCATCCCATGAATGCGCGGTTGTGAATGGCGCGGGCGGCGATGTCGCTCACCGGCGTATCGTTTTCGTCATATAATTTGGTCTGTGTTGCTTCCGAGGGCTACTTGCATGCTCCGTCGCATCGTGACCGGTCTCATCATTGTCATCGCCGGGTCAATGGTTGCGGGAACCGCCGACGCCAGGCGGCGGCACCACATCGACGCCACCCCGTTTTCGCATGAGCCCTGCAGCGTCCTGTCGGGGCGGCCGTGTACGCCGTATTTCTGCAGCGTGCTCAATCGCGGCCCCTGCATTCCCGAGATCGACTATCCCTATGGCGAGAACCTGCAACTGACGATCGAGAGCGTGCCGCCGAAGGATGACGAGGCCAGATACCAGAAGCCCGACCACGATCTCGACAATATCGGCGATCTCTTTGCGGCCCTGCGATCCTGCTGGACGCCGCCGCAGGCGGAGGCCGCGAAAGAGGGTATGCAGATGACGGTGCGTTTCAGTTTCAAGCGATCCGGCGACATGATCGGGCCGCCGCGTGTGACCTACGCGACGGCCGGAGTGCCCGCCGATGTCCGCGATACCTATTTCAAGGCGATCAGTAGTTCGCTTGACGCCTGCGTGCCGCTGAAATTCAGCGGCGGGCTCGGCGGCGCGGTGGCCGGACGGCCGATCGCAGTCCGCTATGTCGATAACCGGGAGCTCGCCAAGCAACCGCCAACCCCGTGAGTTAGCCGCGTCACCGGGTCAGGCCGCTGGGCCCGTCCCGACATGACCGCGGTGTGGGACGACCCTTCATTTTAACGCATTGCCGCCGGTGCCCGTTAAGTGATACCCGGTGCCACGACCAGCTTGGGGGAGGAAGCGATCATGGGATTGGCGGTGATGGTCTTGGGGCTGGCCCTGTTCCTCGGCGCCCACACCTTGTCGACACGACGCGAGCTGCGGGCCCAGACCATCGCCGCATGGGGCGAAGGCGGCTACAAGATCGGTTACTCGCTGGTTTCATTGGCGGGCATTGTGCTCATCGCGTGGGGGTTTGCCCATTACCGCGCAACCGGCTGGATCGACCTCTGGGATCCGCCGAAAGCCTTCAAGCATATCACCGTCGCGCTGATGTTGCCGGCTGTCATCCTCGTCGTGGCGGCCTACATCCGCGGCCGCATCTACCGCGCGGTGAAACATCCGATGCTGGCAGGCGTCAAGCTGTGGGCGGCGGCGCATCTCCTCGCCAACGGCGATCTCGGCTCGATCATCCTGTTCGGTTCGTTCCTGGGGTGGGCGGTGTTCGATCGCGTCTCGCTCAAACGCCGCACCGACGCCGGCGCGCCTCCCATCCCGGTCGGCGGTTGGGGCAACGACCTGATTGCGGTGGCGGTCGGAATCGTCGCGTATCTGGCACTTGCCTTCGCGTTTCATCCCGTCGTGATCGGCGTGCCCGTCGTAGGAGGTTGAAAAATGTCAGTCCAGTCCGCGATCAAGCGCAAGACCGCACCGGAGATTCGCTCGCGCAAGAACGGCGAGCCGATCGTGATGCTGACGTCGTATCACGCTCATACCGCAGCACTGGTCGATCGCTATTGCGACGTCATCCTGGTCGGCGATTCCCTTGGCAATGTGATGCATGGATTCGAAACCACCGTGCCGGTCACGCTCGACATGATGATCCTGCAGGGCCATGCCGTGATGCGGGGCTCTCAGCGCGCGCTCGTCGTGGTGGACATGCCCTTTGGCTCCTACGAAGCCTCCAAGGAGCAGGCGTTCCACTCGGCGGCGAGAATCCTCAAAGAGACCCGCTGCGGCGCGGTCAAGCTCGAGGGCGGCGCGCGGATGGCCGAAACCATCGCCTTTCTCGCCGAGCGCGGCATTCCCGTGATGGGCCATATCGGGTTGACGCCGCAGTCGATCAATGCGCTTGGCTCGTTCCGCGCCCAGGGCCGCGAGCAGGAGGACTGGGGGCCGATCGAGAATGACGCCCGCGCGGTCGCGCAGGCCGGCGCCTTCGCCGTCGTCGTCGAGGCGGTCGCCGAGCCGCTCGCGCGCAAGATCACGGAGACGATCGCCATACCCACCATCGGCATCGGCGCAAGCTCGGCCTGTGATGGTCAGGTGCTGGTGCTTGAAGACATGCTAGGGTTGTCGCCGCGGACACCGAAATTCGTCCGCCGCTACGGCAATCTCGGCCCGATGATCGAGGCCGCGATCGAGGGCTATGCCGCCGACGTGCGCTCGCGCGCGTTTCCGGGGCCTGAACATGTCTACGGCATGAAGGCGAAGAGCTGATCGGAGTGTGCCGGTTGGCCGCCGTGTGGCAGGCGAAGGAACGGGCAACGGCGACGAAGGGTAGGGCTCCGGCAAAGGGTGGATAACCCTTCCGCGGGGTGTTAACGCTTTGAACCGGACTAGCTTTGCCTTGCCACCGCCATACGGCTAGGATAACGCCGCCACCATACAGGATCGGGTTTGGCCGTGCCGGTTCCGGCTTTTTGGCCTATCGGGGATGGGACTTCCTTAAGTGTCTGAATTATTTGACGAAGTAGACGAGGAGGTCCGTCGCGATCAGCTCAAAAAGCTGTGGGACCAATATTCGATCCACATCATCGCCGGCGCGCTCCTGATCATTGCCGCGGTGGGCGGCTGGCGCGGTTACCAATATTTGGAGGCCAAGAAGGCGGCAGAGGCCGGCGCTGCCTTCGATGCGGCCCTCGGTCTCTCCGACCAGAAGAAGCATGCCGAGGCGGAAGCGGCATTCGAGAAGCTCACCGCAACCGCGCCGTCGGGATACCGTTTGCTGGCGCGGCTCCGCACGGCGGCGGAAGCCGGGGTCCGCGATCCGCAAGCGGGCGCGAAGATGTATGATGGAATAGCCTCCGACCGCAGCGTCGGGCCGATCATGCAGGATCTGGCGAGGGTGCGCGCGGCCGGTTTGCTGTTGGATACCGCGAGCTATCCCAACATGCTCGAGCGTCTTGAGCCCGCGACCAAACCGGACTCGACCTTTCGCCATACCGCGCGCGAATTACTGGCTCTGTCGGCCTGGCGCGCCAACGACACCTCCGCCGCGCGACAGTGGCTGGATCTGATCGCGCTTGACGGCGAGACGCCGCAGGCGGTGCGTTCGCGCGCCGAAGCCTTGCAGGCATTGCTTCCACCGGTTGCGAAGAGCTGACGGCGGGGAAATGACCATGCGCCGTATGCAACGTCTGATCTCGGCTTTCGTCCTCATCGCGCTTTCAAGCGCGGTGGCGGGCTGCTCCTCCGGCTTCAATAGCTGGGATCCCATGGACATGCTCGATTGGCTCGACACCAAGAAGAAGCTGCCCGGCGAGCGCAAGCCGGTTTTCCCCGACGGTGTGCCGGGTCTTGAACAGGGCGTGCCGAAGTCGCTTTACAAGGGCACTTCGCAGCAGGAGATCGATCAGAACAACGCGCAAGCCGCGGCCGCCGCCGCCGCCGCGCCACCTCCACAGGACTCAACAAACTCGAAGCGCGCCGCGAAATCGAAGAGCAAGCAGTCCACGACCGCCAGCACGGATGCCGCAGCCCCGCCTGAAGAGGATGCCACCCCTGCCGCGCCGCAGGCTCCAAAGCCCAAGAAGATCGTGCGTCAGCGTACCACCGCACCGCCGCCTGATCAGCCTCCGGCCGACGGGCAACCTGCCGCGGCCCAGCCCGCGGCGGGTCAGCCCACGCAACAATCCGCCGCGCCATTCCCGGCGCCGCTGCCCGGCGGGACGTTCCAGCGCTAGTATCGACCTATCGCTTCATTTGACACGCGCCTCGAGCACGGCATTTTTCGGGCGAGGTTGAGTGTGGTTTTTTCTCAAGAAGACGCTCCGATAGACTACTCGCGCGCCTGGATCGCCTATGTCCTTTACGATTGCCATCATCGGCCGTCCCAATGTCGGAAAATCGACGCTGTTCAATCGGTTGGTTGGGCAGAAACTGGCGCTGGTCGACGACAAGCCCGGTGTCACCCGCGACCGCCGCGAAGGCGCCGCGCGGCTTGGCGACCTCGAATTCACCGCGATCGACACCGCCGGCCTCGATGAAGGCGCCAAGGACTCCCTGACCGCGCGGATGCAGGCGCAAACCGAAACCGCCATCGCGCTTGCCGACGCCGTGATGTTTGTCGTCGACGCGCGCGTGGGGCTGACGCCCAATGACCGCGCGTTTGCCGATTTCGCGCGGCGCGCCGACAAGCCGGTGGTCCTGGTCGCCAACAAGAGCGAGGGCAGCCGCGGCGATGCCGGCGCGATGGAAGCCTACGCCCTCGGCCTTGGCGAGCCGATCCAGATTTCGGCCGAGCATGGCGAGGGCATGAGCGATCTTTACGACGCGCTGCGTGCTTTGATGCCGGAGCCTGCGGAGGAGAACGAGGCGTTCGACGATGACGACATCATCGAAGCCGACGAGGAGCTGGCGAAACGTCCCATACGCGTTGCGGTCGTCGGCCGTCCCAACGCCGGCAAGTCCACGCTGATCAATCGTTTGCTCGGTGAGGAGCGACTGTTGACGAGTGCTGAAGCCGGCACCACGCGCGATTCCATCTCGGTGGAAGTCAACTGGAACGGCCGCGACTTTCGGGTGTTCGATACTGCCGGCCTGCGCCGGCGTTCGCGGATCGAGGAAAAACTCGAGAAGCTTTCGGTCGCCGACGCGCTGCGCGCCGTGCGCTTCGCCGAAGTCGCGGTGCTCTTGATGGACGCACAGAACAGGTTCGAGGAACAGGACCTGCGCATCGCCGACCTGATAGAGCGCGAGGGCCGTGCGCTGGTGATCGCGGTCAACAAGTGGGATTTGGTGGCGACAAAGCCCGGCGCGATCTCCGCACTCCGCGCCGAGGCCGATCACTGGCTTCCTCAGGTCAAGGGCGCACCCGTCGTGGCCGTATCGGGGTTGATGGGCGAGGGCATCGATCGCCTGATGACGGCCATCGAGGGGGCCTACGCGGTATGGAATCGGCGCGTGCCCACGGCCGCCCTCAACCGCTGGTTCGAGCAGGCGGTGGATGCAAACCCGCCGCCCGCGGTTTCAGGAAGGCGGCTGAAGCTGAACTACATCACGCAAGCCAAGGCGCGGCCGCCGAGTTTCATCTTGTTCTGCTCGCGTGCGGACGCCGTGCCGCAATCCTATCTACGCTATCTCGTCAATTCGTTGCGCGAATATTTCGAGCTGCCGGGCACGCCGGTGCGAATTTCGCTGCGTGAAAAGGTCAATCCCTTCGCGCATAAACGCAAGCGGCCGTCATGAGCGAACAGGCGGACATCGGCACGATCGAAGTTTCGCGGGCGGCGTCGCCGTCGCGCCGCGCGGCGGTGGCGTTTATCTTTGTCACAATCCTGCTCGACATGCTTGCGCTTGGCCTGATCATGCCGATCCTGCCGAAGCTCGTGGAAAGTTTCGTCGACAACGACACCGCGCGGGCGGCCCGCATCTTCGGCCTGTTCGGGACAGCATGGGCGTTGATGCAGTTCTTCTCCTCGCCGATCCTCGGCGCCCTGTCGGACCGGTTCGGCCGAAGGCCCGTGGTGCTGTTGTCGAATTTCGGGCTCGGGCTCGATTATGTCCTGATGGCGCTGGCGCCGTCCCTGATCTGGCTGTTCGTCGGCCGGGTGATTTCGGGCATCACCTCGGCGAGCGTTTCAACCGCCTTTGCCTACATTGCCGACATGACGCCTCCGGAGCAGCGCGCCGCCGTGTTCGGCAAGGTCGGCGCTGCCTTTGGCGCCGGTTTCATTCTGGGTCCGGCGATCGGCGGCCTGCTCGGCGGTATCGATCCGCGGCTGCCGTTCTGGGCCGCGGCGGCCTTAAGCTTTGCCAACACGCTCTATGGCCTCTTGATCCTGCCTGAGTCCCTGCCGAACGATCGCCGCTCTCCGTTCCGCTGGAAAAGTGCAAATCCGCTCGGCGCGCTGCATCTGTTGCGCTCGAACCGGGTGCTCGCCGGTCTGTCGCTGGTGAACTTCTTTGCCCAGCTCGCCCACGTGGTCCTGCCCTCGACTTTCGTGCTGTACGCGACCTATCGATATGGCTGGGATGCAACCATCGTTGGCCTAACACTGGCGATGGTCGGCATTTGTGCGATGGCCGTGCAGGGTGCCGGGATCGGACCTATCGTCCGGCGCCTCGGCGAGCGCCGGGCGCTGATGCTCGGACTTGGATGTGGCGCGGCCGGCTTTGTGATTTTCGGCACGGCGTCAACCGGACCGCTCTCCTGGCTCGGCATTCCCGTGATGGCGCTGTGGGGCGTGTCGGGGGCGGCGCTGCAGGCGCTCAACACCCAATTGGTCGAGCCGGGACAGCAGGGTCAGTTGCAAGGCGCCACCTCGAGCGTGCAAAGCCTGTCCCAGCTCTTTGGACCGTTCCTGTTTACGCTGATCTTTGCCTATTTCATCGGCGGAGAGGCGCCGGTACAATTGCCCGGCGCGCCGTTTCTCCTCGCCGCAGCCCTACTGCTGCTGGCGCTCGCAATCGCCGTACGCACGCTGGCGACCGCGCGCGTTCGCTGAAATAGCCCGCCGAGCTTTATCCAGCCGGCCACAAAGGCTCAATCCATTTTCTTCACCAGCGGACATTCGCTCTCGCTGAGCGGCCTTGCGGCTTCTTCGGCCGGGATCGTCGCGACAAGCTTGTAGTAGTCCCAGGGATATTTCGACTCCTCAGGCTTCTTGACCTCGAACAAATAGGCCGGAAGCAGCTTGCGGCCGTCGATGCGGATGGTGCCCTTGCCGAACAGGACATCGTCGGTCGGCAACTCCTTCATCTTGGCGACGACCTTGGCGCCGTCATGCGGATTGCCTCCCATCGCCTCGAGCGTCTTGAGATAGTGCAGCACGCCCGAATAGAGCCCTGCGACCGTCATCGAAGGCATCGTCCCCTTCGGCGAGAGCTTTTGGAAACGCTTCGACCATTCGCGTGTCTGGTCGTTCATGTCCCAGTAGAACGACTCAGTGAAGGTGAGGCCCTGCGCGGTCTTCAGACCGAGCGCATGCACGTCGTTGATGAAAAGCAGAAGCGCTGCGAGTTTCTGGCCGCCTGCGACGATGCCGAACTCCGCCGCCTGTTTGATCGCATTGGTGGTGTCGCCGCCCGCATTGGCCAGCCCGACCACCTTTGCCTTCGATGATTGTGCCTGCAGCAGGAACGACGAGAAATCCGGGGTATTGAGCGGATGCCTGACCTCGCCCAGCACCTTGCCGCCGTTGGCAATAACGACCGCGGCGGTATCGCGTTCCAGCGCGTGGCCGAAGGCGTAATCGGAAGTCAGGAAGAACCAGGTATCGCCGCCCGCCTTGGTCAGCGCCTTGCCGGTGCCGTTGGCGAGCATGTAGGTGTCGTAGGTCACCGACAGCGTGTTCGGGGTGCAGGCCTTGCCGGTAATGTCGGCGCTGGCGCCGCCCGAATTGATCATAATGGCGTTCTTCTCTCTCACCAGATTGGACACCGCGAGCGCGACGCTGGAGGTCGGCGTATCGACGACCGCATCGAGCTTGTCTACGTCGATCCATTGCCGCACGATGTTGACGCCGACATCGGGCTTGTTCTGATGGTCGGCGCTCAGTACGTCGATCTTCCAGCCCTTGGCGAGGAGGCCCGAATCCTCGACCGCCATTTTGACCGCTGCTACCGAATTGGGACCGCCGATGTCGGCGTAAAGGCTCGACATGTCGTTGAGCACGCCGATTTTGGCCGTCTTGTCCTGAGCCAGCGCGGATGTCGCCAAGCCAAGTCCGGCGATCGCAAGGAGTGCGGCGTAGCGCCGCGCGTGTGTCGTTCTCATCGTAAACCCTCCGTGTTGAAACCGGGCAGGCTCTCTTTTTGGAGCCTTACCCAAGTAGTTGCGCGATAGTCCTCGTTATCCAGGCTTGCCGCAATGCGTTATCGCGGCGCATCCGGGGTTAACCTGAATTTCCGCGCTTGGCTTTGCCGCCTCCGGCTTGCCCGCCATGGCTTACGCCGGCGCGCGAAAGCTCATCAGCGTGCGCGTCTTGTAGTCGTAGAACTTGCCGCTCTCATTCCACGAGGGCAGGCACATAGGCACGATGAATTCCGCGGCCTGTTCCGGCGTGTCTAGCGTCGTCGGGTCCTCGCCAGGAAAAACAGTGGCGCGCATGCGCGTGCGGATCGGGCCCGGGTTGAACAAATTGACCCGAAGCGGCGTCGATGCGGTTTCATTGGCCCATACCCGAACGAGGGTTTCGAGGGCAGCCTTGGAGGCGGCGTAAGGGCCGAGATAGGCAGACGCCTTGTTCGCGGCAGCCGAGGTGACGAACACCGCACGGCCGGAATCGGATTTCTTGAGCAAAGGCTCCATGCAGCGGATCAATTGAAAATTGGCGGAGACGTTGACCGCGATCACATCGTTCCACGGCTTCATCTCGATATGGCCGAGCGGCGAAGAGGGGCCGGCGACGCCGGCATTGCCGATGAGAATATCGAGTTTGCCGTGGCGCTCGTGCAGGGCTGCGCCAAGCCGCGCGATGCCGTCGAAATCGGTGAGATTAAGCGGTACCAGCGTCGCGCTACCGCCATCTTTGCGGATCTCGTCGTCGAGTTCCTCCAGGCCGCCCTGGGTTCGCGCCACCGCCACGATATGGGCGCCGGCCTTGGCGAGCGCGCGCGCGGTGGCATAGCCGATGCCGCGCGAGGCGCCGGTGACAAGAGCGACGCGGGAGGCGAGCGGGAGGGTCATGAAGCGATTCCGGATCAACAGCGCGGTGTCATACGCGGGCTTGACCCGCGTATCCATCTTCTTCGCAAGAACGCTTCACGAAGGGATGGATTGCCGGGCCTTCGCCGCGCCGAAGGCGCTTCGGTCCCGCCAGGCGGGTCAAGCCAGGCAATGACGAATTTAGCAAAACAACATCTGGATTCCGGGTTCGCACTGCGCGCGCTCCGGAATGACGCTCGCTCAGCTCGCTTCCGCCAACAGCGACAATTGCCGCGGCTGCGGCTCGACCAGGGTCTGGTCGGTGAGGCTGGTCGGATAGGCGCCGGTGAAGCAGTGGTCGGAGAATTTTGGGTTGGCGGCATCACGGCCAGGATAGCCCATGGCGCGGTACATGCCGTCGATCGACAGGAACGCCAGCGAATCCGCGCCGATGATCTCGCGCATCTGCTCGAGATTGTGGGTCGCCGCCAGCAGGCCGCCGCGGTCGGGCAGGTCGATGCCGTAATAGTCCGGATGGATGATCGGCGGTGAGGCGAGGCGGAAGTGCACCTCGCGGGCGCCGGCGTCGCGCATCATGCGGACGATCTTCTTCGACGTCGTGCCGCGCACCAGCGAATCGTCGATCAGGATGATGCGCTTGCCTTCGATCGCGGCCCGGTTGGCCGAATGCTTCATGCGCACGCCGAGCTCGCGCACGCTCTGGGTCGGCTGGATGAAGGTGCGGCCGACATAATGATTGCGGATGATGCCGAGTTCGAACGGCACTTTAGATTCACTGGAATAGCCGAGCGCCGCCGGCACGCCGGAATCCGGTACCGGCACCACCACATCGACCTCGACATGGCTCTCACGCGCGAGCTGCGCGCCGAAGGCCTTGCGGACCTCGTAGACCGATCGTCCGCCGACGATCGAATCCGGGCGCGAGAAATAGATGTATTCGAAGATGCAGGGCCGCGGCGGCTTCGGTGGAAACGGCTTGTGGCTTTGCGCGCCGCGCTCATCGAACACGATGATCTCGCCGGGCTCGACGTCGCGGACATATTTCGCGCCGATAATTTCGAGCGCGCAGGTTTCCGACGCCAGGATCGGACAACCGTCAAGTTCGCCGAGCACCAGTGGCCGGATGCCGAGCGGGTCGCGCGCGCCGATCAGCTTCTTGTTGGTCAGCGACACCAGCGAGTAGGCGCCCTCGATCGCACGGAGCGCCTCGATGAAACGGTCGATGAAGCGGCCGCGCTTGGATTGCGCGACGAGGTGCAGGATGACCTCGGTGTCGGTGGTCGACTGCATCATGGCACCGCCCCGCACCAATTCCCGGCGTAAGGTCAGGCCGTTGGTGAGGTTGCCGTTATGGCCAACCGCGAAGCCGCCGGCATTGAGCTCGGCAAACAGCGGTTGCACGTTGCGCAGGATGGTCTCGCCGGTGGTGGAGTAGCGGACGTGGCCGATGGCCGCATTGCCGGGCAGGCGCTCAATCACCTCGCGGCGGGAGAAGGTATCGCCGACGAGGCCGAGCCGACGCTCGGAATGGAACCTGCTTCCGTCGAAGGATACGATGCCGGCGGCCTCCTGGCCGCGATGCTGCAGGGCATGCAATCCGAGCGCCGTGATCGCCGCAGCTTCCGGGTGCCCGAAAACGCCGAACACGCCGCACTCCTCGCGCAACGTGTCGCCTTCAAGGTCGGAGTCTTCCAGATAGAGGGGGCCTGGGTCAGGCCCGGATCGTTCGGCGTCGTCGGAAGGGCTCGCTTTAAAGTCCATCGCGCCTCTCTTTTGGCCAATTACCTCTGGCAAAGCACCGCCGGCCAAACATTAACGTCCCGCCGGCTTTTCGATCAGCTTTTTCAGGCTGTCGCGGGCAGGCTTGGTATACCCATCGCCCGAGCCCGGCGCCGCCTGGTCGGCGTCAGTTTGCTCATCTTCTGGTTTATTCTTCTTGAATCTCTTCAAAATGGTGTTCTCGGGGTCGTCCGGCAAGAGCCCCTTTAACCATTCCCCGGTCGAATCGAGCATGGTGCGCGACTTGGCCCCGACCACCCAATCTGGCCGTTGCTTGTCGGGAACCAGCCAGACAAAGAATTCATAGGCCACCACGACGATAAGCAGGCCGCGCGCCAGTCCGAACAGGGACCCGAGCGTGCGGTCCAAAGCTCCGATCCGGGAATCCAGGATCATGTCGGAAATCCGCACGGTGATGACGGAAACCACGATCAACGTGCCGACGAATACCCCGGCGATCACGACGATACTCGCGATCGTATCGCTGTTGAAATAGGCCTTGGCGGTCGGCAGCAGTTTGGAGAAGGAATAGAGCGTAACCAGCGCCGCCGCACCCCACGCCGCGATCGAGAGAATCTCGCGCATGAAGCCGCGGACCATCGCGAGCAGGCCGGAAATCAGCATTACCGAGAGCAGGACGAGATCAAGGATTGTTATCGGCATCGGCTGGTCAGGTCCGCATAAAAAGTCACAACTGCGAATCGGCTTTTAGGCATCGCCTTAGGCGATGGTCCCATCGGGCGGCCCGGCAAGGCCGGAAATCGCGCCATCCAGCCCTGCGCGCGAGGATGTATAGCGGCGAGGGCGGGCAACGTCACGCCCGCCTAGCCTTCCTGACGTCGGAATCTCGCAGGTGTGGCATTTTTTTCCGCTGCGCCGTTCCGGTTAGTGTCCCTGCTGCCTTTGGGCGAGCTGCGCGCTGCGATTTCCGCCACCAAGCTGGTCAATCCGCCCACGGTATTGAGCGAGAGGCCAGAATCGCTGCCGACCTCGCCACGGGCCGATTCGGGCAGCACGGCGCGGCCGAAGCCGAGTTTCGCCGCTTCCTTCAGCCGCGCCGCGGTCTGCGCCACCGGCCTGACCGCGCCCGAGAGTGAAATCTCCCCGAAATAGACCGCATCCGTCGGCAGGGGCGCATTGACCAGCGAGGAGACCAGCGCCGCCGCAGCCGCGAGGTCGGCAGCGGGTTCCTGGATACGCAAGCCTCCCGCGACGTTCAAATAGACGTCGTGGCCGGACAGTTTGACCCCACAATGGGCCTCCAGCACCGCCAGCACCATCGAGAGCCGGCTCGGGTCCCAGCCCACCACGGCGCGGCGGGGGGTTCCGAGCGATGTCGGCGCCACCAGCGCCTGTAGTTCCACCAGCACCGGGCGGGTGCCCTCGATGCCGGCGAACACGGCGGTGCCGGGGCTGCCGAGGTCGCGCTCGGACAGGAACAATTCGGACGGATTGGAGACCTCGCGCAGGCCCAGACCAGTCATTTCGAACACGCCGATCTCGTCGGTCGGGCCGAAGCGGTTCTTGACCGCCCGCAAAATGCGGAATTGCTGCGAGCCTTCTCCCTCGAACGACAGCACCGCGTCCACCATGTGCTCGACGACGCGGGGGCCCGCAATTTGGCCGTCCTTGGTGACATGGCCGACCAGGATGATCGCCGCGCCCGATTTCTTGGCAAACCGAATCAGCGCCTGTGCCGACGCGCGTACCTGCGTCACGGTGCCGGGCGCGGATTCCACCGTGTCGGTCCACATGGTCTGGATTGAATCGATCACGATCAGGCGCGGCACCGCCCCTTCTGAAAGCGTCGAGACGATGTCTTCGACGGAGGTTTCCGCGGCCAATTGCACCGGCGCATCGGCAAGGCCGAGACGTTCGGCGCGCAGCCGCACCTGGGCGACCGCCTCTTCGCCGGAAATGTAGACGGCGCGGTGGCCGGCGCGTGCGAGGAGGCTCGTCGCCTGCGTCAGCAACGTCGATTTGCCGATGCCGGGATCGCCGCCGACAAGGAGCACCGAGCCGCGCACAAAGCCGCCGCCGGTGACGCGGTCGAGTTCGGCCATGCCGGAGGGTAGGCGAGGGGCATCCTGACTTTTGCCGGTGAGGCTTTCCAGCGCGAACTTGCGGCCCTTGCGTTTGCTGCGGATCGAGACCGGCATCGTGGTCGCGCCGGTCACGTCCTCTTCCGCCAGCGTATTCCACTCGCCGCAGGAATCGCATTTGCCCTGCCAGCGGTTATAGGCCGCGCCGCAATTCTGGCAGACGAAGGAGAGGGTGGACTTGGCCATGGGGGGGGGTGCGCCAGATTTGAATGTTCTTATTTTGTTCTATATCTGATTAAAGGTCGGTTCGCGAGAGAAAACTGGCTGGGTGAAGTCGGCTCCGGTACGACGGGAGACCGTTCAATCACGTAACCAATTCTAACCACTTTCTTGCAATTCTACCGGCACGCGAGTGAATCTTATGGCCGAAACATCGATCGAATGGACTGACGCAACTTGGAATCCCGTGGCCGGCTGCAACGTTCTTACTGCAGGCTGCACAAATTGCTACGCCATGCGAATGGCGGCTAGGCTTGAGGCTATGGGGACCGCGAAGTACCGCGGCCTCACCAGGAGAAGCGGGGGGCGAGCGGTCTGGACCGGCAAAATTCGTTTGGATAATGCCTCTCTGGACATGCCGAAAACATGGTCGAAGCCGCGCAAGGTCTTCGTCAACTCGATGTCTGACCTTTTTCATGATGATGTTCCCATTGAATTCATCGCTCGGGTTTGGAACGTGATGAAGGAAACACCTCGACACACATATCAAATCCTTACGAAGCGGCCAGAGCGTATGGCCCAAATTGCGACTCAACCATCATTCGAAATCCTTCCGAACGTCTGGCTCGGCACTAGCGTTGAGGACGGTCGCGTTCTGGATAGGCTTGACGCAATTCGACAGGTGCCCGCTGCGATTAGATTTGTGTCGCTTGAGCCATTGATCGGGTCGGTAGCTGAAGGCGATCTGACAGGTATCCATTGGGCCATCGTCGGTGGTGAAAGCGGTCCGCGCGCTCGCGAAATGAAGCCTGAGTGGGTCGATGAGATCGAACAGATGTGTCGTTCCTCTGGAACGGCCTTCTTCTTCAAGCAGTGGGGTGGAAGAAACAAGAAGGCGGCCGGGCGCATTCTGAACGGCAAGACCTACGATGAGATGCCTGACTTGAGGCCGTGAAGTCACCGATACTTCCTAAAGATGTCGTCGATGATTTTCTGTGCGACGGGCTTCTGCGAAGCAAAGAACAGGTAGTACACAACGGCATTGGTGCTGTTCTTCATCGGTAGAGGATCAGGGACGAACTGGAATCCGGCCACTTTTCGCAACCTTTCGCGAAAGGCGCCTACAATCGCGTCGTTGCTCTGCTTTATTAAATCCGGTGAACCGAATAAGTTTCCTTGCGGATGTTCACCGTAGGCTGCTTCTCTCCAAGATTTATCGCCCCAAAAGCTATTCATGCGATCAATACCGTCCTTTGGAACGCCATCGGGATTTCGCCAAATCGCGTTCCTATTCATATCCATTACCGGAAAATTCAGAAACATGTCGATCGCGCGGGAATGACCTGCCAGGTCCATCGCGCGCCATTCCAAGTGAAGACCATAAGGATCGAAGAGACAAAGCGCTCGCTTGTAGTCCTCGTATTTGATGGTTGGTAGAAGTGTCTGGATAAGATACTTCGAGGCATCCCCCGTCTCGATGTGGACGTCACTGCGACCTGCGCACAGCGTTCTTAGATATGCCGTTTTCTGCGCGTCCATATCGATAAAAAAGAAACCGTCAAAAGGTGGCTTCGTTTTGAGCGCTCGGGCTGGGCTGCCGTCGATCTGTCCACCGCTGCGCTTCGAAATATGGACCCCGGCGCCACTGAAGGCGTCGACGTAGAATTTTTTCAGGCCTTTATGTTTTGCAAAGACACTCGTATAGGCCGAGCCATATTTTTCGACGATCTCAAGCTTTAGCTCCGACCAGATGCCAACTTCATCGAATTTAAATGACATAGGCGCTAATCATAAGCTGCGGCCAGGCCGTCAATATGTCGCTTGTAGCTTGTTTCACGACGCCCGCGACCTCAATTCTGTGAAGGCCGAAGTGCCGAGATCGCTAGGCGCGATCAGAGTCGCCTCAAGCCCCCCAAAGCCCGGACGAAGATCGTACTCAAATCAGTCCGGTCAATGTAGCCTACAACTCTAGGTTTTTTCAACCACCGAACTGATTCCACCATTTCTAGGCACAACCCCTATTTCACCGACACAAACGGCACTCCCGAACCCGGCACCATTGTAGTCGGCAGGACGCCGTTCCAGCGTTCGGCCTGCACCAGGGTCACGAGGTTGGGGTTGGTACCGAGCGCCTTGGCGCCGGCTTCGATGGCGGCAGCCTCCGCTTCACTGGTAACGCGGATCCGGGCCATTCCATCATCGATGGCCAGTTGCCGATGTGACACTTCTCACTTCGTCGGCCATTCGTTCCGGTTGGTTCAGATTTGAACGGCGCCAGGCAGTGGATTGTTAAAAATGCCGCCGCGCCGAAAACTCGTCGGGTGCAATCCTGATCCCGCGAAGCGACTCTTTCATGCGTCGCGTCAAGATTAAGGCGCGATTTGCCGGATGTAGACGGCCATTTCGCAAAGAGCTAGCGTAGCAAGCAAAAAAGGGCGGTCGATGGCGATCGATGACGCCCTTGGAACCACGGGAGGCTTGGATGGCGAGGTCCAAATTCACATCTCAGAATCGCGATATGCGCGCTCAGGCTTTGGAAGCGGTTGCGGGAGGCGGCTTGATCGATCGTCGCGCGCTGTTGGGCCGCGGAATGGTGTTCGCGAGCGCGATGAGTGCGGGTGTGGGACCCGCGGCCGCGGCTGCCGAGCCGCTTACGGACGATCCCTGGAGCCTTGAAATCGGCGAGGCGATGTCGACCTATCAGGTGCCGTCGAAATTCGAGGCGAAGGTCAAGCGCACGCTCAGCAACCCCAACAACGAGCCGCGCAATTCACACGCCCGCACGCCGCACCATTTGCTTGAAGGCACGACCACCCCGAACGGGCTGCACTTCACCATCAATCACGGCGGCGTCCCCAACATCGACCCGGACAAGCATCGGCTGGTGATCCACGGTCTGGTTAAGCAGCCGCTGGAGTTCACGCTCGAGACATTGTCGCGCTATCCCTTGACCTCGCGCGTGTCGTTCCTCGAATGCGGCGGCAACAGCGCGCCGCTGTTTTCGCCCGAGCCGATGCAGGAAACCGTGCAGGCGTTGCACGGGCTCGTTTCCTGCGCGGAGTGGACCGGCGTGAAACTTTCGACGCTGCTTGAGGAAACCGGCATCGATGCCAAAGCCAAATGGCTGATCGCAGAGGGCGCCGACTCACCGCATTTGAGCCGCAGCGTGCCGGTGAAGAAGGCGCTGGATGATGCCATGATCGCGCTCTATCAGAACGGCGAGCGCTTGATGCCCGGCAACGGCTATCCGATGCGCCTGCTGCTGCCCGGTTACGAGGGCAACATGAACGTCAAGTTCCTGCGCCGCATCAAGCTCGTAGAGCAGCCCCAGCTCAGCATGTATGAGGCGCGCACCTATTCGCAGATCCTGCCGAGCGGCAAAGCGTACCGGTTCTACTTCCTGCAGGAGGTGAAATCCTTCATCACCTATCCGTCGCACGGTATGGCGTTGAAGGGACCCGGGCTCTATGAGATTTCGGGGCTCGCTTATTCCGGCACAGGCCGGATCGAAAAGGTCATGGTTTCGGCGGACGGCGGCCAAAGCTGGTCGCAGGCAGCGCTTCAGGAGCCGGTGCTGAGCAAGGCCTTCACCCGTTTCCGTATGCCGTGGCGCTGGAATGGCGGCCCGGCCACCTTGCAGAGCAAGGCGTGGGACGAAGCCGGCAATGTGCAACCGACCCGCGCCGAATTCGTCGCCGCCCGCGGCGAGTTGACGAAGGCGCCGCCGATTTTGGGATTTGCCAATCAGCACTACAACTCGATCACGAGCTGGGGCGTCGCAAGCGGCGGGGAGGTCAAGCATGTTTATGCCTAAGCTTGCGCTGTTTGCCACCTCAATGTTGCTCGCGATGACGGCCGGTGC
>DATGGY010000018.1:0-12905 GCA_035308285.1 Bradyrhizobium sp. | reverse complement strand
TCCATCAGGACGATTTTTGGCCGTGCCGCGAGCGCTCGAGCGACGCCGACGCGCTGGCGCTGGCCGCCGGACAGTTCGTGCGGAAAGCGGTCGCAGTACTCGCCGCGGTCGAGCCGCACCAGATCGAGCAATTCATCGACCCGCGCGGCGATCGCGGCGGCGGGCGTGCCCAGCAGTTTCGGCGTGATGCCGATATTGGCGGCGACGCTCAGATGCGGAAACAGCCCGCCGCTCTGGAACACGTAACCGATGCGGCGGCGCAGCGCGACCGGGTCGGCCTCGCGCACGTCTGCGCCTTCGATCTGAATGCGGCCGGTGTCGGCATCGATCAGCCGGTTCGCCAGCCGCAACAGCGTGGTCTTGCCGGACCCCGAGCTGCCGACGATGCATAAGAATTCGCCCGTTCCGACATCGAGCGAGACGTCGTCCACCGCCTTGACGCGGCCGCCGTCGAAACTCTTGCCGACATGCGCAAAGGCGATCAGGGGTGCATTCTGCATTTCAGTCTGACCCGGGCGCTTTTCCTCACCCTCCCCTGGAGGGGGAGGGTCGACGCGAAATGAAATGAGCGGCGGGGTGGGGTGACGGTCTCTCGTATCGGTAGGTTTCCCGAGTTGAGAGATCACCCCGCCCCGTCTCACGTTTCGCTACGCTCCACGTGAGCCGACCCTCCCCCTCCAGGGCAGGGTGAAGAACGTGCGGCACCATCTTGTACCACTTCGTTGAACTTGTCCCGCCAAGGCGCTAATGCATGCTCCAAACTTGGGGGATGGCGGTGGACAGGGCTCAGCCGACAGCGGTCGCATTGGACGACGCGACGGTGGCGTTTAGGCTGCCGGATGAGCGCGTCTACACTGCGGTCGAGAAGGCCCGGCTTGCGGTCGCCGATGGCGAGTTCGTCGCCATTGTCGGCCCCACCGGATGCGGAAAATCGACACTGCTTAACGTGGCGGCCGGGCTGCTCAAGCCGGTCTCGGGAAGCGTGCGGATCTTCGATCATCCGCTTTCCGGGCTGAACCGAAAGGCCGGCTACCTGTTTCAGGCCGACGCGCTGTTTCCCTGGAAAACCGCGATCGACAATGTCGCCATTGGGCTCGAAATCGAAGGCACGCCGCGCCGCGACGCGCTGGAACGCGCGCAAGCCTGGCTGGTGTCGGTGGGGCTTGCGGCATTTTCCAACCGCTATCCGCACATGCTCTCGGGCGGCCAGCGCAAGCGCGTGGGCCTTGCGCAAGTCCTGATCCGCGATCCCAGGATTCTCTTGATGGACGAGCCGTTCGGGCCGCTCGACGCCCAGACCCGCCAGATCATGGGCAATCTGCTCTTGGAATTGTGGAACGCCGACCGCAAGGCGGTGCTGTTCGTGACCCACGATCTCGAAGAGGCGATTGCGCTGGCCGATCGCGTGGTGATCATGTCGGCGGGGCCAGCCGCGCGCATCATCGGCGACTGGCGCGTGGCGCTTGCGCGCCCGCGCGACATCACCGAGGTCCGGCTGGACAAGGAATTTCACTCACTTCACCGCGAGATTTGGAGTGTTCTCAAAACTGAAGTGTTGAAAGGCTACGCTCAGTCGTCGCAGGCCCCGCCGGAAGGAGGGTGAGGCTACCCTTGATCTCGATGCGTCGAGAGCTAAACTCGCAATCGTCAACAAACAACCAGCAAGCAATTGAAAGCAAAAACAAGAGGAAACTTTCATGATTTTACGTGGTTCGATTCTGACCCTGACCGTCGCTGTCGCGGCCCTGTGCGGCGCCAGTGCCGCCCGCGCCGACGGCGTGTTCACGCTGTCGTCGCCGAGCTTCAAGGATGGCGAGCGGCTGGCGGTGAAGAACGCCGGCAACAACAAATCCAATCCGAATTGCGTAGGCGAGAACGTTTCGCCCGCGCTCTCCTGGTCGAATCCGCCCGCCGGCACCAAGAGTTTCGCGATCCTGATGTTCGATCCCGAAGGCCGTCCGCCCGGCGGCGTCAGCCATTGGGTCGCCTATGGCATTCCTGCCTCCGTCACCGGCTTTGCCGAGGGCGAAGTGTCCAAGCCCAGCGACAAATATGTCGGCGGCGCGAGCCTGATGAAGCTGCCGAACTATTTCGGACCCTGCACCCCTCCCGGACCGCAGCATCACTACACCTTCACGCTGATGGCGACCGACCTCGAGCCGACGGCGCTCGCGGCCGGGCTGACGCGCGATGAGGTGATCAAGGCGCTCGACGGCCACGTCAAGCAGGCGACCGGCTTGATCGGCACGTTCTCCAAGCCGTAACTTCGATCTAGCCTTCGTCGTCCCCGCGCACGCGGGGACCCATAGCCACCGGCATTCGTTGTTGCAGAAGGCGTTTGCCACATCGTTCCAACGATAGAACACGGCGTATGGGCTCCCTGCTATCGCAGGGACGACGAAGAGCGGAGACTTTACCCATGCCCCGCGTGACGCTGTTCGCATTGCAAATCCTGGTCGCGATCGTTGCGCTCGCGCTGTGGCAATTGCTCGCAACCGTGCCGATCTTCGGCCGCACGTGGCTACCGCCGTTCTTCTTTTCCAATCCGGTCGATGTCGGCGGCCAGATCGTCGACTGGTTCGCAAGCGGGGTGATCTGGAGGCATCTTGCGATCACGCTGTGGGAATCGATCCTCGCTTTTGCGATCGGCTCGCTTGCAGGGATAGCGGTCGGCTTCTGGTTCGCGCGCCAGCCGCTCGTTGCCGCCGTGTTCGATCCCTATGTGAAGATGGTCAACGCGCTGCCGCGCGTGGTGCTGGCGCCGATCTTCACGCTCTGGCTGGGCCTCGGCATCTGGTCCAAGGTCGCGCTCGGCGTCACGCTGGTATTCTTCATCGTGTTCTTCAACGTCTATCAGGGCGTCAAGGAAGTATCGGTCACCGTGCGCGACAACGCCCGCATGCTCGGCATGAACGAGCGGCAGTTGATGCGTCATGTCTACTGGCCCTCGGCGCTGTCCTGGATGTTCTCCTCGCTGCATACTTCGGTCGGCTTTGCGGTGGTCGGCGCCGTGGTCGGCGAATATCTCGGCTCGGCCGCGGGCCTCGGCTATTTGATCCAGCAGGCCGAGGGCGTGTTCGACGTCGCCGGCGTCTTTGCCGGGATGTTCGTGCTGTCGGCCTTCGTGATCCTGATCGATCTTGCGGTCACGCTGGTCGAACGGCGCCTCCTGGTGTGGCGGCCGAATGCGGACGAGGCGAGGGCGTAGGGGGCCTCTCACCGTCATTGTGAGCCAACGGGTCGCGCGAATGCGCGCACCGTTGGCTCACAATGACGGTGGAGGCTATAACCACCTTCTCATCCCCCGCCCGCTGCTCTATCCTGCGCGCCAAACCATTTGTCCGACTATACGGCCGCGCCCAGATTGAGTAAGTTTGGCGCCATATTTGAGTTATTCCAGCTTTCCCGGGCGGGAGCGCATCGAAATGGCGAAGCGTAGAAAGGCGGTGCGTTCAACGGGACGCAAGGCGCCAACGAAGCCCAAACGTGCGCCTGCGAAGGGTGATCCAAAAGAGCAAATTGCCATTCTCCGGCTCGAATTGGCCGAAGCGATGGAGCGGCAGACCGCTACATCAGATGTTCTTCAGGTCATCAGCAATACGCCCGGTGAGCTGGAGCCGGTATTCAAGAGTATGCTGGAGAATGCCACGCGCATCTGCGGTGCAAAGTTTGGCCAGATGAACCTTTATGAGGAGGGAAGCTTTCGTCCCGTTGCGCTCTACAAGATGCCACGCGCCTACGCCGCCTCGCTGCCGCGCACGCCGTTCCAACCGCACCCGCAAAGCGGCCTCGGCACCGTTGCCCGAACCCATCAAGTGGTCCACATCGAAGATATCAGGACGCTGCCGTCATATCTGGAGGGCGATCCTTCTGTTGTTGCATTGGCCGATCTTGGCGGGGCGCGATCATATTTCGTCGTGCCGATGCTCAAGGGAAACGAATTGATCGGCGCAATCACGATTTACCGCCAGGAGGTCAGGCCGTTTACCGTAAAGCAAACCGAACTCGTCGCTAACTTCGCCAAGCAGGCTGTTATCGCCATCGAGAACACGCGATTACTCAAGGAATTGCGCGAACGAACAGACGACCTTTCCGAATCGCTTCAGCAGCAGACGGCTACCGCCGACGTGCTCAAGGTGATCAGCCGTTCGACGTTCGACGTTCAAGCTGTACTCAAAACCTTGGTCGAATCGGCGGCCAGGCTATGTCAGGCAGAAAATGCGCAAATCTTCCTGCGTGACGGCGAAGTCTACCGTCTCGCTGCACATAATGGGTTCTCACCGGAATATCAGACGTACGCTGAACAACATCCGATTTCAGCAGGCCGAGGTACGCTAGTCGGGCGAACGGCGTTGGAGGTCGCGCCGGTTCACATACCCGACCCTTTTCTTGATCCCGAATACACCTGGCATGAGGGTCAAAAACTCGCCGGTTTCCGTGCCATGCTCGGCGTTCCATTGCTCCGGGAGGGAAGCTGCGTCGGCGTGATGGCCATGACAAGAACGACGCCACGGCCTTTTACGACCAGGCAGACCGAGTTGGTCGCCACCTTTGCCGATCAGGCGGTGATCGCCATCGAAAACGTCCGGCTGTTCGACGAGGTGCAGGCGCGCACGCGCGATCTTTCGGAATCGCTTCAGCAGCAGACCGCGACCGCCGACGTACTCAAGGTGATCAGCCGCTCGGCCTTTGACCTGCAGACGGTACTTGACACGCTGACGGAATCGGCGGCGCGGCTCTGCAATGCCGACATGGCAGCGATAGCGCGGCAGGACGACAAGGGCTTCTATCATGCGACGAACTACAATTTTCCCGTCGACTGGGTCGGACTGGCTGGCCCTCTCAGATTGCAACCAGAGAGGGCCAGCCTCATCGGAAGAGTGCTGTTGGCCGGCGCGGTCGTTCAAATTCCCGACGTCCTGGCCGATCCAGAATACGGGTATCCCGATATAAGGAAGGCCGCCGGCTATCGGACACTCCTCGGCGTTCCCCTTCTGCGGGCAAAAGAGCCGATCGGCGTTCTGTTTCTCGGTCACAAGACGGTCCAACCTTTCACGGAGAAACAGGTCGAACTCGTTTCGAGCTTTGCCGACCAGGCGGTGATCGCCATCGAAAACGTCCGGCTGTTCGACGAGGTGCAGGCGCGCACCGAAGACCTGCGCGAATCGCTCCAGCAACAGACCGCCACCGCTGACGTGCTGAAGGTGATCAGCCGCTCGACGTTTGACCTGCAACCTGTGCTCGATACGCTGGTCGCGTCGGCCTGTCGCTTGTGCGAAGCGGATATCGGAACAGTCCGATATCAAGATGGTTCAAGCTATCGCCTTGCCGCAGACTATGGCTGCATTCCTGAGTGGCGCGACGACTTTGCGCGCCAATCACCCAAACCGGGCCGTGGCACGATCTTTGGGCGAACGATCGTCGACGGCTGCACCGTCCATATCCCGGACGTCCTTGCCGATCCCGAATTTACCCGGCTGGAAACGCAAAAGCTGATAGGCTTCCGCGCGGCGCTCGGCGTTCCTCTGATTCGAGAAGGTCAGGTTTTTGGTGTAGTAAGCCTGCTTCGCTTTGCGCCACGCCCCTTCACGGAGAAGCAAATCGAGTTGGTGGAGACCTTCGCCGACCAGGCGGTCATCGCCATCGAGAACACGCGGCTGCTGAGGGAGCTGCGAGAGTCGCTTCAGCAGCAGACCGCGACCGCCGACGTTCTGAAAGTCATCAGCAGTTCGCCGGGCGAACTGGAGCCCGTGTTCCAGGCGATGCTGGAGAATGCAACCCGCATCTGCGAGGCCAAGTTCGGTACGCTTTATCTTAGCGAGGGCGGTGGCTTCCGCGCCGCTGCGATGCATAACGCACCGGCCGCTTATGAGAAGGCGCGGACAGGTGTCGTGCATCCGCCCCCCGACACTACTCTTTGGCGTGCGGCAAACACAAAGCAGGTGGTCCAGATCGCCGACGCGACGTTGGAACAGGGATATATCGAGGGCGATCCATTCTTCGTCTCTGCCGTAATGCTCGGTGGTTATCGCAGTATTCTCGGCGTCCCAATGCTCCATGATGACAAGCTGATTGGCGTCATCACCATCTTCCGCCAGGAGGTCAGGCCGTTCACGGACAAGCAGATCGAACTAGTCACGACCTTCGCCGCACAGGCGGTCATCGCCATCGAGAACACGCGGCTGCTGAGGGAGCTACGGGAATCGCTTCGGCAGCAGACCGCGACTGCCGACGTGCTCAAGGCGATCAGCCGTTCGACATTCGATTTGCCGACGGTGCTGCAAACGCTCGTTGAATCGGCGGCTCGACTTTGCGACGCCGAGCGAGCCACGATTACCCGTCAAAAGGACGGCGTGTTTTTTCGCGCCGAGAACTACGGATTTTCCGACGAATTCAACAATTTTGTCAAAGACGCTCCCGTCCAGCCGGATCGAGGTTCGGCGATAGGGCGCGCCCTCCTTGGAGGGGAGGTAGTTCATATTCCCGACGTGGATGCCGATCCAGACTACACCTGGGAAGGACGAAAATTCAGCGATTTCCGAAGCGTCCTTGGCGTTCCAATGTTGCGTGAAGGCATACCAATCGGCGTCATTATCCTGACTCGATCCGAAGCGCGGCCGTTCACGGACAAGCAGATCGAACTGGCCACAACATTCGCAGATCAGGCGGCCATTGCCATCGAGAACGCGCGGCTATTCGAGGAGGTTCAAGCCAAGACCAGCGACCTGTCCGAAGCGCTGACATACCAGACCGGCAGCGCCAATATCCTGAAGGTGATCGCATCTTCGCCGACCGACGTCGGGCCGGTCCTCAAGGCGATCGTCGAGAGTGCGTGCGAGCTTTGCGAGGCGAACGATGCCATCGTGCTCCTGGTGGATGGTGACAGCCAGCGCGTCGGCGCACATCACGGACCGATACCGCTTGATATGGAGAGATGGACGATCAGCCGGAAATGGGTCGCCGGGCGAGCGTTCCTCGACCGGAAACCAATCCACGTCCACGACCTGCTCTCCGCCGAAGGCGACGAATTTCCCGACACCCGGCAAAGGTCGGACCGCACCGGCACCCGCAGCATCCTGAGCGTGCCCTTGTTGCGTGAGGGCAAGAGCATCGGAACCATCGTGCTCCGTCGCATCGAAGTCCATCCGTTCAGCGAAAAGCAGATTGCCTTGCTCCAGACCTTCGCCGATCAGGCCGTGATCGCCATCGGCAATGTGCGGATGTTCGAACAGGTGCAGGAGCGCACCATGGAGTTATCCCTCTCGCTCGATGAATTGCGCACCGCGCAAGATCGACTGATCCAAACCGAGAAACTCGCCTCGCTGGGACAGCTCACTGCCGGCATTGCGCACGAGATCAAGAACCCGCTCAATTTCGTCAATAATTTCTCGGCTCTGTCGATGGAACTTGTCGAGGAACTGAAGGATGTGCTCAAGCCCGCGACGCTCGACACCAGGACGCGGGCTGAAACCAGCGAGCTGACGCAGACGCTGATGGGCAATCTCGAAAAGGTAGTCCAGCACGGCAGGCGCGCAGACACGATCGTCAAGAACATGCTGCTGCACTCGCGCCAGGGTTCGGGGGAGCACAGACCTGTCGATATCAACGCCCTCGTCGAAGAGAGCCTCAACCTCGCTTATCACGGAGCGCGTGCCGAGAAGCCGGGCTTCAATATCACCCTGAAGCGGTCTTTTGATCCGAACGCCGGTGAGGTGGACGTGTTTCCCCAGGAAATCACACGGGTGTTCCTGAACCTGATTTCCAACGGCTTCTACGCGGCGACCAAGCGTAAGAGCGGGGCCACCAGCGATGGTTATGAGCCAACACTTGCTGCCGCGACCAAAAACCTCGGTGACAGCGTGGAGATCAGAATTCGCGACAGTGGCACCGGCATTCCGCCCGAGGTGAAGGAAAAGATGTTCAATCCGTTTTTTACGACAAAGCCCGCCGGCGAAGGAACGGGTCTTGGTCTCTCGTTGAGCTACGACATTGTCGTCAAGCAGCATGCCGGATCAATTGACGTCGACACCCGGCCCGGCGAATTTACCGAATTCAAGGTCATACTTCCGCGCAAAGCCGCTCTCAGCAAAACCGGGGTCAAATCATGAGCTTCCTTGTTCTCGTTGTTGACGACGAGCCCGATGTCGAGATGCTGTTTCGCCAGCAATTCCGACGCGATCTTCGTGCGGGAAAGTTCAAAATGGAGTTTGCCGAGTCGGCGGACAAGGCCCTTCGCCGCATCACCGAGGTCACCGATGAGTCGCTGATCCTCATCCTGTCCGACATCAATATGCCCGGAATGAGCGGTCTTGAGCTTCTACCAAAAGCAAAGGCCGTTCGTCCGGACGTTCCCGTAATCATGATCACGGCCTACGGCGACGACAACACCAGAAGGAAGGCCCTGGAAGGCGGCGCCGAGGCGCTGCTAACCAAACCTATCGATTTTGGAGCGCTTCGCGGTGAAATCGAAGGTCGGGTGGCAGGCGCGGCGTAAGGGGGTAGGGTTTCCCACCTTCTCATCCCTTGCGCGCTGCTCTATCTTGTGCGCCAACGAACGGGCTCGCACGGAGGAAATCATGAGAACGATGCAAAAACTTGCCGGGGCGCTGTTGGCGCTTGCCGTGATTTCCACTTCCGCATCCGCCCAAAGCAAGGTCACGATCGCGGTGGGCGGCGGCGCCTGCCTGTGCTATCTGCCGATGGTGCTGGCAAAGCAGCTCGGCGAGTACGAAAAGGCGGGGCTGGCGGTCGAGCTGGTCGATCTGAAGGGCGGCTCGGACGCGCTCAAGGCCGTGCTTGGCGGCAGCGCCGACGTGGTGTCCGGCTATTTCGACCATTGCGTCAATCTCGCCGCCAAGAGGCAGGAACTGCAATCCTTCGTGGTCTTCGATCGCTATCCCGGCGAAGCGCTGGTGGTCTCGCCGGTGCATGCGGGCGAAATCAAGTCGATCAAGGATATCGCCGGCAAGAAGGTCGGCGTCACCGCACCGGGTTCGTCGACCGATTTCTTTCTCAAATTTCTCCTGAAGAAAAACGGCATCGACCCGGGAAGCGTGGCCGTGATCGGCGTCGGAAGCGGCGCCACCGCGGTGGCGGCGATGGAGCAGGGCCAGATCGATGCCGCCGTCATGCTCGATCCTTCCATCACCGTCCTGCAAGGCGGCCATCCTGGCTTACGCATCCTCGCCGACACGCGCACGGAGAAGGATACGCTCGAGCTGTTCGGCGGGGAATATCCGGGCGGCGCGCTCTATTCGACCGCGGCGTGGGTCACAAGCCACGACAAGGAGGCGCAGGGGCTGGCCAATGCGATCCTGTCGTCGCTGAATTGGATCCACACCCATTCGGCCGAGGAGATCATGGACAAGATGCCGCCCGAGATGGTCGGCAAGAACAAGGAGCTTTATCTCGCCGCGCTGAAGAATACGATCCCGATGTATTCGCAGACCGGCCTGATGGATCCCAAGGGCGCGGACGCCGTGCTCGCGGTGTTCAGCACAGGCTCGCCCGAGGTCGCCAAGGCCAATATCGACGTCAGCAAGACCTACACCAACAAATTTGTCGATCTGGCGAAGAAGACGACCGGCACGAATGCCAAATAGCTTCGCCCGGCCGCGGGCGTCATGACGCCAGCCGTCATTCACCGCGTCACCGCGCTCGATCTTCCGGTTCGGCCGGCGCCCTGGCCGTTCGCGCAAGCCCGCCGCGGCGAAATCGAGGCGCATTTTGTGCAAAAGCAGCGCGAGAAGCCGGCGCTATGGAACGGCCGCGTGCTGATCGGCCGTAATCCGGCCTTCACTCAAGAGCGATTCAGTGCGGAATATTTCGAGACTGATTTTGCGAGTTTTCTGGCGTGGCGCGACTGGGGCTTTCCGGATCGCGACATTTTCAACGGCTTCGGCATGGGCGCGCTGCGCGCGGCCGACGGCGCCTTCGTGCTCGGCGAGATGGCCCCGCATACCGCCAATGCGGGACGGATTTATTTTCCCTCAGGGACGCCCGATCCCGACGACCTCAGGGACGGCGAGCTCGATATTGCCGGCAGTATCCTTCGCGAAGTCGAGGAGGAGACCGGCCTCACCGAGAAAGACTACACGATGGGCGCGCATTGGGACTGCGTGGTATCGGGTGCGGCGATTGCGATGATCCGGCTATTGCGCGCCGACATGCCGGGGGAAGCCTTACGCGCGCGGATTGCGGAAAACCTCGCCCGGCAAACCCAGCCGGAACTTTGCGCGCTGCATCTGGTGCGCGGAATCGGCGATTTCACGGCGGCGATGCCGCGCTTTGTCACCGCGTTCATCGAAGCGCAATTTTCGACGTAGTCAGCGCTCTCGCCGCGTGCTGCGCTGAAAACCAGGGCATGGACTCTTAAGCGCTTGTAATTTGACAGCGCCCTGATCCAGTCAGCGTCATATCCCCGATCTGCCAGCAACGTGGGTCGCGGCTACAATTCCGCCAGTAGCTCCGGGCAGAGCCGTTGTCATGAGTTTCGCCAGGTGTGAGGCCGAGTTGCACGGACAATCCGGCAAAGCCGGACAACTGGATTTCCAGGATTGCCTTGCCGGACATAACGCGGACATGCGAAAACCGACGAGAATGACCCGAACCGGACATTCGGCTCGATTTTTCGCGAACTTCTACGCCACAACTTACGGCTTCTTCTCCGACCCGGCGCGCGCGGAGCCTACTACTCTAATCGTCGCTGGCGAAGTTAAGCTCGTAGCCGAAACGCTCAGGGCGCCAGAGTACGTGCCGGGCGCTGGGGGAGCGAACGTAATATCGACCGTCCCTGTCTGGTTAGACCCTAACTCATTGACGCCCGTCACATGATCGTTTGCAAGGCCAAAAACACCCTTCGAGGCCGAGTTTGTGGCGGTCACCGTCAGCGAAGGCGTAGGAAGCGGCACGCCGCTGGAATTTACAATTTCAATAGTCATTTGGTCTTTGGCGCCCTCTGTAGTTTCGGGGAATTTGATTTCCGATTGGGCAACGCCACCATGCCTGAAGCTTACTTGCGGGGCAGTTGTGCTTTGCGTTGCCGGCTTCAAGATCATATCCGTGACGCGCTGGATCAACTCGCGGAATGTTTTTTCCCGATAGCCCGCCAAGAAGGCGACGACATAGTAGATGATAAAATCTTTTGCGGGCGCTGCATCGGCCGGGTTTTCGAGGAATTTCGGCGGGGTTCCCGAGCTACTAACAATCAGGACAAAAAGAAAAAACCCAATGGTGCCGAGTACGGCCCCAAACAACGGCCTGCCGAGATGCCAATAGTTGAACTCGGGATTCCAGCGGCTTTCACTCCATTGGAATACGCCTTCTAGGCTAATCGTAACTGCCCCAAGCGCACCGAACCACGGCACGGCGATCGGCAACGTGTTACCAACGAGGTAGGGCTGCGGACCTGTGTATGAAACATTGTAGGCAATAGCCCCTAGCATCAAAAGCAGCGTGTAGGTCATGCCCAGCATGGGCGACGTGCACCAGCACGATGGACAGAATCGCGATTAAGAAGATGATCGCGAGATCTCGGCGAACTTTTATTGTCAAAGTCCTTGCCTTATCCATCTCAGCCTCCTCTTGCTCCTTGATTGTGGGATTCGAACGGCATTGATGCTCCCTGCATTGCAAATGACAGTATTACAACCAGCGCTATTGATTTGGATCAAAGGGCAGCGAGTTCAGGCGACCTTGTGCATTCTCAACCGTCAGCCGGCGTACCACCAGAGATGAACTCGTGGCGGGAATGCGCAGCGAACCGGAACCATGTTGTCGCATTTGACCAGGCATTCCGCAAAAATAGGAGCTTTGCGGAGGACGCAAGACACGTTGTCCGTTCTTGGCAGATTTTGGACCTCACGCGATATCCGACTTGAGTCCGGAATGCGTATCAAAGCGGAAGTCCGTCAACCACTCTGGATTTATGGGTTCACGCCTTAGTTAACGCGGGCGTTGCCCCTCCTATACGCTTGACATCTCTCGACGCTATCAATGTGATGGGTGGCAACAAAAGCAAGAACACTGGCTGCACAATCTTCCAGGGAGGGTTTCATGTCGGTGCGCGGGGTCGTCCGCCTGTTCGGCGGGCTATCGGCTGTGATCATTTCCGTCGCGGTCTTGTCTGTCATGGTCTTGTCCGTCACGTTCCTGATGCTGGGCATGGCATTTTCCGCCGAGGCTCAGGAAGCCAAGAAGATCAAGATCGGCGTGATTTTCGATCTCACCGGCCCGCTCGCGGGCGGCGGTTCGGAGCTGCAATATACCGGCGTCAAGATCATGCTCGACCATTACGCCCAGACCGGCGTCGCGGGTTACAAGGTCGAGGCGGTCTATGCCGACGCGCAGAGCAAGCCCGACGTCGCCATCAACGAGGCGGTGCGCCTGCTGGAGCAGGAAAAGGTCGACATGCTGATGGGTTTCTTCTCGTCGGCGCAATGCGTGCCGGTGTCCGCGCGCGCCGAGCAGATGAAGAAATTCATGTGGATCACCACCTGCATTTCCTCTGCCGTGTTCGACGGCAAGAACTACAAATATATCTTCCGTCCGCAGGCGAGCGGCGACCAGTTCGGCATGATGACGACGGACTTCATCGCCGCCTATTCCCTGTCCAAGTTCGGCAAGGAGCCGAAGGATCTGCGCGTCGCCATCATTCACGAAGACGGCGCCTACGGCGTCGACGTGGCCAAGGGCAACGAGGCGGGGGTGAAGAAGAACGGCTTCAACCTGGTGCTGAACGAAGGCTATTCGGCGACCGCGCCCGATCTTTCCGCGCTGGTCACCAAGCTGAAGCGTGCGCGGCCCGATGTGATCTTCCACACCGGCTACAATCCCGACATTACCTTGCTATTCCGGCAGGCGCGCGAGCAGGGCCTGAAGTTCGGCGCCATCGTGGGCGAAGGCGC
>DATGGY010000017.1:0-27476 GCA_035308285.1 Bradyrhizobium sp. | reverse complement strand
TGTCCCGAAAGAGGGGCGTTGCGCAACGTCATCAACGTTGGGTGCGGGATGCGGTGGACGCTTTGGCGACGCAAGACGGGCGGCGCCGGAAGCGGACGGCGAAGTCGTGTGGTCCTGACGCCCCGACGCTGGCGTCAAGTTGGCCGCGATGCTTTCGCATCGTGGCCCGCGACGGGGGCAAGAAAGCCCGGTCCCCGGGCCGGTCCCCGGGGAGAGCGCGATATAAGCCGTTAAAACCATTCGCGTGCGGGAATGCCGGGTGATTTCCGGCGCGACCGTGGTGACTACGCTCGTGTGGTTCTTGTTCTTCCCACGCGAGACTGCGGGTGCAATGGGCACCCGGAATTCCCCACGCCCTCATCGGGCGCAACGATCTGCCAAATCTCGGGCGCATTGCGCTGCGAGGATGCGAAACCGTGTCTGATAAATACGAGCGCGGAACGCCTCCAGTCGTCATCACCCGCACATGCGGGTGATCCAGTATTCCAGAGACGCTGATTATGGAATCGAGAGGCCGCGGCGTACTGGATACCCCCCGCATGCGCGGGGTACGACGATCGTAAAATGGGAAGCTCTTGTCAAAACGCCTTGCTCAAAAACCGCGAGCCCTTCAACCCGTAGCGCCACGGCAATTCGACTGCCTTGGTGATGCCGATCCTCACCCCCGCGACGATCTCTGGCGTGGTTGTGCGTGCCTGCAGCGCGATCGGCGGCTCATCGAGCGCCAGCCCGTTATATTTGTGGGTGATGCCCAATGCTTCTGTCAGCTTGCCGGGACCAGAACAGAGCGATCGCTCGTCGGGCAGGTGGCGGCGGCGTCGCATCGCTGCGAGACCGTGGGTCGGCGCCAGCGCCCGGATCAGGACCGCGCTCGCGGACCCCTCCCGTTCGCAGACGAAATTGACGCACCAGTGGATACCGTAGGAGCGATAGACATAGGCAAAGCCTGGCGGACCGAACATGACCCGGTTGCGCGGCGTCGGTCCCCGAAAGGAGTGCGCCGCGGGATCGGTGTGATGATAAGCCTCGACCTCGACAATGACGCCGCCGACCCCGCTTACCAGCAGCGTCGTGCCGATCAGATCGGGCGCGACCTCATGCACGCTGCGGGAAAAGAAAGCGCGTTTGAGCAGTTTGCCGGGTTTGGGGGCGGCTTTCAAAGCAGGATCTTGCAAAGCAGGATTTTGGGCCATTCCGCCCGGTATGCTATGACCGAAAACAGGTCAAGACGAGCGGTTGCGGTTCGCGGTCCACCGGATTAGCTAGAATAATACGAGATACGGATTCTCCATGGTCGTCGTCGTCGATACCGTTTCAGCTACACCGCTACGCCCGCGTCACCCGGAAAAGGTGAACCGGCCGGATGCGCTTTCGCCACCGAAGCCGGACTGGATTCGCGTCCGCGCGCCGACCACGCGCGGCTATGCCGACACCCGCAACATCGTCAAGGAAAACGGCCTCGTCACGGTGTGCGAGGAGGCGAGCTGTCCGAATATTGGCGAGTGCTGGGACAAGAAGCACGCGACCTTCATGATCATGGGTGACACTTGCACCCGCGCCTGCGCGTTCTGCAACGTCAAGACCGGCATGCCCGGGGCGCTTGACGCGAGTGAGCCGGAGCACGTCGCCGAAGCGACCTTCAAGTTGGGGCTTGCCCATATCGTGGTCACCTCGGTCGATCGCGACGACCTTGCCGACGGCGGCGCCGAGCATTTCGCGCAAACGGTTCGCGCCATCCGCGCGCGCTGTCCGACCACGACCATCGAGATTTTGACGCCGGATTTCCTGCGCAAGGAGGGCGCGCTCGAAATCGTGGTGGCAGCCGGGCCGGATGTGTTCAATCACAATTTGGAAACGGTGCCGTCGCATTATCTGAACGTGCGTCCCGGCGCCCGGTATTTCCATTCCATCCGGCTGTTGCAGCGGGTCAAGGAAATCGATCCGACCATCTTCACCAAATCCGGCATCATGGTCGGACTGGGCGAAGAGCGCCATGAGGTGTTGCAGGTGATGGACGATCTCCGCTCGGCGGATGTGGACTTTCTGACCATAGGCCAGTATTTGCAGCCGACCCGAAAGCATCACGCCGTCATGCGTTACGTGACGCCCGACGAGTTCGCGGGACTCGAAAAGATTGCCTACACCAAGGGCTTCCTGATGGTGTCGGCAAGCCCGTTGACCCGCTCCTCGCATCACGCGGGTGAGGATTTCGCAAGGTTGCAGGCGGCGCGCGCCGCGAAATCCCGCTGAGCGCCTGTGCGGCGGATTTGACATTCGGCCTTGTTTTACAGCGAGTCGTCGGACACTAGTCGATGCCGAAATTCAGCAGCAGGCGGCGGGTCAACCACAGCGCGTCGCAGATGTTCGATCTCGTCGCCGACGTCGAACGCTACCCCGAATTCGTTCCGCTTTGCCGCTCGTTGAAGGTTCGCCAGCGCACGCCAAGGGCGGACGGCACCGAAACCGTGATCGCGGATATGACGGTATCGTTCAAGCTGGTGCGCGAAAACTTTACCAGCCGGGTGACGCTGGACCGTCCCAATCTGAAAATCACGGTCGAGTATCTGCAGGGGCCGTTCAGCAATCTTGAAAATCGCTGGACGTTCGAGAGCAAGTCGGAGGTGTCCTGCGAAGTCGGGTTCTACATCGCCTACGAATTCAAGAGTCGGATGCTGGCGATGCTGATGGGCACGATGTTCGACGCCGCATTCCAGCGCTTTGCTGCGGCATTCGAAAAACGCGCGGACGTGATTTACGGCAAGCAGAGTTTTGCCGGCAAGGCGCCAGAATGAGGCCTGTTGCGCGCCTTTTTATTTATCCGCGCGGCGGCCGCCGCCGTTTGATCGCGCCGCGCCGCGGCTTGCGCGCGAGGCGGGGATGGACCCGGCTGACTGCCTCGCGTCTTGGCTTGGCGACCTTCGGCCCGCGGGCCAATTCCATCAACATGCGCAGCGCCTCGACGACCGAACGTTGCCGCACCGCGCTGCGGCCGATCGCGCCGAAGCGGCACTCGCGATGCAGGATTCGGCCGTCGCTGGAGGCGACCGCGAAATGTACGAGACCGACGGGTTTGCCAGGCGTGGCCCCTCCGGGACCGGCGATGCCGGTAATGGAGACGGCCAGATCGACGCCGGCCCGTTCCAGCGCGCCGATTGCCATCGCGGTGGCCGCTTCCTTGCTGACCGCGCCGAAGGTCGCAAGCGTCGTCGCCTTGACCCCGAGCATCGCGCGCTTGGCTTCGTTCGAATAGGTGATGAATCCCCGGTCGATCACATCGGAGGAGCCGGGAATATCGGTCAGCGCGCCGGCGACCAGTCCGCCGGTGCAGGACTCGGCGGTGGCAATGGTCAGTTTGCGCATCCGGCATAGATCGAGCAGCGAACGGGAGAGGGCGCGCGCGTCGCCGCTCATTTCAAGCGCTCCCGCCTTTGCCGTCCGCGCCCTTATCGTCCCAAGGCAGACGAATGGTGGCGCATGCCGTCGCGGCGATTCCTTCCTCGCGGCCCGTAAAGCCGAGCCGCTCGCTGGTGGTCGCTTTTACCGCGACGCGAGAGACATCCAATCCCGTGATCTCGGCGATGCGTGCGCGCATGGTGTCGCGCAAGGGTCCGATTTTCGGCCGCTCGCAGATCAGCGTTACTTCCAGATTGGCGATGCGACCGCCGCGCGCGGTGACCCGATCGACCGCGTATTTCAGGAATTTGTCGGAGGCCGCGCCCTTCCACTTGATGTCGCTGGGGGGGAAATGCGAACCGATATCGCCGTCCGCAAGCGCGCCGAGGATGGCATCGACCAGCGCGTGGTGAGCAACGTCGCCGTCGGAATGGGCGAGGAAGCCGCGATGGTGCGGCACGCGAACGCCGCAAATCATCAGGTGATCGCCCTCGCCAAAGGCGTGAACGTCGTAGCCGGTCCCGGTTCTGACGTCGCCGAGCAGGCTGGCCAGGCGCGCTTCTTCGCGGACGAAATCTTCCGGTGTCGTCAGTTTCATGTTCGCAGCATCGCCTTCGAAAGTTGCCACCGTCAATCCCGCCCATTCGGCAAGGGCGGCGTCGTCGGTGAAATCGCTGCGGCCCTCGCGTGCGGCTCGGCGATGAGCTTCGAGAATGACATCGAAACGAAATGCCTGCGGCGTCTGTGCAATTCTCAGACGGGCGCGCTCCGGCGTTGCTTCGATATTGCCGCTGGCGTCGACCAGCTTGATCGTGTCGGCGACCGCAATCGCTGGAATAGCTGCGCCGGTGGCGGATGCGGCGTTGATGGCGCGGGAGATCAGGCCTGCCGAAACGAAGGGCCGCGCGGCGTCGTGAATGAGAACGATTTCGGGCTTTTGCGCAGCAAGCGCCTCGAGCCCGGCACGCACCGATGCCTGGCGGGTTGTGCCGCCCTTTGCAGCCGGCGCGTGCGGCAATCCCTTCACCGCTTCGTTGAACATGGCGATGTCGTCGGGATTCAAGACCGGCTGCACGGCCGACACCTGAGGATGGCGGCAAAATGGCGCCATCGCCCGGAAAATCACGGTCTGTCCGCCGATCGAACGGTACTGCTTGGGTCCGCCCGCGCCGGCACGAAGGCCGCGTCCGGCTGCGACGAGAATGGCTGCAGTCCGTTGAGGGTTCGACATGGGAATCGGTTACAGGCGGAATGGGTGGGTGGAAGCGCTCTGCCCATATCACGCTCACCTTGCGAAAGCAGAGCGATTCCTGTGCACTGTGGGAAAACGCACATCTTGTTGCAGTGCACTTGCAGAATAACAAGATCTGTCTAAAGTGTAGGCATGAAACTTGACTGCACAAGATTTGTGCGCAAAATAGATCTCGGCGGGCGAGGTGCCCCTCGAAACAACGAGAAATCCGTGACCGATCTGAACTTCCTGCGCCATAAGCCTTTGAGAGTAGGCGATATTCAGATCGCTAACCGCGTCCTTCTTGCGCCCATGTCGGGCATTACGGATGCGCCCTTTCGACGTCTGGCCGCGGAACTTGGCGCTGGGCTTGTCGTGTCGGAAATGACGGCGAGCGACGATCTCGTCAACGGCAAGCCGATGTCGCGGTTGCGATGCGAAGCCGCCGGCATTGGCCGGCATGTCGTTCAACTCGCGGGCTGTGAAGCTAAATGGATGGCCGAAGGCGCACGTATCGCCGAAGCCGCCGGCGCGGAAATTATCGACATCAATATGGGCTGTCCCGCGCGCCATGTGACAGGCGGGCAGTCTGGTTCGGCGTTGATGCGCGATCTTGACCACGCCGTCCGGCTGATCGAGGCAACCATCTCGGCGGTGAAGGTGCCAGTAACGTTGAAGATGCGGCTCGGCTGGGACGATCGCTCGCTCAACGCGCCCGAATTGGCGCGCCGCGCGGAGGCCGCGGGCGTGCAGATGATCTCGGTGCATGGCCGCACGCGCTGCCAGTTCTACAACGGCGTCGCCGATTGGGGCGCGGTCCGCGCCGTCAGGAACGCGATTGATATTCCGCTTGTCGTCAACGGCGACATCGCCTCGTTTGAGAAGGCCACGGCCGCGCTCGAGGCGTCGGGTGCGGATGCGGTCATGGTCGGCCGCGGCGCGCAGGGCCAGCCATGGTTGCCTGGCCAGATCGCCCGTCGCATCGAGACGGGGGTCGCCGAAGCCGCCCCGTCGCTGGCGGAGCAGCTCAGACATATTCGCGCGCTCTATGACGAGGTTTGCAATCACTATGGATTGCGCGTCGGTCTGAAGCACGCGCGCAAGCATCTCGGGTGGGCGCTGCAAATCGCCGCCCAATGCAGCCGCGTGCCCGCGACGACGCTCAAGAGCTGGCGCGAGAGGATTCTGACGTCAGACAATCCGCAACTCGTGCATCGATCCCTGCAGGATGCATTTGACGATTTTGCATGGAGCGCCGCCGCATGACTTCGGCCGCAGAACATCGCCGGCCCCTGCCATCAGACGCCGAGATCATCCTCAACGCACTGCCCAATCCGGTGCTCCTGATTGCACCCGACGGACGGATCGTCGATGCAAACATGGCGGCTGAATCGTTCTTCGAAATTTCGGCACAGTTTCTGCAACGCCAGTCCTTGAAGGAACTGGTTCCTTTCGGAAGTCCGTTGCTCGCGCTGATCGATCAGGTTCGCTCGAGCGGATCGCCGGTCAATGAGTACAAAGTCGATCTCGGCACGCCGCGGATGGGCGGCGACCGCCAGGTCGACCTTCACGTGGCCCCCGTCACCGAACGGCCCGGTCATATCGTCGTAATGTTGCAGGAGCGCAGCATCGCCGACAAGATGGACCGGCAATTGACCCATCGGAGCGCCGCGCGCTCGGTAATCGCGCTGGCCGCGATGCTGGCGCATGAAATCAAGAATCCACTGTCGGGGATCCGTGGCGCGGCCCAATTGCTTGAACAGGCAGCTTCCCCTGAAGACCGCATGCTGACGCGGCTGATCTGCGACGAGGCAGACCGCATCGTTACGCTGGTCGATCGGATGGAAGTATTCGGCGATGACCGGCCGGTGGCGCGCGGTCCGGTCAACATTCATTCGGTGCTCGATCACGTCAAGCGGCTGGCGCAATCGGGCTTCGCCCGCAACATTCGCTTCATCGAGGAATACGATCCTTCACTGCCGCCGGTGCTCGCCAACCAGGACCAGTTGATCCAGGTATTTCTAAATCTGGTCAAGAACGCCGCCGAGGCGGTGGCCGAACTTGGCACCGACGCCGAGATTCAGCTTACCACCGCGTTCCGTCCAGGGGTGCGCCTGTCGGTGCCGGGCAAGAAATCGCGGGTGTCACTGCCGCTTGAATTCTGCGTCAAGGACAACGGTCCCGGCGTGCCCGACGACCTGTTGCCGAACCTGTTCGATCCCTTTGTCACGACCAAACCGACCGGCAGCGGGCTCGGTCTTGCACTGGTGGCCAAGATCGTCGGCGATCACGGCGGCATCATCGAATGCGAATCGCAGCCGCGTAAGACGATCTTCCGCGTGCTGCTGCCGATGTTCAATTCCGCGAAAAGTTTCGATTCGGGTGACCGCGATGACGTTTCGGGGATGGCGTTGCACGCCTCACAGAACCCAGGATGAGGAATAACGATGCCCGTAGGTAGCATACTCGTCGCTGACGACGACACAGCCATCCGTACCGTTCTCAATCAGGCACTTTCGCGCGCCGGTTACGAGGTGCGGCTGACGGGGAACGCAGCGACATTGTGGCGCTGGGTGAGCCAAGGGGAGGGCGATCTTGTGATCACCGACGTGGTGATGCCCGACGAGAACGCATTCGATCTGCTGCCGCGGATCAAGAAGATGCGGCCGAATCTTCCCGTGATCGTGATGAGCGCGCAGAACACTTTCATGACCGCGATCCGCGCCTCCGAACGCGGTGCGTATGAATATCTGCCGAAGCCGTTTGACTTGAAGGAATTGATCGCGATCGTCGGCCGCGCGTTGGCTGAGCCGAAGGAGCGGGTGGCCAACGCCGCCGACGATTCCGAATTCGACGCGATACCGCTGGTTGGACGTTCCCCGGCGATGCAGGAGATTTACCGGGTGCTGGCGCGTCTGATGCAGACCGACCTTACGGTGATGATTTCCGGCGAGTCCGGAACCGGCAAGGAGCTTGTGGCGCGTGCGCTGCACGACTACGGCAAGCGGCGCAATGGACCGTTCGTCGCCGTCAACATGGCCGCCATTCCCCGCGATCTCATTGAGTCGGAATTGTTTGGTCACGAGCGAGGGGCCTTCACTGGCGCCAATACACGCGCCTCCGGCCGGTTCGAGCAGGCGGAAGGCGGAACGCTTTTCCTTGACGAAATCGGCGACATGCCGATGGAGGCGCAGACCAGATTGCTGCGGGTGCTGCAGCAGGGAGAGTACACCACCGTCGGCGGCCGAACGCCGATCAAGACCGATGTGCGCATTGTTGCCGCAAGCAACAAGGACCTGCGGATACTGATTCAGCAGGGCCTGTTCCGCGAAGACTTGTTCTTCCGCCTCAATGTGGTGCCGTTGCGGCTTCCCCCGTTACGCGAGCGGATCGAGGACTTGCCCGATCTGATCCGGCATTTCTTCGCACTTGCCGAGAAGGATGGACTGCCGCCGAAAAAACTCGATGCGCTGGCGCTTGAGCGCATGAAGCAGTATCGTTGGCCGGGCAATGTGCGCGAACTTGAAAACCTCGCGCGAAGGCTCGCGGCACTGTATCCACAGGATGTGATCACCGCCTCCGTCATCGACGGCGAACTGGCGCCGCCGGCGGTGACCTCGGCTGGCAATGCCCACCACGGCATCGATAATCTGGGTGGCGCGGTGGAAGCCTATCTGTCGTCGCATTTTTCGGGTTTTCCGAATGGCGTGCCGCCGCCGGGCCTCTACCACCGGATTCTCAAGGAAATCGAGGTCCCGTTGCTCACGGCGGCCCTGGCGGCGACCCGGGGCAATCAGATTCGGGCGGCCGACCTTTTGGGACTGAACCGCAACACGCTCCGCAAGAAGATCCGCGATCTGGACATTCAGGTCTATCGTAGCGGCAACTGAGGAGCCCTTTACCCCACCCAGGCGCCGTGGAATTGTCGCAATTTAGCAACATTGTGTGATATGAATGCATCAGTCTGTTGCCCTCGGGCACTAATGCATTTCATCCCTTGTCATTGCCGATGACCGAAACCACGACCGCACAGTTCGATCCCTCGCTTGCCGAACCCAAGGGGTGGTCCCTGCGGAGGTTGCTGGCGCCGTTTGCGATCGGCCTGGCGCTGCTGTCGGCCTTTCTCACTTTCGTGGTGCTGACCGGGTTGACCCGGATCGAGCCAACTCGCGAAGTCGCGCTTTCCTTCATCCTGATGAACGGCGCCACCATCCTGGTGCTGGTCGGCATCATTTTCCGCGAAGTCTGGCAGGTGATGCAGGCCCGGCGCCGCGGCCGGGCGGCGGCGCGGCTCCATGTTCAGATCGTCAGTCTTTTCTCGATCATCGCGGTGCTGCCGGCCGTGTTGGTGGCGGGCGTCGCCAACGTGACCATTGACCGTGGGCTTGACCGGCTGTTTTCTGGTCCGACGCGCGAACTGATCAAAAACTCTCAGATCGTAGCCAACGCCTATCTTTACGAGCACGCTGAGCTCATTCGCGGTGATATTCTGGGCATGGCGAACGATCTCGCCTACGTCCGGCCGTTATTTGATCAGGATCGACAATCCTTCCGTGAGTTTCTGACCGCGAGCGCAGCCGCGCGCAACGTGCCGGGCGCCATGTTGATCGACAAGGACGGCAATGTTCTGGAGTCGTCACAAACCGGCGTCCAGCGGATCTTCGCGCCGCCGGAGAAGGACTACCTGAGCAAAGAAGTCAAAGAAACCGAACCGCAGATTGCGGTGATACCCGAGGCAAACTTCGTCGGAGCCGTTATTAAGCTGCGCGCGTTTGGCGATATGTATCTCTACGTGGCACGGCTTCTCGATCCGCGCGTGGTGGCGCTGGTTAACAAGACCCGGGTCAGCGTCGCCGAATATGCCGAGATCGAATCGCGCCGGCTCGGCATCCAGGTGAATTTTGCTCTGATCTTCGCGGTGATAGCGCTCACCATCCTGATGGCCTCGATTCTCATCGGGTTGAATTTTGCCAATTGGCTGGTCACGCCAATCCGCCGGCTGATGAGCGCGGCCAATATCGTCTCGACCGGCGACCTCCACGTGCAGGTGCCGGTGCTGCGCTCCAAGGGCGATCTGGCGCAACTCGGCGAGACCTTCAACAAGATGACGCAGGAATTGCGTACCCAGCGCGACGAGTTGGTAAGCGCGAGCGACCTTATCGACAGCCGGCGGCGGTTCATCGAGGCAGTCTTGTCATCCGCAAGCGCAGGCATCATCGGCGTCGATGCTTCCGGCAGCGTCGGAGTTCTCAATCGTTCCGCCGAAAAGCTGATAGGGCACGCGGAATCGGAGACGCTGGATCATCCCTTGTCGGACGTGTTGCCCGAACTCGACGAGATGATGAAAACGGCGCGGGAAAGCACCCAGCGGCTGGTACAGGGCCAGATCACGATCAACCGCGAAGGTCATGAGCGCATTCTTTCGGTGCGTGTCACGGCCGAACAGACGAGCCAGACGCGCGACAGCTACATCATCACCCTTGACGATATTACGGAGCTCGTCTCAGCGCAGCGAACCTCGGCATGGGCCGACGTTGCCCGCAGGATCGCGCACGAGATCAAGAATCCCCTGACCCCGATCCAGCTTTCGGCAGAGCGCATTCGCCGCAAGTTCGGCAAGGCGATAACGGAGGACAAGGCCGTCTTCGATCAATGCACGGAGACTATCGTGCGGCAGGTCGACGACATCCGACGAATGGTCGATGAATTCTCGCGGTTCGCGCGGATGCCGAAACCCGTCATCGAAGGCGAGGATGTCGCCGATACCGTGCGACAGGCCGTGTTCATGATGCGGGTTGGTCATCCCGACGTCGAAATCGAGGCCGAGATCAAGGAGGAGCCGTTGCGGGCGCAATTCGACCGCCGGCTGATTTCCCAGGCATTGACCAATATCATCAAGAACGCGGCGGAGGCGATCGAAGCCGTGCCGGCCGACGCGCTTGGCAAGGGTCGTATTGATGTCATCGCCGTGCGCGAAAACGATGACATCGTGATCGATGTCATCGATAACGGGATCGGCTTGCCCAAGGTGAGCCGCGCGCGCCTGCTGGAGCCGTATGTCACGACCCGCGAGAAGGGTACTGGCCTTGGACTCGCCATTGTCGGCCGCGTTCTGGAAGATCACGGCGGACGGATCGAACTCCACGATGCGTCGGAGTTCCGACCGGGCGCACGGGGCGCGTGGATGCGCTTGCGATTTGCGATATCGGGCCACGCACCTACCGTCGAAGTCAAGCAGCCGGAGGCCGAAACAAATCCTCCCGCATCCGAAACCGCGGGGCGGGACGATACGACTAATGAACAGACCAAGATCAAAGCCGCAGCAGGCAACTGACAAGACAGGCGCGACCCCATGGCAAGCGATATTTTGATTGTCGATGATGAAGCCGACATTCGTGACCTTGTCGCCGGGATTCTCGACGACGAGGGATTCACGACGCGTACGGCGCGTGACAGCGATTCCGCCCTGGCGGAGATTGCAAATCGCCGGCCAAATCTGGTGTTTCTCGACATCTGGCTGCAGGGCAGCAAGCTCGACGGCTTGCAACTGCTTGAGCAGATCAAGCGCGACTATGCCGACTTGCCTGTCGTCATGATTTCGGGCCACGGCAATATCGAAACCGCGGTCGCCGCCATCAAACGCGGTGCTTACGACTTCATCGAGAAGCCGTTCAAATCCGATCGGCTCATCCTGGTCGCGACGCGAGCGCTGGAAACGTCGAGGCTGAAGCGTGAAGTGAAGGAGTTGAAGCAGCTTGCTCCGACTGCAAGCGTCTTGACCGGCCACTCGGCTTGCATGAACCAGTTGCGGCAGACAATCGAGCGGGCCGCCAAAGCCAATAGTCGCATTCTGATCGTGGGTCCCTCGGGTTCCGGCAAAGAGCTGGCGGCGCGCACGCTGCATGGCGCGTCCAGCCGGGCCGACGGCCCCTTCGTCGTCATCAACGCCGCGGCAATTACGCCCGAACGCATGGAACTTGAGCTGTTCGGCGTCGAGGCAAATGGCGAGCATACGCGCAAGACGGGTGCGCTGGAAGAAGCCCATGGCGGCACGCTTTTCATCGACGAAATCGGCGACATGCCGCGCGAAACCCAGAACAAGATTTTGCGGGTGCTGGTCGATCAAACGTTCCAGCGGCAGGGCGGTACCGCCAAGGTCAACGTCGATGTTCGTATCATTTCCTCGACGGCTCGCAATCTGGAAGAGGAGATCGCCGCGGGCCGCTTCCGGGAAGATCTCTACCATCGCTTGTCGGTGGTGCCGATCCGCGTTCCGCCGCTGTCGGAGCGCCGTGAGGACATCCCGGAGCTCATCGACTACTTCATGGATCAGATTTCAGCCGCGACCGGCTTGCCGAAGCGGCAGATCGGCCAGGACGCAATGGCGGTTTTGCAGTCCCATGTCTGGCCCGGAAATGTTCGCCAGCTTCGCAACAATGTCGAACGGGTGATGATTCTCGCCGGCGGCGGACCGGAGGTTATCATCACGGCCGACATGCTGCCGCAGGACGTGGGCTCGATGGTGCCGGCCATGCCGACCAGTAACAATGGCGAGCACATCATGGGCCTGCCGCTCCGAGAGGCGCGCGAAGTGTTCGAGCGTGACTACCTGATGGCTCAGATCAGCCGATTCTCGGGCAACATTTCTCGCACGGCGGAATTCGTCGGCATGGAACGGTCCGCTCTCCACCGCAAGCTGAAGGCCCTCGGCGTCGGCTGAACGCCGCAAGGGGACCGCTCGTTCATTGGCCCGCAAGAAATTTCGTCTCTTTCCGGGTTTTTGCCGAGGAATAGCGCTTCGTTCGGGCTGTCTGGCGCGTGAACTTGCTTGCCTAAAAACCACGCCTGCCTTCTAATCGCTCCGTCGCGCTCCCGGAGGGGGATCTCAGGGGAGCCGGTAACCGGGGACTGCTCCGTCAGAGGGCGGCTGCCGGTTCAATAAAAAGGCGCAAACAAGACTGCGGGATAAAAACAATGGCGGCAGACCGCGCACAAAATCTACAAGACACCTTCCTCAATCACGTTCGTAAAACCAAAACGCCACTGACGATCTTTCTGGTCAACGGAGTTAAGCTGCAGGGAATTGTTACCTGGTTCGACAATTTCTGCCTGCTCTTGCGGCGCGACGGTCATTCGCAGCTTGTCTACAAGCATGCGATTTCAACCATCATGCCGGGTGCTCCGATCCAGTTGTTCGAAGGCGGTGAGGATGCCCCGGCTTGAGAGTGAATTGATTGGAACCCCGAAATCGTGACGGGGGTGCCGACCGTCCGCGGTCGGTGGCGGGCAAGCAATCAGGGCGGGTGATCGTCATCGGCCCATATTTGCGGATGCGCCGGGGCGTCCCCGATGCGCAAATGGAATCTCATGCCATCCGCGATTCCGAGGCGCGGCTGGATGAAGCCACGGGCCTTGCGCGTGCCATCGATCTGACGGTCGCCGATGCGTTGATCGCGCCGGTTACTCAAATCCGGCCCGCAACCTATCTCGGCAAAGGGAAGGTCGAGGAGATCGTCGGTCTCATCGCCGGGCACGAGATCGAACTTGTGGTCATGGACTGTGCGTTGTCGCCGATCCAGCAGCGCAACCTCGAGAAGGCGTGGAGCACCAAGGTTCTCGACCGGACCGGACTCATTCTGGAAATCTTTGGTCGCCGCGCCAAAACCAGGGAGGGTGCGCTTCAGGTCGAGCTGGCGCATCTGAACTATCAGCGCAGTCGCCTGGTGCGGTCGTGGACGCACCTTGAGCGCCAGCGTGGCGGGTTCGGGTTCATGGGCGGTCCCGGCGAAACCCAGATTGAGGCGGATCGACGCCTGATCGGCGAGCGCATCACGCGTCTTGAGAACGACCTCAAGAAGGTGCAGGCGACCCGGCGCCTGCATCGAGCCGGCCGTCGGCGGGTGCCCTACCGCGTGGTCGCACTCGTCGGCTATACCAATGCCGGAAAATCGACGCTGTTCAACCGGCTGACCCGGGCCGAGGTTCAGGCCGCCGACATGCTGTTTGCAACGCTTGATCCGACCTTGCGGGCGCTCAGCCTGCCGCATGGCGGCAAGGCGATGTTGTCGGATACCGTCGGCTTCATCTCCAACCTGCCCACGCAGCTGGTCGCGGCGTTTCGCGCGACGCTGGAAGAAGTGCTGGAGGCCGACATCATTCTCCACGTCCGCAATATTTCGCATGAAGACGCCGAGGCACAGCAGCGCGATGTCGAGACCGTGCTGCTTCAGCTTGGCATCGACCCGGATAGGGGGATGCGCATTCTCGAAGTCTGGAACAAGATTGACCGCTTCAGTCCGCAAGAGCGCGAAAACCTGCGGAACATCGCCGCCCGCCGACCGCCGGACCGCCCGTGTTTCCTGGTCTCCGCCCAGACCGGGGAGGGCATTGATGTGCTGCTCGCGGCGATCGAAGACAGGCTGGCGGCAGCGCGGACGACGCTCGACCTTTCAATCGACGCCGCCGACGGGGCAGGGATCGGCTGGCTGCATCGCAACTCGGAAATTCTAGCCAAGCGGTTCCACGATGGCCGGTTCGATATGACCGTGCGCGTCGATCAAACCAAGCGCGACATCGTGGTCAATCGCTTCGATGCGGTGCCGCATCCAATCCAATAAGCCGCCATCCCCATCGCGGACGGCCCAGCAATATTCATTCGCGCGCCTTCGCCTCGTCCCACAGCGCATCCATCTCCTTCAGCGTCGCGCCGTCAAATGTTCGCCCCTGCGCCGCCAGCGCACGTTCGATATAGCCGAAACGGCGCTCGAATTTTGCGTTGGTGCCGCGTAGCGCTAGTTCCGGATCGACACCGGTATGCCGCGCCAGATTAACCAGCGCGAACAGGAGATCTCCGGTTTCGCCTGCGAGCTCGTTCGCCTCGCCGCGATCAAGCGCCGCTTCGATCTCGTCGGTTTCCTCGCGAATTTTGCGCAACACGGCGCGGGGGTCGTTCCAGTCAAAGCCAACGCTTGAGGCTCTGCGCTGCAATTCCATGGCGCGCGCGAGCGCCGGTTGTCCCGTCTTCACGCCTGACAACAGCGTTGGGGTCGAATTCTCCCCGGCCGACCGACGTGCCGCCCGTTCCGCCTTCTCTTCTGCCTTGATCCGGTCCCAGGCGCCCTTGACGTCGGACGGCGTCAACCGGCCGTCCCTGCCGGCAAAGACATGCGGATGCCTTCTGATCATCTTTCTGGTGATGGCTTCGACTACGTCGCCGAAGGAAAAGGCATTCTGCTCTTCAGCCATGCGGGCATGAAACACGACCTGCAGCAGGAGATCGCCGAGTTCGTCGCGTAGATCATCGAGATCGCTGCGTGCGACGGCGTCGGCGACCTCGTAGGCTTCCTCAATGGTGAAGGGCGCTATCGTTGCGAAATTCTGCTCGAGATCCCAGGGACAGCCCGTTCCGGGCGTACGCAAGGCCGCCATAATATCGAGCAGACGTGAAATATTGGGGGAAGGGGTCATGATACACCGGGCCTTGAAATGCATCGCAAGGCCTGTATGCCGGAAGATGAGAACCCATCCCAGCAAAACGAGCAGAACGGCCGGCGATTTCCACCGATAGGCGCCGCTTCAGGCGGGAACAACCAACGGCAGCTTCGGCGGTGCCTTGATTATCGGGCGTGATGCTTATGCCGATGCCCGGTATGATGCAGCTCGCGCGTCACTTGCCGGTGTGAAAATCCTCAGGCCTCAATTCGATCGGCGAGCCATGTGGCGTGCGGTCGGCGGCATGATCCCAGGCGTCGCGGTAGCGATTCTGGACTTGGAGGGTTGCAACACCTTTTGCAGCGACGAGCTTTTCCAGAGTAGCGAGCCAATGCCGATAATACGTGTCGCCCTTATCGGGATCGCCGGTTGCTTGAGCGCGCTTGATTTCCTCGGCGAGGGCGGCCGCCCACTCTCTCCAGGTGAACAGGCCCCGCTCGTGCAACGTCAACGCCATCGCAAAGGCCTGGGCCTCCCAGGGTTCACGAAACACGGGACCTTCCTCGTCGCGCGGCCAATCCTTGAGGATACTTGCCGCGCGCGCGACGGCAGCATTCGTCATGCTGCCTCCAGATACGGTTCGAACGCGTCGATGGAGATTTTTAGCGTGGGATCGGTGTCCCGGCCCCAAAGTTCCGTCCCGTCGAAGACCACGGTGTAGAGCCATTGCGGATTCTCCACGGCCTCCATCGCCGCTGAGTCCGGATAGACGTTGCAACCGAGGTTACGCTCGACCACGCCGACATGGCCGCGCGCGTAACGCGGCAAGCGCGTATGCGTTGCGGGATGCATGTTCCTCGCCCGCACCCGATCGCCGGGTTTGAACCTGGCCGGCGCCGACGGCTTGCGCTCGAACTTGCCGCGAACCATGATCTGTTCGAGGTCATTGACGGTGAACTTGCCGCGCTTGAGTGGTTTGGCGGGGTTTGCAAAGTGGCCAGCGGCAACTTCCGAGGCTGAGATAAAGCCCCTGTCGATCAACATATCTTCGAGACCGAGAAACCATTTTTGATAATAGCTACTCGCCAGATAGATGTCGGGCGGCAAAATTTCGCAATAGTAACGCCGGATATCAATGTTGAAAGCGCCGGCCGCCTCCATTGCGCGCACCATCGCCAAGACGCGACCTTCCCATTCCTCATGAAATACCGGCTCGTTGGCTTCCGGCTCAACCTTGCCGAATCCGTCCATGCCGCCCATGTCATGCACGCCGTTCACGACGGCGCTCCGGGCGTCTTGGGGAATCCGGTTCCGATCATCGAATCCCGCGTCACGAGCGCGGCAAGCTGCTCTTCGCTCCAGCCTTCGGTGCCCTTGGGGCGCATCGGCAACACCAGGAAGCGAGTCTCGGCGGTCGAATCCCAAACCCTGATTTCGGTTTCCTTGGGCAGACTGATGCCGAAATCAGCAAGGACGCCGCGAGGGTCTTTCACGGCGCGTGAGCGGTAGGGCGCGGCCTTGTACCAGACCGGAGGAAGCCCCAGCATTTCCCAAGGGTAACAGGAGCACAGCGTGCAGACGACCATGTTGTGGCGCTGTGGCGTGTTTTCGACCGCAATAAGGTGATCACCGACTCGGCTCACATGGCCGAGCGCGCGTACCGCCTTGGTCGCATCCTCCAAGAGGGCCTGTTTGAAGGCTGGATCGGACCACGCTTGGGCGATGACCCGCGCGCCGATGTGCGGGCCGATCCTGGTCTCATAAGCCTGGATAATGGCGTCGAGCGCGGCCGAATCGACATAACCCTTTTCGGTCAAGATCGTCTCAAGCGCCCGCACCCTCAATTCGGTTTCGGACAGTTCCGAATGGTCGTGATGGTGGCGATGATCGTGCTCGGTCATGGGGCCAAGGATAAACGGAAAATTCGGTTGATGTCGAGGGACGCGGACGGTGCTGAGCCGCGCGCCAGCCCGTCGGCCGCCCGCCTTCCTTGCAGAGCGTGCTGTGGCGCTTGACCGTGTTCTCTGATCCTGCCAAGCAAAGATCAAAAGCGATGGGAGACCTCTGCGATGCAGGGAAAAGTAGCTCTCGAAGAGCACTTCGCGATCGAGGAAACGGTTCAGGACAGTGCCGGTTTTGCGCCGGAAGCCGACTGGCCGGAACTGAAAGCCCGGCTGATCGATATCCAGGACCGCCGGTTGCGGGAAATGGATGCCCACGGCATCGAGGTGATGCTCCTTTCGCTGAACGCTCCGGCCGTGCAGGCGATACCCGATCAAGGGAAGGCCGGAGAGATATCCCGCCGGGCCAACGATTTTCTGGCCGAGCAAATTCAACGCCGGCCGACGCGATTTGGGGGTTTGGCTGCACTGCCGATGCAAACACCTGACCTCGCCGCCCGGGAGCTCGAGCGATGCGTGCGCGAACTGGGGTTCTGCGGGGCTCTCGTCAACGGCTTCAGCCAGGTGAGTGACAGCGCATCCGGCGTCTACTACGACCTGAAGGCCTATTGGCCGTTTTGGGCCGAGGTCGAACGGCTCGATGTTCCATTCTACCTTCACCCCCGAAACCCCCTGCCAAAAGATGCGGCCATTTACGATGGCCACCGCTGGCTGATGGGGCCGACCTGGGCGTTCGGGCAGGAAACCGCCGTCCACGCGCTCAGATTGATGGGATCGGGATTATTCGACGCCTATCCGGGGTTGAATATCATCATCGGCCATATGGGCGAGGGCTTGCCTTATTCGATGTGGCGGATCGACAATCACAATAAATGGATGTGCGAACAAAACCGCTATCCCGCCAAACGGAAGATCGCCGACTATTTCCGCGACAATTTCTACATCACGACATCGGGAAATTTCCGGACACAGACGTTGATCGATGCGATGCTGGAAATCGGGGCTGATCGAATTCTCTTCTCGACCGATTGGCCTTTTGAAAATATCGACCATGCGTCAAACTGGTTCGATGTGGCACCAATCGCCGAGACGGACCGTCAAAAAATCGGCCGCGACAATGCAAGGGCACTGTTCAAGCTCGATCGGCCCGCAAGGTAATCGCCGCCGCGCACGGACGATCGGCAAATCTGGGGGATGCCATCATGGCTTTGGGACCTGAAATCGACGTCCACGAAGAGTTGGCAGGTGCCTCTGTCACCTCCTTGCATAAGACTCTCGGCGTTTTGGTTACCCTCATTACCCTGTTCGACGGCTACGACACGTTCAATCCGGCCTATGTCATTCACTATGTGATGCAGCCCTGGGGACTGGTCCCGAGTCAGGCAGGCCTTCTGGTCAGTTCGGGCTTGGTCGGTTTTCTGTTCGGTGCAATGGGCCACGGGATGGTGGCGGATCGCATTGGGCGAAGAAGCACGCTTCTGGCCGGGCTTTGGATCGTGAACGTCCTGACGCTTCTGACGGCGATGTTCGCGACCAATTTCCTGAGCTTCTGCATTCTCAGATTCGTCACTGGCCTGGGGCTCGGCATCCTTCTTCCGCTCGGCACGACTTACATCAACGAACTCGCGCCACAACGCGTCAGCAACCGCTTCTCGCTGTGGGGCGTGACGCTGGGCTGGTCGCTGGGTGGCGTTGTTGCAAGTCTGGTCGGGGTATTCCTGACACCGCAATATGGCTGGCAAGTTCTCTATTACGTCGGCGCGCTGTCTATCCCGCTGACCCTTGTCGTGCACGTCGTGCTTCCGGAGAGCCCGAAATTCCTTGCCGCCCGTGGCAGGATTGAGGAATTGCGAACCCTGTTGTCGCGCCTGCGTCCGGAGCGGCGCGGGACTTACGAAAACGCGTCGTTTCGTACCGGCGAAAAATCGCAGCGGAAAAATACCATTGCGGCGCTACTCGCTCCTCGTTATCGCCGTGTGTCGCTGACGATCTGGCTCACGGCGTTTCTCACCCTGTTTGCGATTTTCGGGCTGGTCGGATGGATTCCCACAGTGATGATCAAGCGCGGTGAGACCTTTGCGTCGGGATTCGGCTTTGGCGCGCTAATGCAGGCGATGTCCTTCGTCGGCGGTCTCACACTGGCCATGTTGGCCGATCGTGGAACCGCCGCAACGCCGCGACTGCTCGGCGCATGGTGGATCATCGGCGGCATTGCGGTCGGGGCGCTGGTGTTCGTCAACGGGCACGCTTTTAATTTCACGGTCGTGGCGATCGCGGGCTTTTGTGTGATCGGCGCCCAACACGTTCTCAACAATTTCACGGCCAATTCCTATGAGACCAATTTTCGCGCCAGCGGAGTGGGGATGGAGCTCGGAGTAGGGCGCGTCGGTGGCATTCTCGGACCTTATGTCATCGGCTGGCTCCAGCAGGTGACGGGAGGGCCGGAAGCCGTGTTTTGGGCAATCAGCGGAGCCGCGATCGTCGCCGCTCTGGTGATTGGATCGCTCGCGATGCAGGGCAAAGCGGCTCAGACCAGCGCAGCGCCCGCGGAGTAACTTGAGAGTTCTCGACAAGGGGGAGACGACAATGACGATTTCAGGTGCACGTCCCGCAACCAGCGAGATGCAGGACAAGGTGTTGCTGACCGCGCGCGTGTTGGTCACCCCGCTCTTTATCTATAGCGGGATCGGAAAGATCCTTGCCTTTGGGGCCACCGCGTCACGCCTACCGGGCGGAGAAGGCGGCTTCGGCAGCTTTCTCGCGACAGGGTCGATTGTGGTCGAGCTCGGTTGTTCCTTGGCGCTGATCTTGGGCATCTGGACACGATGGGCGGCGTTGATTCTGATCGCGTTCACGGTTGCGGCCACACTGATGTTTCACAATTTCTGGGCTTCGCCGGCACCGCAGATCGCCGCCCAGACCATCAACTTTCTCAAGAACCTCGGCCTGATCGGCTTGTTCGCAATGATCGCGGCGTTCGGTCCCGGGTCTTATTCGCTGGAGAAGAAGTAGAGGCGGCATCAGGCGCGGACTAATGCAGGCCCGGGAGCAGGGCGTGACGAGCATCAATTGCGACATGGGCGAGGCGTTCGGCCTCTATCGAATGGGCGATGATGAAGCGCTGATGCCGCTGATATCGGTGGCCAACGTCGCCTGTGGTTTCCACGCCTCCGACTTCAACCATATGCGCAAGACGGTGAGGCTTGCCAAGCAGCACGGCGTCGGGGTTGGCGCCCATCCTTCGCTCCCCGACCTCCAGGGGTTTGGCCGGCGCGAAATGAAGATAGCGCGGGAGGAATTGGCCAATTGCATCATCTACCAGGTGGGCGCGCTCAAGGGGTTTCTTGAGGCCGAGGGCATGGCGCTCAATCACATCAAGCCGCACGGCTCGCTCTATGGCATGGCGGCGCGAAATCAGGCCGTGGCGGAGGGCATTTGCGACGCGGCCGACGTGTTCAAGGTTCCGATCATGGGCATGATCGGAACGCAGCACGAGATTGTATACAGCGCTCGCGGCCACGTCTTCATCGCCGAATATTATGCCGATCTCGATTATGAGGACGATGGCAGTCTGATCATCACCCGCGAGCACAAAGCCGTCGATCCGACCGACGCTGCGTCTCGTTGTTTGCGCGCCATCGCCGAAGGCAAAACCAGCAGTATCAATGGTCGGGATGTTCGAGTGCGGGCCGACTCAATTTGTGTCCATTCGGATACGCCAAATGCCGTGGATGTCGCCCACTCGGTGCGCGATGCATTGAACTTGCTTCGCGCCTGATCGCCGCCCGTTCAGGCGCGGAAAGCGATTCGCAGTGGCCACTCGTTTTGCGATATCGTGGATCAAGGGCGGCCGGAGGCAAATCAATGGCCAATTTTGTGACGATCGAAAAGGGGCGCGGTCCCGAAGGCCGCATTGCCGTGGTGCGCTTCGATCGCGGCGACGGGATCAATGCTCTATCGCCGGAAGCCATGCGCCAGTTAACCAACGCGGCCCGCAGTTTCGAGGATGATGGCGACACCTCGGTTGTGGTGCTGACCGGCGGGCGTAAGGCGTTCAGCGCGGGCTTCGACCTGAAGGATCCCGAGGGTCGATTGCGCAAATCCATGGACCTTGGTTCCTTGCGCCGGCACTTAAGGCTCGGGCCGCGGCTGAGCCGCGCCTGGCAGGACATGGAACAGATCACCATCGGCGCCATCGAAGGGTTTTGTATCGGCGGCGCCGTGGCGCTCGCGGTGGCGCTGGATTTTCGCATCATGGCCGACGACGCCCATCTGCGCGTGCCTGAAATCGGGCTCGGGATGAATATGAGCTGGCAGAGCATCCCGCGCATGCTGCATTTAATGGGACCCGCGCGCACCAAGCAGGCGGTGATCCTCGCCGACCAGCGCATCAGCGCTGCCGAGGCCTATGAGTGGGGCCTGGTGGAGGAGGTTGTCGATCGCGGTACAGCGTTCGATGCTGCCATGAGCCTGGCGGCAAAGGTGGCGGCGCAGCCGCCTCTGTCGGTTGCGATGACAAAGTTGACGGTGAACCGGCTGGCGCATGCGCTCGACGATCTCGCCAGCCACATGGACGTTGATCAGTTCGCGCTGGCGAGCCTGACGGAAGATCACAAGGAGGGAATTGCGGCATTCCTGGAGCGGCGCAAAGCACGATTCAAGGGGCGCTAGCGCGGGCTTTGCCGCGTTTGAAAGCACCTACACCCTTAGGTGGGTAGGTAATAAAATACCAATGGAGGAGTTCGCCAAAGACTTGGTGTTGTTTGCGGGAGATGATTCGGCCAAAAAAACTGAAGTCACCAGTACGAACATGGAGATTGCTATGCCCGCAGCGATCGCTTCCTGCGCCATGTTTCACCGTAAGGGCGATTGTAGTCCCTGCGGGGGGCTCGCAAGCCGTGATCGCCCGGCTACCGATGCATTTTCGGCACGCATTCAATGAAAAACATAAGGACAGTGAGACCAACAACCGAATGTTGTTGATAGGGACCAAACCATTTGGCACAGTTTGCCGGGCAGTTTTGGGGAGACTTGTTATGAAAAAGCCAATCCTCGCACTTTTGGGGGCTACGTTATCGGTTCTGGTTCTGTCGACCAGTGGGGCCTATAGCGGCAATTATCCCTTTGGCGATGAGCCCTACACCCTCGACTGGGGAACCTTTCCCCAAATTGAATCCGGTTGCTGGAGATGGAATTGGCAGCAATATCAGTGGAATGATCACTGCCCCGTCTATGTTCACCCTAAGGCCTATATGTATCCGCGGTCTTCCCGGGCGGTCCTAAGGACGAAGAGCTGAACCGACACGACTAAAGCGAAAATCCGAGCTGCTTCGGATTTCGCGCTGGTGTTGCCGAAATAATCGAGCGATTAGCAGTGCTGACGATTAGTAGTGCTGAATCGTGCAGGCAATTTGGCTGTGGTTACCGAAATTCAGCAACGCGTTCTCACCGAATCCGTCCAGCCAAATTCCCGGTCCGGCGTAGCGATAGCCGACACCCATCGGTACCAGCCGAACATGCGTTGGTGCGTGCGGGCCGGTGTACAAGGAGGCCGTGACCACTTCTCCAGCCACAGTCACGGCGATCGGGCAGAGCGGATACTCCCGCCCATTTTCGCACGTAAACACGATTTCCGAGCAATTGCCCGGTCCGGAGCTCATCAAGCCCGTGTCCAAGTCAGCGGCTGCTGCCTGATGCGGGTTGACGCTCACGGCAACCCCGAGGAAAAACGCGGTCGTCAACAACCTGCGAAATGCATCACGCATCGCTGCCCCCACGATGAAAAAAATCAAGCCGAGCAGACCAAGAATCTTCTCCAACGTCAAACGGATATTGCCGCGTACCTGGCTTAAAGTTGACGTGAGTGCCCATTTTGTCGCACTTTGTCGCCAACCGGGGGGCGCATCGGTGATGCAGAGAACGGAGCGTGACGTGGATTTCCGCGGGGCAATCGCGCGGTGTTGCTCGGCGGCCTCACTCAAAGACATTTTGTATCGGATGCGGAAGCCAAGTTGTGTCCGGCCATAATACGGCCCAGTTCCGCACAGAGAGCTGAACGGTGCGGGCTTCTCCCATCAAGGGCGCTGTTAAACCTTACTTAACGCGAGCCGTTTCAAGTGTTGGCGAGCGTTGAGTCGAGGCGGGTACACCTGTATACCTGTGGGCGATGAATGGTCCGGGGACAATCGGGGGTAAATCGAAATGACCTTCTGGAATCGCTTCTCAAACTCGCGAGGCGTCTTCGGGTGCTTTTGTGTTTTGATCGCGCTGATCGTGGCGGGGCCGGCCTCGTCCCGGGCCAACGCTGAGGAGGGCTTTCAGGGCCCAAGCTTTCGCAAGGGGCTCTGGCATTTTGTGCGCACGCTGGACGTCGTCAGAAACGCCAGCAAAAATATCAAGTACCGATTGCATGCGCGCGAAATGACGCGATGCGTGGATCCGACCCTGGCTATGAAAGCCACCTTTGGCCCAGCTCCCATAGGGACCTGCGTGTCGGACAAGCCTGAGAAGGTGGGCAACCAGTACATCTTCGCGCACAGATGTGACGTTATGGGCGCCGTAAGTACCGTCATCACGGTGAACGGTGAAGAAGCCTACACCGAGGTCAACGAAGTCAGCACCGGAGAGCATCCGAGGGTCGACAGCGTGATCGCGCATAGGATCGGCGAATGTCAGGACGACGCGCAAAATCCGGGTCGGGCGTCCGTCTCGTCGATCGTGCAAGGCGACTGACCGCCGTCAAGCGGCGGCCAGATCATTTCATTCGCAAAACGGATGACAGGGCCACGCGCTGGCTCTAATCTCATGAGCTGCGCTCGTTTCGCAGGTCGAGAAACGCCTGCGTCGTCTCTACCCAACTGCTGGTTTTTGCCAATAATTGTGCGGACGATGACCCCCGGCGCAAGCAAGCGCTTGTTAACTTGGATTTAAGGCAAGGGGCTTGGAATGTGTGGGAGCCTCGCCCTGGGGAGGGGCGATCTCCCCACGCGCCGACGACCCCTCTGGGGCCGAGGAAATCGCGAGAGCAAAAATGGCCCTGTGCGCCCACCGCGCGAGTTCAAGAAGCTCAGTCCGAAGGATCCTTCTCAGCGTATTGGTTATTGCGGCCCCGCTATTTTCATCGCCAGTCCAGGCCGACGAAGCCGTTGAAGGCCCGAAGTTTCGAAGGGGCATGTGGCATTTTGTGCGAACCCTTGACGCTGTGATGCATTCTCGAGGCAAATTTCGCTTGTTTGAGCGAGAAATGACACGCTGCGTTGATCCAACCGAAGCCATGAAGGCCACGTTTTCATCGGCGTCAGTTGCGAACTGCCATTCCGCCAAGCCGGAAAGGGTAGCGAACAAGTACATGTTCTCGAACAGATGCGACTATATGGGGCCGGTCACGACTGTCATAACGGTTCAGAGCGACGAGGCCTACACCGAGGTCAATGAACTCAAGGTGGGTAACCTTCCGAGGACGGATCTGGTCGTCGCGCATCGAGTTGGCGATTGCCAAAGCGATGGTGCGAAACTCGTACGACGATCCGCTCTTTCGGTCGAGCAATAACGCGGCCCGGCGAAGCATCGGTAAAACGCCGTCGGAATCCTTCGCCGCCGACGTCCCGGCATTCTGCAGTTGCAAGTACTTCATTGCGAGTGCGCTTGCCCTTAGCGCGATTGTAACCTCTAGTTGAGCAGCTTTGGAATTTTTGGCGCCCGGTCCCTTGGTGTCGGCCAGCGGCTAGATCTTTTGCTGGGCACCCGGTCCGTTCACTTCGACGGTGATTTTCTGGATTTCCGTACGTCCGCCCGCGTACTTGACCTCGATGGTCAGGACGTCCTTGCCGAGAAAATCCGGTGGCGATTTATAGAACGCAATATAGGCGGGCACTTCGAGGGCCAGGCAAGCCTTGTAGTTGGTTGCCTTCGCTTTCGCGTTCTTGACGACCACCTTTCCGGCGGCCGGCGCACTGGCTAACCGGATGGTCGGCAGCGGCCCTGACGTACAATCGGGCAGCACGTTCAAGTAAATGCCGATTTGGGTATCCCTGTTGGGAAGCGCCTTCACCGTTCGCTCGACCACCTGAGCGGGAGCCTCCTGGGCCGCACCTGCGCCCGCGCCCGCCAGGCCTGCGACGATCGCCAGGGCGGCCCCCTTCCCAAGCGTGCCTATCCCAAGCGTGCCTATCCCAAGCGTGCCTTTCCCAAGCGTGCCTTTCCCAAGTGTGCCTTTCCCAAGTGTGCCTAATTTCAGAGAACGCATCGCCTATTCCTGATTGATACATCCACCGCTTGAATATGGGGCAAAACTGTTACGTTTTGACCCATATCCCCTGGATTGTTCCTCCTTTACCACATCCGCAGTGAAATTATTGATTAACCAAACACTTTTCTTGACCCCCCTTTCAGTTAACAATAGTTTAAAGGCCAAATTTGTCGCTAAAGTTTCCGATAATCTAATTCAAACGGCCTTGATAGGCGGAGTTCGATATCATGAACGCTCAATTTCAGGTTGCTCAAGCTTCCGGCTCGGGAAATACCACGGGCAACTCGGCGCCGCCCCGCATCTACAAGCTGACAAAGCCGCTGACGGATCAGGCCGTCACCGTCGATCTGGGCTACGACCAGAAAATCCAGGTCGACTTCTCCGCCATCGCCAACGAAAAAATCACGCTCGTTCACATCGGCGAAAAGCTCGTCATCCTGTTCGACAATTCGTCGACCGTGACGATCGAGCCATTTTTCGATTCCAGGCACGATGGACTTGTCACCTTCGAAATGGGGCAGGGCCGCGAGTTCTCGGTCGCTGAGTTTACGAGTCAGTTTCCGATCAACACCGATTCTTCCGTGTTGCCGGCAGCAGATCTCGCCAGCGTCAACGCCAACGCCAACGCGCAGGCGAGCGGTGCGCACTTCGATCCTTTTGCGGTCGATCCACTCAATCTTCCCAATCCGTTGCCGCTGCTCCCCGAGGAAGAACTGCCCAACTTTGTCGTCCAATTGCCGACGGGCTTTGTGCTGACCACAACCACAGTCGTGACCCCGTCGACATTGAGCGGCACCTCGGGCGGCACAGTTGACGAGGGAGCGTTGACGCACTCGACGACGCCGGGATCTGGCGATCTTTTCGGAACCGGCACCGATGTCGGCGAGGCCGGCGCGTCAGTGGCGACGGGCGGCTCGCTGAGCGGGTTGGTGCAATTTGGCTCCGATGGCCCTGCGGCCACGCCCTTTAGTTTTGTATCGACAGCGGCGGCGAGCGCCTGGGTTCACGGCCTTGGCGCCGCGGGGCTGGAGTCGCACGGTTCGTTCCTGGACCACGCGACGATATCTGGCAGCACGCTGACGGCGTTTGCGGCGGATGGCCATGAAGTATTCACGGTGACGCTGACCGGCGCGGGGGCGTGGACATTCACGCTGATCAACCCGCTCGACCATGCGCCGTCCCCGGTCGGCCCTGACAGCAGTTCGAGCGGCGAGCAGACGATCCCGGTGGACTTGTCCGGGCTGTTCCAGGCCAACGGGGCTGGCGGCGAGGTCACGGTCCTATCGGGCGACGTGACGGTGACGGTGATCGACGATTCAATGCAATTGGCGAGCGAGGCCACCTCGAACGTCACGGTTGACGAGGGTGCGCTGACGGCGGTGACGGACCTGCATGGCAGCGGCACCGATGTCGGCGAGGCCGGCGCGGTAGTGACGGCGACCGGCTCGCTGACGGGTCTGGTGCAGTTTGGCGCCGACGGCCCGCTGTCGGGTAGCGGCTTTACGTTTGTGACGGCGGCGGCGGCGAGCAGCTGGCTGAGCGGCCTTGGGCTGACCTCGCACGGCTTTGCGGTCGACACTGCGACCATCTCCAGCAACACGCTGACGGCGCTGGATTCCAACGGCGACCACGTGTTCACGCTGACGCTGAATTCGACGACGGGGGCGTGGACGTTCACGCTGCTCAACCCGATCGACCAGGCGCCTTCGCCGATCAACGATTCCGGCGGGCCGGAGACCGCGACCACGCTGGATCTGTCCGGCCTGTTCCAAGCCAACGAGTTTGACGGCGAGCATCTGACGCTGTCGGGCGACGTCCAGGTGACGGTGATCGACGATTCGCTGCAACTGACTTCTGGCACCTCGAGCGGCACGGTTGACGAGGGCGCGCTGACGTTCTCGTCGGCGACCGGTTCTGGCGACCAGTTTGGGTCTGGCACCGATGTTGGCGAGAGCGGCGCGGTGGTGACGGCGAGCGGCTCGCTGAGCGGGCTGGTGAACTTCGGGGCCGATGGTCCCGACGGCGTCGGCGGCGTGGCGTATAACGGCACCAGCACGAATCCGTTCCAGTTTACGGTCGGCACGGCGAGCGATCTGGCGGCGGCGTTCAACGCGGCCAATCCGGGGATCACCTCGCATGGCGAGACGATCACCTCGATTACGGACAATGCGGGCACGCTGACGGCGAGCACGGCGGACCATGTGGTGTTCACGATGACGCTGGATGCCAGCGGGCACTGGACGTTCACGCTGGTCAATCCGATCGACCAGGC
>DATGGY010000016.1:0-7692 GCA_035308285.1 Bradyrhizobium sp. | reverse complement strand
CGCGTATCGCCTCGTCGCGGCTGAAGGAGCTCGTGATCACCGACTCGATCCAGCCGACGGAAGCGGTCAGCAAGGCCTCCAACATCCGCACGCTGTCGATCGCCACCCTGATCGCGGAAGCGATCGGAAGCGTGCGGATGTTGGCGGCCTTGCGCACCGATTCGGTCGGCTGGATCGAATCGGTGATTACCAGTTCCTTCAGCCGCGAAGAGGTAATGCGCGTCACGGCGCCGCCGGACAGCACGCCGTGGGTAATATAGGCGTAGACTTCCTTGGCGCCGTTGGCGAGCAGCGCGTCGGCCGCGTTCACCAGCGTGCCGCCGGAGTCGACGATATCGTCGACCAGGATGCAGGTGTATCCGGCGACCTCGCCGATCACGTTCATGACTTCGGATTCGCCGGCGCGCTCGCGGCGCTTGTCGATGATGGCGAGCGGCGTATTGATGCGCTTGGCAAGCCCGCGCGCGCGCACCACGCCGCCGACGTCGGGCGACACCACCATGACCTTGGCGAGGTCGAAATTTTCGCGGATGTCGCGCACCATCACCGGCGAGGCGTAGAGGTTGTCGGTCGGGATGTCGAAGAAGCCCTGGATTTGGCCGGCATGCAGGTCGAGCGTCATGACGCGATCGACGCCGGCCTGGGTGATCAGGTTGGCGACCAGCTTGGCCGAGATCGGCGTTCGCGAGCCGGATTTGCGATCCTGCCTGGCATAGCCGAAATAGGGAATCACGGCCGTGATGCGGCGCGCCGACGACCGGCGCAACGCATCGGTGATGATCAGGAGTTCCATCAGATGGTCGTTGGCCGGAAACGACGTCGACTGAATGATGAAGGCATCCGAGCCGCGGACGTTTTCCTGGATTTCGACGAAAATTTCCATGTCGGCAAAGCGCCGAACCACCGCCTTGGTCAGCGGCAGTTTGAGCCCGCTTGCGATGGCCTGCGCCAGAGCCGGGTTGGAATTGCCGGCAACGAGCTTGATCGAGCCGTTCTTGGCCGACATCGAGGCTTCTCCCCGGGTCTTGCTGGATACAACGTTCAGCATATCGCAATTCCCACGGAACAAGCGGTCTTACCGCGTTTCAATAAGCGAGGTGATATCAAGGGGGTGGCCCCGCTGGCAACCCGTGGGGACGGTTTTCCCGGGCAAAATGGCAATTTCCGCGGCGATTTGGCTAATGGCCGGTGTAGCCGAGCGCGCTGATGCGCCATTCTCGCGAAGCCGGCGCGGGCTGATCGGCGCTCGCGACCGCAGATCCGCGTTTGGCCGGCGCGGGCGGCGGGGGCGTATCCGCCGGAGCCGTCCCGTTGACGAGGCTGCTCAGCCCGCTCAATCCGGCTTGCGCGATTTTCCGCAAAACCAGGTCGTCGGCGGCGGCCCAGGCGTCGCGCCCGGCCTTGCCCGCGGGCTCCTCGCCGGAAAGGCGCAGCGCGCGCTGCTGGTTCTGGTCATAGACGTCCCAGACCCAGGCGATGATGGTGCGGCCGCGGTTCACTTGGGCTGCGAGATAACTGCGCACCCGGTAAGAAGCGGCGCCCTCGCGGGACACGATCGAGAGGCTGCGAAGTTTGGCTTCGCTGTCGAGCACGCTGACCATCCGCTCGAACACCTGCGGCGGCGGCCCGTCGATGGATTCGAATGCAATGGTGGGGCCGCTCGCGGTGCTCGCCATCGCAAACGAGCTGCCGGCCGAGCCGGCGCCGGCACAGCCGCCGAGCCCGCAAGCCACGACCAGCAAAGCGGCGGCGATTGCGCCGCGCGGCGCCAGCCGGCAGGCCTGGAACAGAGTAATTGACGCGTCCCACATTTGGTCAAAGCGATATCGGGAAAATGCGCCGAGGTCTACCGATGATTTTCGTTCCCATGGAGGCGCTTCGGCTAGAGACCATAGCGTTTTCGAGCGAGCCGAATGCCGGTTCGCGCGAAGAAAACGCGTCAAACAAACGGCTAAGCTTCCAGAACAATGGCGTGAACGTGGCGGCCGTAGTCCGGCTCCTTGCGATGCACCGAGCGTCGGTAGCTGAAACAGCGCGGATCGGAATAGGTGTCGACGCCGATGTCGTCGACGACGAGCACGCCGGCATTTTCGAGCCGTTGGCGGATGAAGCCGGCGAGGTCGAACATCGCATGGCCTTCGCGCGCGGCGGGAAGGAAGAACAGGGCGTTCTCCGCATCAACCTGCAAAAACCTTTCGACGAATTCGTCGCCGACTTCGTAGGAGTGCTGGCGGATCAGGGGACCTACCGCGGCGACGATGTTGGCGCGCTCTGCGCCCAGTCCTTCCATCGCCTCGACGGTGGATTCCACAATACCGGTGAGCGCGCCCTTCCAGCCGGCATGCGCCGCGCCGATCACGCGCGCGTTCGGATCGACAAACAGGATCGGTCCGCAATCGGCCGCGGTAACGCCGATGGCGAGGCCTTCGGTGCGGGTGACGATGGCGTCCGCGCGCGGGCGCGCCGAGGCGTCCCATGGCGCGGACGCCACTGCGACATCGCCCGAGTGGATCTGAAAGACGGTGAGAAGATGTTCGGGCGCAACGCCCATATGCGCGGCCATCCTTCGGCGATTTTCCACAACTTTGGCCGGGTCGTCGTTCGAGCCGATGCCGCCATTGAGGCTGGCATAGATCCCATCGGAGACGCCGCCATCGCGGCTGAAGAAGGCGTGACGCAGGCCAGGAACGGCCGCGAGCAGCGACGAATCCAGCGTCATCGGGTTTCGGCCTTGTCGTCGCCCGTCTCCGCGGCGAAGCCTGCGAGCGCGGTGAGGTGTGGCTCCGAAACCGCGAGCACCTTGAACATCTGTCCCATGCCGCCGCGGCCGCCGCCGATCAGTCGCTGGAGCGCGCCCGAAATATCCTCGGAAACCTCGGGCGCGGCCTTGGCCATCAGGGTTACCGCGCGGGTTTCGATGCCGAGTTGCTTGAGAAAGCTGCCCTGCGGCACCGGGCCGTGGACGTGGGCGCCGATGTCCTCAGTGGCACGCACCAGCGCCTGGAAATCGACATGGGCCGTCAAATCGGCCTGTCCGGGATTTTTCAAGGGGTCGGTGAAGCTGTGACGGGCAATGGCCTGAAACGTGTCGCCGGCGTCGCTGCGCAAATGGCCGTAGTCGATGATCAAGGCCGCACCGTCCTGATCGCGGACGCGGCTTGCGATTTTCATGATTTCAGCGTCCGGCCGCCACTCGAACACCGCACCGACCGGCGCGGCGCGCACCAGCGGCGGCAGCAGCACCTCGAAATGTGGAATTGGTTCATCGGCCGCGCCGAATACCAGCTTGCCGTTGTCGTCGATCTCGACGGTGCGTTCGTGCCAGCCGGTTTCGCGCCTCACCGCCTGGTGGATCGGCAGTACGTCGAAATACTCGTTGGCGAAGATGACGGAGGGGCCGTCCGGCACGTCGTCGATGGTATCGTGCCAGGAAACGTTACGCGAGCCGGAGAGCGTGGCATTCTGCTTTTCGCGCAACACCGGGTTGACCTCGACCAGATGAATGCTGAGTGCCTGGTAGAGCGGGGGCAGCACGCGGAGCGCGCGCAGCGCATCCGCCATCATGGTGCCGCGGCCGGGTCCGAGTTCAATCAATCGAAGCAAAGAGGGAGAACCGATTGCCTTCCATACCGAGGCGGCCCACAGCCCCAGCAATTCACCAAACATCTGGCTGACTTCCGGCGCGGTGGTGAAATCGCCCTCGCGGCCGAGCGGATCGCGGGTGAGGTAATAGCCGTGCTTGGGGTGCATCAGGCACAGGTCCATATAGCGCCACACCGGCATCGGGCCGGACGACTTGATCAGCTTCTTGATCTCGGACTGCAGCGGTGAATATTCGGTCACGACATCCCTTGAACGGGCGGCGCCTTCTGCGTCGCGGTCTTGCGACGCCATGCCACCACAAAAATAATTGCTCCTGCAATGATCATTGGCAACGAGAGCAACATGCCCATGGTCAGCCCGCCCCACAAAAATCCGAGCTGCGGGTCGGGCTCCCTGAAAAACTCGCCGATAATACGCGCAATACCATAAATCGCGATAAAACTTCCGAGGATCAGGCCGGGCCGTTTCAAGGCGCCGATGCGGATCATCGCCGCCAAGATCGCAAACAACACGATGCCCTCAAGTGTCGCCTCGTAAAGCTGGCTGGGGTGGCGCGGCAGCGGCCCGCCATTGGGAAACACCATCGCCCAGGGCACGCTGGAGTCCGCCGGTCGGCCCCACAACTCGCTGTTGATGAAATTGGCGAGCCGCCCGAGAAACAGCCCGATCGGCCCAACCGCGGTGACGATATCGCCGAGCGACATGATCGGAAGGTTGTTCCTGCGGCAGAACAGGATCACGGCGGCAACGCACCCGAGAAAGCCGCCATGAAACGACATGCCGCCCTTCCAAAGTTCGAAAATTTCGGCGGGATGCTGCATGAAGAAGGCGGGGTTATAGAACAGCACATAGCCGGTGCGGCCGCCGACGATGATTCCGATCGTCACCCACAGGACGAAATCGTCCATCTGAACAAGGCTGATCGGGGCGGGCCCGCCCCACAGTTTCTCGTTCTTGAGCAGCGCGCGCGCATAAATCCAGCCCAGCACGATGCCGCCGATATAGGCCAGCGCATACCAGCGGACCACGAACGGGCCGATCGCAATGGCGACGGGATCGAAAACCGGAAAGGGGATGGTCAGGAAGGGCATCACGCTTTCTTATGGCATGAGGTAGCGGCGATACGATTGCAAGGAAAGCGGGACATGACAAGGCAAGCTGCCGATTGGGCACAATGCGGTCTTGAACCGCGGCGTTCGGATCGCCATTGTCTTGCTGTGCTACCCTGTTCAGCCGACCGGAGATTTGAGGGATGACCCAGACCAGCAATCGGTTTTTCGACGAGATCGGGCGTCTGATGAACGATGCCGCCGGCGCCGCCCAGGGCGTCAAGCGCGAGGTCGACACCCTCGTCCGAAACCAGGCCGAGAAGATCTTGCACGACCTCGATATCGTCAAGCGGGAGGAGTTCGAGGCCGTCAAGGAAATGGCGCGGCTGGCGCGCGAGGAAAACGAAGCGCTGAAGGCGCGCATTGCTGCGCTGGAGGCCAAGCCGGAGACCAAGTCCGGCAATTAGCGTTGGGCTGGTCTTGCCTTCTTGACGCGATAACGGCGTGGACACCTTGGTTTCGGTTGGAAGCGTCCAAATCGCGAGAAAAATCCCTGCATTTCCTTGTCATTTCGGGACTTTGGGGCTAGAACGCCGCCACGTCCGCGGCCCCCGCACCCCTGGAGGCTTGCCGCGAGCGTCAAACGGGCCGCGGATAGCGGCCTTTAACTTTTTAAAAAACAAGGACTTAAGACAATGGCGACCGTCAAGGAATTGAAGGCGACCGCACGTCCGAAGAGCGGCAAGGGGGCCGCCCGGGCTGAGCGTCGCGCCGGGAGAGTGCCCGGAGTGATCTACGGCAACAACGAGCCCCCGGTAACCATTTCGGTCGACGATGCCGACCTGCGCCAGCGCATCCTGGCCGGCCGGTTTCTCACCACGATCTACGACATCGACCTAGAGGGCAAGAAGCACCGCGTGATTCCGCGCGACTTCCATCTCGACCCGGTGCGAGATTTTCCGATCCATGTCGATTTCATGCGGCTCGGCGATGGCGCGACCATTCGCGTCAGCGTGCCCCTGCACATCCAGAAGGCTGAGTCGTCGCCGGGCGTGAAGCGGGGCGGCACCGTCAATATCGTCACTCACACCATCGACCTCGAATGCTCTGTTGACAACATCCCGCAATATATCGATGCCGATGTCAGCGGCCTTGAAATCAGCTATTCGCTGCATTTGTCCGACATCAAATTACCTCCTGGTGTGAAGTCGCTGATGCGCGAGGACGTGACGCTGGTCACCATCGTGCCGCCGTCCGGATACGCCGAAGAAATGAAAGCCGCTGCTGCGGCCGCCGCCGCGGCGGCAGCCGGTGCTGCGGCGGCCGTGCCCGGTGCCGCACCTGCGGCCGGTGCCGCGCCTGCGGCGGGAGCACCCGCCGCCGCGCCCGCGGCCGGTGCTGCTGCTCCGGCGGCTGGCGCTGCCGCGGCTGCCGGTGCGAAGGCGCCCGCGGCCGGCGCCAAGGCGCCTGCCAGTGGCGGCGACAAGAAGAAGTAATTGGGCGCGGGATGCCGCGTCATGCGACTCTTTGTTGGCCTCGGCAATCCCGGTGCGAAATACGCAAATAACCGGCACAACGTCGGCTTCATGGCCGTCGATGAAATTGCGCGGCGTCATGGTTTCGCACCGTGGCGCCGCCGTTTTCAGGGCGAGACTGCGGAAGGCATCCTCGACCACGAAAGGGTCGTCTTGCTTCGGCCGGCAACTTTCATGAACGAGTCCGGCCGCGCGGTTCAGGAGGCTGCGAACTTCTTCAAGCTCGGCGCCGGCGAGATCATCGTGTTTCAGGATGAGCTCGAACTGCCTCCCGCCAAAGTTCGCGTCAAGGTCGGCGGTGGAATCGCCGGCCATAACGGGCTTCGTTCAGTCTCGGCGCATATCGGCAACGACTATCGCCGCGTGCGGCTGGGGATCGGTCACCCGGGCATCAAGGAATTGGTGCACGGCTATGTGCTGTCGGACTTCGCCAAGAGCGATCGGCCGTGGGTCGAGGCGCTGTGCGCGGCGATTGCCGACAATGCCGGGCTGCTCGCCAGTGGCAAGGATTCGACGTTCCAGAACAGGGTGCATTTGGCGATGCAGGGCAAGGGATTTTTCGACACGGACGATGGCGGCGACGCCTAGCGCGCTGCGGGTCGCGATACGGATTTTTCAGGACAGATCATGGGATTCAAATGCGGTATCGTAGGCCTGCCCAATGTCGGCAAGTCGACGCTGTTCAATGCGCTTACCGAGACGGCGGCGGCGCAGGCGGCGAACTATCCGTTCTGCACCATCGAGCCGAATGTCGGCGAGGTTGCGGTGCCCGATCCCCGACTGGAGAAGCTCGCCGCAATTGCAAAATCCGCGCAGATCATTCCGACACGGTTGACCTTCGTCGATATCGCGGGGCTGGTGCGCGGTGCCTCAAAGGGGGAAGGGCTTGGCAACCAGTTTCTCGCCACCATTCGCGAGGTCGATGCGATCGCCCATGTCGTGCGCTGTTTTGAGGATTCCGACATCACCCATGTTGAGGGCAAGATCGCGCCATTGGCCGACATCGACACGATCGAAACCGAGCTGATGCTCGCCGACCTCGACAGTCTGGAAAAGCGGGTCGATAACCTGACCAAGAAGGCAAAGGGCAACGACAAGGAAGCCAAGGAACAGCTCGACCTCGTCAACCGCGCGCTGGTCCTGTTGCGCGAGGGCAAGCCGGCGCGGCTTCTCGAGCGCAAGAGCGAGGAAGAGCGTGCCTTCGGCATGCTCGGTCTGTTGACGTCGAAGCCGGTGTTGTATGTCTGCAATGTCGAGGAAACCTGCGCTGCCAAAGGCAACAAGTTCTCTGAAGCGGTTGCCGAGCGCGCCAAGAAGGAGGGCGCGGTTGCGGTGACGATCTCGGCCAAGATCGAATCGGAAATTGCGACGCTGTCGCGCGAGGAGCGCGCTGAGTTTCTCGAAACCCTCGCCCTGGAGGAAGCCGGCCTCGACCGCTTGATCCGGGCCGGATATCAGCTCCTCGACCTCATCACCTATTTCACCGTCGGCCCGAAGGAAGCCCG
>DATGGY010000015.1:0-6307 GCA_035308285.1 Bradyrhizobium sp. | reverse complement strand
GAGTCGTCAAGCTGCGTGTCTTCAGCGCGATCGATATTGGCTCCCCGGGCTGGATTCGAACCAGCGACCATTCGATTAACAGTCGAATGCTCTACCGCTGAGCTACCGAGGAATAGGCGAAACCTTAAGGTTCGCACGCGGCAGCCGTATAACAAAGCCCCCCGGGCTTGCAAAGCACGAATTGGGCCTCTCTGGCGCGCCGTGAACCGGGAAACTGACGGTCGGCCGCGCAGCGAATCATTGCATTTTTGTCGTGTGAACGGCGCCTTCGACCCAGGGAGACGGCGGTTCCGGATTGGCGCCATCGTCGTGTTGCGTTTTGGCAGGCCTTGTATCAAAGATGACACCGTTCTCGTCACCTTGCGCGGCTACCGCCGCTCTCCATTTGGGGCTGTCCAATGTCTGGTTTTTTGACCGCGCGCCAGAAGATGGTGGATGGTCAGATACGTCCGAGCGACGTCACCGATATCAGGATTATCGATGCGATGCTTGCAGTGCCACGGGAGGTATTTGTTCCCCAAAGTCAGCGCGCCTTGGCCTATCTTGATCTCGATCTCGACGTCAGCGACGGCGGGCCGGCCAAGCGAGTCCTCATCAAGCCGGCGGTGACGGCCAAGATGTTGCAGGCGGCCGATATCAAGAAAACCGATAACCTTTTGGTGGTTGGTTGCGCGTCCGGTTATCTGGCGGCGCTGGCTGCCAAATTGGCCCGGCAGGTGACGGCCACCGAGCCTGATTCGTCGCTCGCCGCGAAGGCCAAGACCGCGTTCGCCGAACTCGGGCTTGGTAACGTCACGGTCAAAACCGCAGGTGTCGCCGAGGGTGATCCGGCGGCCGCGCCCTATGACGTCATTATTCTCAATGGCGCCACTGAAGTGGCACCGGAGGGGCTGTGCCAGCAGCTCAAGGAGGGCGGCCGGCTGGTCGGTTCCTTTGCCATGACCAAGCCGCAGCGGGCCATGATCGTGACGCGGTTACGGGGCGATTTTGGGCATCGGTCTCTTTTCGACGCCGCGGTGCCCATCCTGCCTGGGCTCGAACGGCCTCCAGCCTTCGTTTTTTAGTTCTGTCGGGCCCTCAAACCTCCATGCCAAAGTGTGGCCCGGATGCCCCATGTCAGGAGTTTCCCACTGCGCCATGCCTCAGGGGGTTCCTTAGCCCTTGCGCGCAGAATATGGTGTGGTGGCATATCTGTTTGGAATGACATGACAACCTGCTTCGGGCTCCATTTGAACGGGTTGGCGGTAAGATTGGATTGCCAGGGATGGACGGGGTGAAGGTCGTTACCGGAGCTGCGGCTGCGGTGCTCCTATTGTGGTTGACGGACCCGGTGCCGGCCTTGGCCGACACGATCGAGGCTGCGCTGGTGCGCGCCTATCAGAACAATCCGCAACTCAACGCGCAGCGCGCAGCGGTCAGAGCCACCGACGAGAACGTTCCGCAGGCGTTGTCGGGTTATCGTCCCAAGGTCGCCGTGACGGCCAGCGCAGGGTATCAATACGGCGACGCGCTTTCGAATTTTGGAACGGCCATCGATTTTCACGGCGCGACGCCGCCAACCAGCGTCGGCGCTACAGCTACGCAGACGGTTTACAACGGCAATCAAACCGGCAACAAAACCCGCGCCGCAGAGAGTCAGGTCTCAGGCGCGCGCGAGGCGCTGCGCGTTCTCGAGGAAACGATCCTGCTTGCGGCGGCCACCATCTACATGGACTATCTGCGCGATGCGGCGATCGTCGAGGTTCAGCGCAGCAACGTTCGCGTTCTCGATCAAACGCTGAAGCAAACCCGCGACCGCTTCAATGTCGGCGAGGTGACGCGCACCGACGTTGCGCAGTCGGAGGCCCAACTTGCCGCCGGCAAGACGCAACTGCTGGCCGCCGATGCAACGCTTGTGACGACGAAGGCGAATTTCCGCCGCATCATCGGCAACGAGCCCGAAGCCCTCGCGCCGGGTTCTCCCGTGGATCGATTTTTGCCGGCGACGCTGCCTGCCGCCGTCGAACTGAGCCTGGTCGAGAATCCGAATGTCACGGCGGCAATGTTTGGCATCGACGTCAATTTTCTCCAGGTCAAGGTAAACGAAGGCGCGCTGCTGCCAACGGTCACGGTGCAGGCCTCGGTGCTGCAGGCCAACCAGCAAAACGTTACGGCGCCTCGGACATTTATTGCTCAGGCGCTCGCGCAGCTCTCGGTCCCGGTCTACCAGGGTGGCGCGGAGTACTCGCTGATTCGCCAGTCCAAGGAATCGCTGGCGCAGCAACGCCTCGCTCTCGAACAAACGCGCGACCAGACCCGCGCCAACACCGTGACGGCGTGGGGGCAATTGGTGGCGGGCAAGGCCCAGGTGGCGTCGGCCCAGGCGCAGGTGACCGCATCTGAGATCGCGCTCAATGGCGTGCGCGAAGAGGCCAAGGCCGGGCAGCGGACTACGCTCGACGTGCTCAACGCCCAACAAGCGCTGGTCAACGCCCGTGTCGCACTCGTGACGGCGCAGCATGATCGCGTGGTCGCCTCATACGCAGTACTGTCCGCCGTGGGACGGCTGTCACCGCAAGTGCTCCATCTTCCGACCAACGTCTACGACCCCAGTGTGCACTATCACCAGGTGCGCGACAGCTGGTTCGGTGTTCGGACTCCCGACGGCCACTGACGGCGGCCGTCGCTGCGTCCCTGAGATCGCGGACTTTCCGGCGTCATCAGAAACAAGCGCAGATCCATTTCGCTGCACCGCCCTCGCGTGGGCGCGGCGAATGGACCTCGAATCATGTGCCTTGGCGTTGCTTGCTATCGTCAGTTGCCCTGACGTACCCTTCTCTGAGGCAGCAGAGCGATTCGCGTTCGGACCCCTTAGGGGCGTGACGTTGCGGCATGCCGGGCAGGGGCCAAATCCGCGCGACGCGTCGGGCGGCGTTTGATCTGGGGACAAGTCGGGCCGGCGTGATGAAAATCCGAGCCCGCATATCCGGAATCGGCAAATTGCTCCCTTGCCTGGTGTAAAACGCAGTCGAGGGCGTTGATGAGGTGGAATCGGAGATGACGCAGCCCGCGAAGGTCCAAGAGCCCTCGATGGAGGAGATCCTGGCGTCGATCCGGCGAATCATTGCCGACGACGAAGCAAAGCCGGCTGCCGTCGAAAAGCAGCCCAGCTCCGCAGCTCCCGCCAGGCCGGAAAAGCCGGCGGCGGCTGCGAAGGCGCCGGTGAACGAAGCTCCTCCGCCGCCGGCTCCTCCCCCGCCAAGAATGGCAACCCCACCGCCGCCCCCGCCACCTCCTGCGGCTCCACCTCCGCCCGCGGCCTCCAACAGCCAGGACGACATTGATGCGCTGCTCAATGGGCTCGATGAGACGACGACTGCGGAAGAGATACGGCCCCCATCGCCCGACGGCGATGTGCTGGAACTGACCGATGAGATGGCTCTTCCGGATCCGCCGCAGGCGTCATTTCAGAGGGTAGAGCCGTCGGACGACCTCGAATTTAGCGAAGCGGTTGCCGCCAAGACCGTGCCGCCCCAGCCTGCATTCGAACCGCCGCCTATTGAAAGCCTCCCGGCGTCTCAGCAGATTCTATCGCGCTCGACTGTGTCGGCGGTCGAATCCGCCTTCAACAGCCTCGCTCATACGGTGCTGAGCAACAACGCACGGACGCTGGAAGATCTGGTCAGGGAGATGCTGAGGCCGATGCTGAAATCCTGGCTCGACGACAATTTGCCCGGCCTCGTGGAGCGCATCGTCAAGGCGGAAATCGAACGGGTCTCGCGCGGGCGTTGACGTTCCCGATCCAGCGCCCGATTGCCGGCCGCGATTCAGCCATTACATCGGGCTTATCTAAGTTTCCGAGCTGATCCTCGTGTTGACTTGGCGCTTGCGTGCGGCTTTCTAGCGCGGTCCATATCCATGATTGCACCGCCATGATCGAGAAGAACTACCAGCCCGCCGATATCGAAGCCCGCATGTCCCTGATTTGGGAGGACAGCCGCGCGTTCAGCGCCGGGCGCCCGGAGCGGCGCGACGCAAAACCCTTCACGATCGTAATCCCGCCGCCCAATGTGACGGGCTCCTTGCACATGGGCCACGCGCTGAACAACACCCTGCAGGACATCCTCTGCCGCTTCGAGCGGATGCGCGGCCGCGACGTGCTGTGGCAGCCCGGCACCGATCACGCCGGTATCGCCACCCAGATGGTGGTCGAGCGGCAACTGACGGAACGGCAGCAGCCGGGGCGGCGCGATCTCGGGCGCGCGAAATTTCTCGAGCGGGTCTGGCAATGGAAGGCCGAGAGCGGCGGCGTCATCGTCAATCAACTGAAGCGTCTCGGCGCTTCCTGCGACTGGTCGCGCGAGCGTTTCACGATGGACGAGGGCCTGTCGCGGGCGGTGGTGAAAGTATTCGTCGAGCTGCATCGCCAGGGGCTCATCTATAAAGACAAGCGGCTGGTGAATTGGGATCCGAAGCTCTTGACGGCGATCTCCGACCTCGAGGTGCAACAGATCGAGGTCAAGGGCAGCCTTTGGTATTTGCGCTATCCGCTGGAAGGGAAAGTCTTTAACCCGGCCGACCCCAACACCTTCATCGTGGTCGCCACCACGCGGCCAGAGACGATGCTTGGTGACACCGCGGTTGCCGTGCACCCGGACGACGAACGCTACGCACCCCTGGTGGGCAAGCACGTGATTCTGCCGCTGATCGGGCGCAGAATTCCGATCGTCGCCGACGAATATTCCGATCCCGAAAAGGGCTCGGGCGCCGTCAAGGTAACGCCGGCGCATGATTTCAACGATTTCGAGGTCGGACGCCGGCACAATTTACCGCAGATCAATGTGTTCGATCAGGAGGCAGCGCTTACGCTGGTCGGCAACGAAGACTACCTGCGCGCCCTGCCGGAAGGCGCGATGCAGTTCGCCGAAGAACTGCATGGCGTCGACCGTCTCGCCGCGCGCAAGAAGATCGTCGCGCGACTGGAGGATTTCGGTTTCCTTGAGCGGATCGAGCCGAACACACACATGGTGCCGCACGGCGACCGCTCGGGCGCCGTGATCGAGCCCTATCTGACCGACCAATGGTACGTCGATGCCAGGACGCTGGCGCAGCCTGCGATTGCGGCGGTGCGCTCTGGCGCTACGACCATCGTGCCGAGAAATTGGGAAAAGACCTATTTCGAGTGGATGGAGAACATCCAGCCCTGGTGCATCTCCCGCCAGCTCTGGTGGGGCCATCAAATTCCCGCATGGTACGGGCCGGACGGCAAGGCATTCGTTGCCGAGACGGAGGAGGAGGCGATCGGCCACGCGCTCGGCTATTACGTCGAGCAAGAAGTCATCACGCCGGAGCAGGGGCGGGAGATGGCGCTTGACCGCAACAAGCGCGCCGGCTTCATCGCCCGCGACGAGGACGTGCTCGACACCTGGTTTTCTTCGGCATTGTGGCCGTTCTCGACGTTAGGATGGCCCGACGAGACGCCGGAAGTGAAACGCTATTATCCGACCGACGTGCTGGTCACAGGTTGGGATATCATTTTCTTCTGGGTCGCGCGGATGATGATGATGGGCCTGCATTTCATGAAGCAGACGCCATTTGCGACGGTCTATATCCACCGCCTGGTCCGCGACGAGAAGGGCGCGAAGATGTCGAAGTCGAAAGGCAACGTCATCGATCCCCTTCACGTTATCGACGACTATGGCGCGGATGCACTTCGCTTCGCATTGGCGCGCGGCGCTGCGCACAGCCACGACATCAAGCTGTCACCGCAACTCGTCGAGACCAACCGCAATTTCGCGACCAAGCTTTGGAATGCGTGCCGTTTTGCCGAGATGAATGCCTGCGCGTTGCCCGGAGATTTCGATCCCACGAAGGCGACGCAAACGTTGAACCGCTGGATCGCGCACGAGACCGTGCGCGCGACGCGCGAGGTCACCGAGGCGATCGAAGACTATCGTTTTAACGATGCCGCGAATGCGATCTATCGCTTTGTCTGGAACGTCTATTGTGACTGGTATCTGGAATTGGCAAAGCCAGTGTTGATCGGCGAGGAGGGCGGTACCAAGTCCGAGACCCGCGCGATGGTGGCCTGGGCGCGTGACGAAATCCTCAAATTGCTGCACCCGTTCATGCCGTTCATCACCGAAGAACTATGGAAGGTGACGGCCGAGCGCGACGTCCTGCTGGCGCTCGCGCCCTGGCCGCGCAAAGCCCACGACCTTACGCCGGAGCAATTGGCGCTGATGTCGACTATAAGCCCCGACGATCCCTTGCTGCCGCCCGTGCTGATGGCTTTAGACAACGCGGATTTCACCGATCCGGCCGCAGA
>DATGGY010000014.1:0-13911 GCA_035308285.1 Bradyrhizobium sp. | reverse complement strand
CGGCTGATGAGCCAGGCGCTGCGCAAGCTCACCGCCTCGATCAACAAATCCAACACCATGGTGATCTTCATCAACCAGATCCGGATGAAGATCGGCGTGATGTACGGCTCGCCGGAAACCACCACCGGCGGCAACGCGCTGAAATTCTACGCTTCCGTCCGCCTCGACATTCGCCGCATCGGCGCCATCAAGGAGCGCGACGAAGTGGTCGGCAACACCACCCGCGTCAAGGTCGTCAAGAACAAGCTGGCGCCGCCGTTCAAGCAGGTCGAATTCGACATCATGTATGGCGAGGGCGTCTCCAAGATGGGCGAAATCCTCGACCTCGGCGTCAAGGCCGGCATTGTCGAAAAATCCGGCGCCTGGTTCTCCTACGACAGCCAGCGCCTCGGGCAGGGGCGCGAGAACGCAAAGGCCTTCCTCAAGGCCAATCCCGATATCACCGCAAAGATCGAAACGGCTATCCGCCAGAACTCCGGCCTGATCGCCGAGCAGATTCTCGCCGGCACCCCCGAGCGCGACGCCGACGGCGACGCGCCGGAGGCGGCGGAGGAGTGATTCTTGCCGTCATTCGGGACAGTCCGCGATGGCGGACTGATCCGGAACCCCGGGCATCCATGTTTTACTTGCTTGCTGAACCAAAGACGTGGATGGCCAGGATAAACCCGGCCATGGCGGATTGGGAGATTATCGCTATTCCGCCGCTTGTGCGTAATCCTCGACCGGCGGGCACGAGCACACCAGATGGCGGTCGCCATAGACATTGTCGACGCGGCCCACCGGGCTCCAGTATTTGTCGGTGCGCGAGGTGCCGGCGGGGAAGCAGCCCTCGGCGCGGCCATAGGGCCGCTGCCAGGCGTCGTCGGCGATGTCGTGCACCGTGTGCGGCGCGTGCCGGAGCGGCGAAGCCTCGACCTCAAAGCGCCCGTTCTCGATTTCGGCGATTTCGCGCCGGATCGCAATCATCGCATCGCAAAACCGGTCCAGCTCGGCTTTGGACTCCGACTCGGTCGGCTCGATCATCAGCGTGCCCGGCACCGGAAAACTCATGGTCGGCGCATGGAAGCCGTAGTCGATCAGGCGCTTGGCAATATCGTCGACGGTGACGCCGCTTGACGCCTTCAACGGCCTCGGATCGACGATGCATTCGTGCGCGACGCGTCCCTTCTCGTTGCGATAAAGCATCGGGAAATGCGCATCCAGTCGCGATGCGATGTAGTTGGCATTGAGGATGGCGATCTCGGTGGCTCGCTTGAGGCCTTCGCCGCCCATCATCAAAATGTAGAGATAGGAAATCGTCAGGATCGACGGCGAGCCGTAAGGAGCGGCCGAAACCGGGCCGACCGGCGTCTTGCCGTTGGTTGGATGCCCCGGCAGGTATGGCTCAAGGTGCGCCTTGACGCCGATCGGCCCCATCCCCGGGCCGCCGCCGCCGTGGGGAATGCAGAAGGTCTTGTGCAAGTTGAGATGGCTGACGTCGGCGCCATAGTCGCCGGGCCGCGCTAGGCCCACTTGCGCGTTCAGGTTGGCGCCGTCGAGATAGACCTGTCCGCCATGGCCGTGCACGATGTCGCAGATGTCGCGGATGTGCTCCTCGAACACGCCGTGGGTCGAGGGATAGGTGATCATGATGGCCGCAAGGTTGTTGCCGTGCTGTTCGGCTTTTGCGCGCAAATCGCCGACATCGACGTCGCCGCGCGCGTTACATGCCACCACCACGACCTCCATGCCCGCCATGTGCGCGGACGCCGGATTTGTGCCGTGGGCGGAGGAGGGGATCAGGCAGACGTTGCGATGACCTTCGCCGCGCGCGGTGTGATAGGCGCGGATCGCAAGCAGCCCGGCATATTCGCCCTGCGCGCCGGAATTCGGCTGCAGCGAAATCGCGTCATAGCCGGTGATGTCGCACAGATATTTTTCCAGGCGTTCGAACAAGGCGCGATAGCCCGCCGCCTGTTCGCGCGGGGCGAACGGATGCAGTTGGCCGAATTCGCTCCAGGTCAGCGGGATCATTTCGGTGGTTGCGTTCAGCTTCATGGTGCAGGAGCCCAATGGAATCATCGCGCGGTCGAGCGCGAGATCGCGGTCGCTGAGCTTGCGCATGTAGCGCAACAATTCGGTTTCCGAACGATGGGCGTGAAACACCGGATGGGTGAGGAACGCGCTTGTGCGTTTCAGTTCCTCCGGCAGCGCCTCGGGCGCTTCGGCTTCCACTTCGCCATAGGCGAGCTTGCCGCCGAAGGCACGCCATACCGACTCGACAATGGCCGGTGTCGTGGTCTCGTCGAGCGCGATGCCGAGCGTGCCCTCGCCAATACGCAAATTGATCTTCCCGGCAGCCGCGCGGGCGAGGATTTCGCTTTGCTTCCCGCCCGCATTCACCGTCACGGTATCGAAAAACGCTTCGGCCCGCGGCGCAAAGCCGAGCTTGCGCAATCCCGCCGCCAGCACCGCCGTGCGGCGATGCACCGAACGGGCGATATGGGTCAACCCTTCGGGCCCGTGATAGACCGCATACATCGAGGCGATGATCGCCAGCAGCACCTGCGCGGTGCAGATATTGGACGTCGCCTTCTCGCGGCGGATATGCTGCTCGCGGGTCTGCAGCGCCAGCCGATAGGCCGGCTGCCCGCGCGTATCGATCGATAGCCCCACGATGCGGCCGGGCAACGAGCGCTTCAGCGCATCGCGCACCGCCATATAGGCCGCATGCGGGCCGCCATAGCCTAAGGGTACGCCAAAGCGTTGCGCCGAGCCGATGGCAACGTCGGCGCCGAGCTCGCCCGGCGAAGCCAGCAGCGTCAGGCCCAGGAGGTCGGCGGCGACTATAGCGAGCGCGCCCTTGGCGTGCAGCGCCGCGATCGCCGGGCGCAAATCGCGGATGGTGCCCGACGTGCCCGGATATTGCAGAAGACATCCGAACACCTCGGCGCGGTCGAGGTCAACGAGCGGATCGCCAACGATCAGATTCCAGCCCAGCGGCTCGGCGCGGGTGCGCAGCACGGCAAGCGTCTGCGGATGCACTTCGCGATCGACGAAGAACGATTTGGTTTTCGATTGCGTCGCGCGCTCGGCCAGCGCCATGGCTTCGGCTGCCGCGGTCGCCTCATCGAGCAGCGAGGCGTTGGCGACATCGAGGCCGGTGAGATCGCAGATCATGGTCTGGAAGTTGAACAACGCTTCCAGCCGGCCCTGGCTGATCTCCGGTTGATACGGCGTATAGGCCGTGTACCAGGCCGGATTTTCCAGGACGTTGCGCTGGATCACTGCCGGCAGGATCGTGCCGGAATAGCCTTGGCCGATCAGCGAAGTGAAGAGGAGATTTTTCGAGGCAAGCTCGCGCATATGCGCGATCGCTTCGGTCTCGCCAAGCGGCGGCCCAAGATCGAGCGGCGCCCGCTGCCGGATCGACGCGGGCAAGGTCTCGGCCATCAGCGCGTTGAGGCTTGCCGCGCCCACGGTCTCGAGCATCGCGGCGACGTCGCGGGGCGAGGGGCCGATATGGCGGCGCACGAAGGTGGCAGCGGGTTCATCGGTCGTTCGGAGCGGCGCGGTCATTGGGTTTTCCTCTAGTGTCGTCGTGCTCGGCGGATGCGGGCATCCACCAACCACCACTCGTCATACCCCGCGAAAGCGGGGTATCCAGTACGCCGGGACGCCAGTGATTGAACCGAGACGCCGCGGAGTACTGGGTCGCCCGGTCAAGCCGGGCGATGACAGTCTTGGTGCCGCGGCTTGCCTCATCATGTCACGCGATGTGTTTCTCATACGCGGCCTCATCCATCAGCCCGCCGAGTTCGCTTTTGTCGGCGATCTTCACCTTGAAGAACCACGCCTTGCCTGCGGCGTCGGAATTGACCAGCGCGGGCTCGGCTGCGAGCGTCTCATTGACCTCCATTACCTCGCCCGAGATCGGCGCGTAGACGTCGGAAGCGGCCTTGACCGATTCGACCACGGCGGCGGCCTCCGCTCTCTTCAAGTTGCGGCCGACCTTCGGCAGTTCGACAAACACGACGTCGCCGAGCTGCGATTGCGCGTAGTCGGTGACGCCGATGGTGGCGACGTCGCCCTCGATGCGGAGCCATTCGTGGTCGGGGGTGTAAAGCGTCGTCATGACAGGTCCTCTGCGCTTGCAAGTCAGCGTTTATAAGTGTTGGGAACGAACGGCATCGGCGCGATCCGCAGCGGCAGGCGTTGGCCGCGCACTTCCGCAAAAACCAGCCCGCCGGGCGTGGCTAGCGGCGAGGGCAGATAACCCATCGCGATTGGCGCATTTAGACTAGGACCAAAACCGCCCGAGGTGACCGCGCCGATCGGCAGGAGGGACACGGCGTCTTCGAATAACGGCGCGCCCTCGCGCACCGGCGCGCGGCCTTCGGGCCGCAACCCGACGCGGCGGCGCGGCGCGCCTGCCTCGAGCTGGGCCAGGATCAAATCCGCGCCACAAAATCCGCCGGCGCGCGCGCCGCCCTTGCGGCGGCTTTTTTGAATGGACCATTCGAGCGCGCCCTCGACAGGCGTCGTTGAGGTGTCGATGTCGTGGCCGTAAAGACAAAGCCCGGCTTCCAGCCTGAGGCTGTCCCGCGCCCCAAGCCCGATCGGCAAAACGCTGCTGTCGGCCAGCAAGTCCTTTGCCAGCCGCTCGGCGTCGTCAGCCGGGACCGAAATCTCAAACCCGTCTTCGCCCGTATAGCCGGAGCGCGAGACGAAGCACTCGATGCCGCCGACGCGGCGCGGGCCCGCATCCATGAACCGCATCGTGGATACGTCGGTGCAGAACCTGGTCAGCACCGATTCCGCCTTTGGCCCCTGCAGCGCGATCAGCGCGCGGCCGTGAAGGGGCTCAACAACGCAAATATCCGAAAGGCGGTCGCGCAGATGCGCTTCGTCGTCGGCCTTGCAGGCGGCGTTGACGACCAGAAACAGGTGGTCGCCGAAATTCGCCACCATCAGGTCGTCGAGAATGCCGCCTGAGTCCCTGGTAAACTGCGCATAGCGCTGCCGTCCCGGCGCAAGCGCGGCAATGTCCTGCGGCACCAGCCGCTCCAGCGCCAGCGCCGCATCTTCCAGCCTGCCGGATTTCGGCCGGAGCGCGATCTGGCCCATATGCGAGACGTCGAACAGGCCGGCGCTGTTGCGGGTATGCAGATGTTCCCGCAGGACGCCGGTGCCGTACTGCACCGGCATGTCGTAGCCGGCAAAGGGCACCATTTTGCCGCCGCTTGCGACATGCAGGGCGTGCAGCGGGGTTTGCTTCAGCGATGGTGGAGAGGTGGATCGACCGTCAGTCACAAGCATCACAGAGCCCTCGCGGATTTTTCGAGGGGTGATTTCCCTCAAAAACCCAGAAAGCCCCATCTGTCGCTGTGCCTGAGAGTATTATCCCGTCGGCGGGCACGTCCGGGTCAAACCCTAGCGTGCCTCTTTCCAGATGCTGTCCTGGTCACGAGGGTTCGTTTGCCTGAGAGTTTCCGGGGCGGTTGCTCCTTCGGCGCCGGCATTAAAGCCGATCTCTCCCGACGTGACTGTATCGAACAGATAGGAAGAAAACACAGCCGCGCCAAGGCTGTCAACGCAGTCGCAGCATCCGTCACCGGGTTTTGCGCTCATGCCGGCCAAGCCTCTGATTGGCCTGCACAGTTTCTGGACAGCGCTGGTACCCTTGTCTAAAAGCGTCTCGCCGGAGCATTGGTCCCATTGGCGGTCAATCCCGGGTACTTTGCGATTGGACCAAAATGAGCGGCGTTAACGAGATCAGATCGACATTTCTTAAATTCTTCGCCGATAACGGCCACGAAATCGTGCCGTCGTCGCCGCTGGTGCCGCGCAACGACCCGACGCTGATGTTCACCAATGCCGGCATGGTGCAGTTCAAGAACGTCTTTACCGGCGTCGAGAAGCGCCCTTACGTGCGCGCCACCACCTCGCAGAAATGCGTGCGCGCCGGCGGCAAGCACAACGATCTCGACAATGTCGGCTATACTGCGCGGCATCACACCTTTTTCGAGATGCTCGGCAATTTCTCGTTCGGCGACTATTTCAAGGATCGCGCCATCGAGCTGGCGTGGAATCTGGTGACCAAGGAATTCGGCCTGCCGAAGGACAAGCTCACGGCCACCGTCTATGTCGACGACGACGAGGCGTTCGGCCTGTGGAAGAAGATCGCAGGGCTGCCCGAATCGCGGATCATCCGCATCGCGGGCTCGGATAATTTCTGGCAGATGGGCGATACCGGCCCCTGCGGGCCGTGCTCGGAAATCTTCTACGACCACGGCGACAAGATCTGGGGCGGCCCGCCGGGTTCGCCGGAAGCCGATGGCGACCGCTTCATCGAAATCTGGAATCTCGTGTTCATGCAATACGAGCAGGTTTCGCCTGGCGTTCGCAATCCGCTGCCGAAGCCGTCGATCGATACCGGCGCGGGCCTTGAGCGCGTCGCAGCCGTGCTTCAGGGCAAGCACGACAATTACGACATCGATCTCTTTGTCGCGTTGATCCGCGCCATCGCCGAGTTGACCGGCGCCGATCCGCAAGGCGAGCAGAAAGCTTCGTTGCGCGTGATTGCCGACCATCTGCGCGCGTCGTCGTTTTTGATCGCCGACGGCGTGTTGCCCTCAAACGAGGGCCGCGGTTACGTGCTGCGCCGGATCATGCGCCGCGCCATGCGCCATGCACAATTGCTCGGCGCCAAGGAGCCGCTGATGTATCGGCTGGTCTGGGCACTGGTGCGTGAAATGGGCCAAGCCTATCCGGAGCTGGTGCGCGCCGAGACCCTGATCGAGGAAACCTTGCGGCTGGAAGAAACGCGATTCCGCAAGACGCTGGAACGCGGCCTTTCGATCCTCGATGAGAAGAGCGCCTCCTTGAAAAAGGGCGACATGTTCGACGGCGACACGGCGTTTACGCTGTACGATACTTACGGCTTTCCGCTCGATCTCACCCAGGATGCGCTGCGCAACCGCGGGATCAGCGTCGACGTCGCATCTTTCACCGATGCGATGGAGCGCCAGCGCGCGAAGGCGCGCGCGGCCTGGGCGGGAAGCGGCGATACCGCCAGCGAAGCCGTCTGGTTTGCCTTACGCGAAAAACTCGGCGCCACCGAATTTCTCGGCTACGAGACCGAAGATGCCGAGGGCGTCGTCGGCGCGCTGGTGAAGGATGGCAACGAAGTCGGGCGCCTCGCCAAGGGCGAGAGCGGCGCGATCGTTCTGAACCAGACGCCGTTTTACGCCGAGTCCGGCGGCCAGGTCGGCGATAGCGGCATCCTGACCGGCGAGGGCGCGCGCTTTCGCGTCACCGATACGCAGAAGAAGGCCGGCGATCTCTTTGTCCATCTCGGCACCGTGGAGCAGGGCGCGCTTTCGCCTGGCACCGCCCTTCAGCTGGAAGTCGATCATTTAAGGCGCTCTTCGATCAGAGCCCACCATTCGGCGACGCATCTGTTGCATGAGGCGTTGCGCCAGGTGCTCGGCGATCACATCGCGCAACGCGGTTCGCTGGTGGCGCCGGACCGTCTGCGTTTCGACTTCGTCCATCCAAAGCCGATCACGCCGGAAGAGCTCGCGCGCGTCGAGGATATCGCCAATGAGGTGGTGCTCGAAAATGACGAGGTCACCACGCGCCTGATGGCGGTGGACGATGCGCGCGAAGCCGGCGCCCGCGCGCTGTTCGGTGAAAAATATGGCGACGAGGTGCGTGTGGTTTCGATGGGGAAAAGCGCGCGGGAGCACGGTGCCAACGCGCTCGGCTGGTCGGTGGAATTGTGCGGCGGCACCCATGTGCGCCGCACCGGCGATATCGGCTTCATCTCGGTGACCGGCGAAAGCGCGGTGTCGTCTGGCGTTCGCCGCATCGAAGCTTTGACCGGACGCTATGCGCGCAAGCACGCCAACGAGACGATGCAACTTGCGAAGTCTGCCGCCTCCGAGCTCCGCGCGCCGCTCGAGGAGATGCCGGTGCGGATCGCTGCGCTCTTGGAAGAGCGCAAGAAGCTCGAGCGCGATCTGGCGGATGCGCGCAAGAAACTGGCGATGGGCGGCGGTACGGCCGCCTCGAACGGAGCGGGGAGTGCCGCGGGTATCCGCGAAGTCGGCAATGTCAAGCTGATGACGCGCGCGGTCGAAGGCATCGAAATGAAGGACCTCAAGAGCCTTGCCGATGACGGCAAGAAGCAGCTTGGCTCCGGCGTGGTGGCCATCGTCGGCGTCACCGGCGACGGCAAGGCCGGCGTGGTCGTCGGCGTCACCTCCGACCTCACCTCGCGCTACAACGCGGTCGATTTGGCGCGCGTCGCCTCGGTGGTCCTGGGCGGCAAGGGCGGCGGCGGACGGCCCGACATGGCGCAGGCCGGCGGGCCCGATGGCGCCAAGGCGGATGCGGCGCTCTCGGCGATTGAAAAGGCCATGGCCGGCGCCTAATCCTGGTCGGCGGGCCATAAAATTATTGAGGAATATCAAGTCGCGGGCCGCCCAAAGGGCCTAGATTTCGGATCCCTTTGATCGCCCAAGTTCGCGTCGGAGGGCGCTGTTGAAGATGCGCGAACTTGGACAAGATGTAGGACACTGGCAGTGGCGATCTTTCCGCGAACCGGGCGGCTGAACGACCCCGATCTTCGGGATCGCCTTTACGAACTGCTCGAACACGATCATTTGGCTGGTTCCGGCGGCTCCAGCTTCGCAACATTGATTATCGCCATCGTCATTATCGACGTGCTGGCCATGATCTTTGCGTCGGTGCCGGAATTCAATGCGCGTTTTGGCTGGTTTTTCTCGACGGTCAAAATCGGCGCGGTGCTGGTGTTTGGGCTCGAATATGCGGCCCGGCTGTGGAGCGTGGTCGGCCATTCGCCGGGGAAGAAATCGCCTGCACAGGACCGGATCGAATATGCCCTGTCGAGCCTCGGCATCATCGATCTGTTGGCCTTTTTGCCGGCGGCGATCGCGCTCGTGGTCGGAGACCGCGCCGCGCTGGCGCTGGTCGGCGTGCTGCCATTCTTCAAACTCGTGCGGTATTCGCCGGCGATGCGCTCGCTGCTGGCCGCGCTTCACGCCGAGCGGCGAACGCTGTTCGGCTGCCTTGTGATTCTGGCCGGCGCGGTGCTGGTGTTTGCTTCGCTGCTTTATGCCATCGAACGCGACGCGCAACCCGACAAATTGGGCACCCTTCCCCAAGCCATGTGGTGGGCGATCGTGACGCTGGGCACCGTCGGTTACGGCGATGTCATTCCGGTCACGCCCTTGGGCAAGATGGTGTCGGTGTTCGCCATCATCGGCGGCCTGGCGATGATCGCGCTGCCGGTGGCGATCATCTCCACCGCCTTTGCCGACGAGGTGAGGCGGCGCGATTTCGTGGTGACGTGGGGGATGCTGGCGCGGGTGCCGCTGTTCTCCCATCTTTCCGCCGCCGAAATCGCCGATATCATGCGGCTGTTAAGGGCGCAGACCATCGAGTCCGGCGAGATCATTGTGCGGCGTGGCGATATCGCGTCCTCGATGTATTTCATCACCGCGGGCGAGGTCGAGATCGCGTTGCCGAACCGGCGCATCCGGCTTTCGGACGGCACATTCTTTGGCGAAATCGCGCTTTTGCACCAAACCAATCGAAGCGGCACGGTGACGGCGATGCGCAAGACGAGGCTGTTGGTGCTCGATGCGCAGGACTTCCACGCGCTGCTCCAGCGCGTGCCCGCGCTCGCCTCGCATGTTCACAAGACGGCGAAAGCGCGCCTGGCCGAGCGAGGCGATCTCGCCACCGCCGAACTCGTCCAAGCCTCGCATGACGATCAGCCGGCGGAGAAATAGCCCAAGCGCGCGGCGAGGAACCCGCGCCGCTCAACCCTTGCGCAGGAACACATATTCCGCGGAGTAGGGCGCGCTCTTGAACGAGCCTGCTTTGTCGCAGGCGCCCTCGAGCTTGCCGCCTTTGGTGTTGATACGTTGCACCGTCGTTACGCCGGTGAGGACGCCGTTGCCGCGTGAAGCGACCACCTGAAGCTTCAGCCAGGCGATATCATCGGCGCTCGCCCCCGGCGCGTTGCCGGCAACCTTGCCGACCACCGCGCTGCCGTCGGCGTGCTCCCAATTCGGCCCGGCATAATGCCGGCCGACCGTCTTGCCATCGACCAAAAGCGTGGCGATCGGCTCGCGGAACGCCCAGGCCAACTTGCCATCGGCGCCGGCCTTGCATTCGTATACTTGCGCGCCCTCGGCGTGGACGCTGAGCACGGTGGTTTCTCCCGGCGCGGCGATGACGTCAGGAAGCGGTGTTAGGGCGGCCGAAACGCCGACCTGCGCGCTCGACAGCAGCAGCAAGGCCATTGTCGACCTACCAGGAAATTTCATGCCCGCCCTCCGAGTATGACGTCATTGCGAGGAGCAAAGCGACGAAGCAATCCATTCTTGCTATGTGGCTCCATGGATTGCTTCGCTACGCTCGCAATGACGGTTTAAGAACAGCCGATCGGTTATGCCGCCATTGCCTTGGTGAGGTTTTCCGCGACCTTGTCGAGGAAGCCCGTGGTGGAAAGCCAGCGCTGGTCGGCGCCGACCAGCAGCGCGAGGTCCTTGGTCATGAAACCGGCCTCGACGGTCTGGACGCAAACCTTTTCCAGCGTCTTGGCGAATTTCGCCAGCGCCTCGTTGTTGTCGAGTTTGGCGCGGTGCGACAACCCCTGGGTCCAGGCAAAGATCGAAGCGATGGAATTGGTCGAGGTCTCCTTGCCCTTCTGATGCTCGCGATAATGCCGCGTCACGGTACCGTGGGCGGCCTCGGCTTCCACCGTCTTGCCATCGGGCGTCATCAGGACCGAAGTCATCAGGCCGAGCGAGCCATAGCCTTGCGCTACCGTGTCGGACTGCACGTCGCCATCGTAATTCTTGCAGGCCCAGACGTAACCGCCCGACCACTTCAGGGCCGACGCCACCATATCGTCGATCAACCGATGTTCGTAGGTCAGGTTCTTGGCCTCGAAATCCTTCTTGAAATCCTTCTCGTAGATTTCCTCGAAGATGTCCTTGAAGCGGCCATCGTAAACTTTCATGATGGTGTTCTTGGTCGACAGATAGACCGGATAACCGCGGTTGAGACCGTAAGTCAGGGAAGCCCGGGCAAAATCGCGGATCGAATCGTCGAGATTGTACATGCTCATGGCGACGCCGGAGCTGGGCGCTTTGAACACCTCGCGCTCAATCACGGCGCCGTCCTCGCCGACGAATTTCATCGTCAGCGTGCCCTTGCCGGGAAACTTGATGTCGGTGGCGCGATATTGGTCGCCAGAGGCGTGGCGGCCGATGATGATCGGCTTGGTCCAGCCCGGCACTAGCCGCGGCACGTTCTTGCAGATGATGGGCTCGCGGAAAATCACGCCGCCAAGGATGTTGCGGATGGTGCCGTTCGGCGATTTCCACATTTCCTTCAGGCCGAATTCCTTCACCCGGGCTTCGTCGGGGGTGATGGTGGCGCATTTGACGCCGACGCCGACCTTCTTGATGGCGTTGGCGGCGTCGACCGTGACCTGATCGTTGGTCTTGTCGCGGTATTCCATCCCGAGGTCGAAATACATCAGGTTGATATCGAGGAACGGGGTGATCAGCTTGTCCTTGATGTACTGCCAGATGATCCGGGTCATCTCGTCGCCATCGAGTTCGACGACGGGGTTGGTCACCTTGATTTTTGCCATGGGGAATAGGGCCTTTTTGGAATCGCGCGTTTCGGGATTGGAATGATATGCGCGCTATAGCACCGCAGACGCCCTGGCGAAAGCCAAGGCGTTATGCAGTTTTAGCCCATCTTTTGGCCTGGAGCATTATCGGTTCTGATCGAATCAGAACCGAAGCTCTAGATTCTTGTTTTGACGCGTTTTCTTCACGCGAACCGGTATCCACTTCGCTCGAAAACGCTCTAAAACGCCGCCTGAGTCGCCGTGCCTGCCACGATGTACCAGGTGATGAAGAGGCCGCAGATCAATGCGCCCGGCAGGCTCGAGCCGGTGCGCCGCCAGGTGAATGTGGCGATGATGGCGGCGATCGCGAAAAGCGGCACGAACTGGATGGCGATGATGGTCGAAAGCGGCACGAAGGCCGGGTCGGGCAGGGGATTGAACAGTTTTCCCGACAGCCAAAGCATAGCGTATTGCAGGCCCACCAGCACGATGAAGCCCAGCGTCAGCGCCAGAATGTTGGTCAGGTAAAGTGCTGCGCGCGGCGCGCCTGGGATCGAGAAATTCCGGTGCAGAACGTGAAGCGCGACCACAAAAAACGCCGTGAACGGCAGGAGATAGATCAAGAAGATCAGGAATTGCTTTGCGCTCATCAGCTTTAGCGCCACGATCCAGAACCGAAAGTCGATCTTGAAGGCGAGATCCGAGAGCCAAAGCGCCGCATAGCCGACGATCGCCGTGATCAGGGCGATCAGGATCGAGGGTGCGATGATTCCGCTCCGGCTCACGCGTTTGGGCGCGAACGGCATCAGAACAAGCGCGATCAGCCCGTTGATCAGGGCCCAGACCATGATCTGGTTGGTGATCCCCTGGGGCAAGTAGTGGGATGGCGTCACGAAGGTGCCGCCCAGCGCGAAGGCCGGATAATAAGTCAGCGCGGGAATGAAGGCGGATAGAATGAAGGCCGCGGTCCAGCGGCGGCCGCTTGTCGCGGCCTGGGCCGGTGCGGCGGCAGCCTCCGGCGCCCTCAAGCGGGAGAAGACCGGCACTTCGAGCAGGCCGTCGAACACCCCGAGCAGAAGCACGACAAAGCCGATCAGCGCGACCAGCGTGCCGATCTCCTTGCGGAACCAGATCTGGTCGTCGGAGGGACGCGGCGTGCCGCCTTGCAAGGTCTTGGCAAACCAGTCGAGGCTGTAGCCGATCGCCTGAGGCGAAATATGCTCGGCCGGATGCGTGATCGCGGGCGTGTACAGGACCCTCGCGGTGCCTTGCGCGGCGTCGCCATAGGCCTTGCCGGGTTCGACCGCCGCTTGCGTGCCAAACAGCGCCTGGAGTTTTGGACTCTGCGTGACGTCACGCGCCTTCTCGACACCCCACATCAGCGTTGAAAATTCCTCGTATTGCGCGAACACCAGCGCGACATTGCGCGGCCAGCTCGCCGTGCCCTCGGCGGCGAACGGTGCGCCGGTCGAGGAGCCCTCGAGCACCATCGACTTGTAGTCATTGGGCATGACGCTGGCGGCGGCAAGCACGGTCCAGCCGCCCATCGAATGCCCCTCAAGCCCGATATTGTTCTTGTCGACGATGTCGAGGCTGCGCAGATAAGCGAGCCCATCGGGGCCGCCAAAGCCGTTGGCGAAAGAAGGCGGATCGCTGTAGCCGTGGCCGGTCTGGTCGAGCGCCAGCACCACGTAACCCCTGCGGGCAAATTCGATGGCAAAACCATCCTGGGTTTCGCGCGAGTTGATGTAGCCGTGCACGGCCAGAATGCCCGGCGCCGGCGTCTTGGCGGTCGCGTTCGGCGGGATGTAGAGCAGGGCGCTCATGGTGTTGCCCTTGGCGCCGGCAAAGCGCACATCCTTGATCTGGATGCCGCCAGAGGTTTGCGTCAGATAAGCGAGCACTCCGCCAGCCAAAATCAGAATTGCGCCGACAATCGCCAATGACCATTTGCGAAGCATGGTTGCCTCCCTCCCATTGAGCCCCAACGCCGTAGGAACCGGCGCTTGCGTTCATTTTGATTTTGATTGACAGCCTATCCGAAAGGCAAAGCTGTGCAAGCCTACTTGACAGCCGGCGCTTGATAGGCATGCGACCGCGACACTGATTTGCCCGTCGAGGCTGGGCAAGAACTCGGCATTTTTGAGAGTTGGTGTACGATTCGGCCTATGACGAATCATGCATTCAAGAGCGGCGATAGCCGTGAGCAACCCAGTTTGCTGCCCCCTCGGATTGAAGACTATGTCGGGCCG
>DATGGY010000013.1:0-13180 GCA_035308285.1 Bradyrhizobium sp. | reverse complement strand
GTCGCGAGCGCGGCGTTCAAGGCCGCACTCCCGGCGCGGGAAAACTTTTTCCATCGTACCCGCAAGGGCGGGGGCGGCATCATCCAGTTCCGCTTTACGGCGATACCCGAAGCCGTGCTTGGTGCGCTTCTGGTCGCGGGCGGCATCACGGTGTTTGCAACCAATTTCTACCGGCTGCTGGGGACCGATTTGTTTGCCGCGATCCTGATCATCCAGAGCCTGCCATTCTTGTCGGCGGTGGCGGTGGAGGGGTTCGAGCGCCTCAGCGAGGTCCGGGACAACAAATCCGCTCTGCCCTGTTGAAACTGCGTTGCCGCGACACGTTGCGCGATCGGCTTTGGGAGAATTCGAAGGTTCCAGTTTTGTGACCGCAAAACCCCACTCGCTTTTCCCCGCAATCCGCGGCTAGGCTCGCCCCATGGCGTTATCCACCGACATCCATTGCTGGAATGCATTCGGCAGTTGGGCTATGGCCTCGGCGACCGGAATGGTCGTTGTGGCGGCGCTGGGCTTATGGGGCCAATATTTTTCGCGCTCGATCTCGCTGCGCATCTATCTGGTGGTTTTCACCGTCTTCACCTTGTCGATGGCAAGCCTTCTTGCGTGGCAGAAGGAGCATCGTGAATCCGGCCGCGCGGAAAATCTCGCAACGCTGAGAGCGTTCAATTCCGAGGCGAACCGGCTCTTCGATGAGAGTCTGGCGCTTAACGACGCCGCTGACTTTGCAGCCTACACGGCAAAAGCAAACGGCTTTTCGGCAAGGCTGGAGAGATGGGTCGCGGAGAATATCGGACCCCGAGCATCCGAGATCTTGCTGCGTCACGATCCGAAGGACGCCAATATGACGTTTGAAAATACCATGGGTAAGGACCATGCGGCGGCGATCGTCGCGATCATACAGACGAGAGAGAATGTTGCGGCGTTGATCGAGGCCAGGGCCTCGGACAGATGCGTCAAACCGCCCACGGCAGAACATCCGATTCCCCAAGCCATAGATTAAGCCGGCGTCTGGCGAATGCTCAGAGAAAAAGCCCGGCGGCTGGATCAATCCAGACCGCCGGGCCTTTTGAAAATCCTTTAGAGGTCGAGTGACGCTAGAACATGCCGAGTACGATGGCGCCGACAAAGGCGAAGGCGATGTACGCAGTCACCACGCTCAATCTGCTGACGAAGGGACGAAAGGCCATTGGAATTCTCCGATTGGTCACGTCGCTGCCCGCCGTGTCGCGGTAAGTTAGCAACGCGGATTTGGCCAAAAAAGTCAGGCCTGCTGTCGCTCCGCTTCATCTCGGCGGCGCACAATCGATTGCGGCGTGGTTAAAGAGTCGTGAAATCAAGGCGTTGATGAGTCCTTAAATAAATTCGTCGAAGTTCTCCGCATGACGCGCGGAGTTCGTTTGTATCTCGTCGGCTCCATCGTCCTTGTCTCGCTAACGGCTTGCGGCCGCGGATTTTTTTCCGAGGAACGTGAGCCATGGCGGACCGAGGCTGAAATTGCCTGCTTGAAGTCCGGCGCGGTCAAAGAGAGCGCCGATCTGGTGCGGATCAATCCGATTTCGGGCCCCGGCGCTTGTGGCGCGGAATTCCCCTTGCGGGTCGCAGCGCTCGGCGAAAGCAGCGGCACTTTCGGCTTTGCGGATGAAGATTTGCGCCCGCCGGCTCCAATCGGCAATCAGCCGCGCTGGCCGGTCAACCAGCCGCCGCCTCCATCGGCCCCGTATTATCCCGACGTGCCGGCGCGCGCGCCCGCCTACAGCGCGCAGCCCAATGGCCCTATCTCATTGACGGCGCCGAGCGTCGCGCGGGACCAAGACGAAATCGATCTGTCGGCCGAGGGCGCGCCGGCATGGCGGAGCGCGCCCGCGCAAGGACCCTATCCAGCACCGCAAGCCTATCCTCGGAGCGACCGCTATCAGCCCTATCCGCAAGGGCGCATCGACGCGGCACCGCCGGCCGATCGCTATCGCTCGCCGCGGCTTGGCCCCGGGCCGGACAATTCGGTCGCAGCCTTCGGCCCGGTGGCCATGCGGCCGACGGCGACGCTGGCCTGTCCGATCGTCTCGGCGCTAGATCGCTGGCTTGCGGAATCCGTGCAGCCGGCATCCATGCGCTGGTTCGGCGCGCGGGTGGTCGAGATCAGGCAGATCTCCGCCTATTCCTGCCGCGGCATGAACGGCGACGCGCACGCGCATATTTCCGAACACGCCTTCGGCAACGCGCTCGACATCGCGGCCTTCACGCTCGCCGACGGACGGCAGGTAACGGTGAAGGATGGCTGGCGCGGTCTGGCGGAAGAGCAGGGTTTTTTGCGCGACATCGAAGCCGCGGCCTGCCGGCAATTCTCTACCGTCTTGGCGCCGGGCTCGAATGCCTATCACTACGATCACATCCACGTCGATTTGATGCGCCGCGCCTCGCGACGCATGATCTGCGAGCCGGCGGCGGTCTCCGGCGAGGAAGTCGCCGCACGCGCCGCCCAGCGCAACCCCTACGCCTCGCGCGAACAGTTCGTAACGGGCTCGCTCAGTGGGCACAAGCCCGCCCACCCGCGCAAGCGCGCCGAGAAGGTCAACGAGGAAGACGAATTCGAGGACGATTAGGGTTTCGTGACAATGCAGAACGCGTGCGCCTATCCCTCGGCGCGCCGATTTGCTAAACTGCATCCGTCACATTCCGGGAGCAAATCGTGTCCCTCATCGAGGCTGCATTGCGGGGCGGGGCGGTCGTCCTGCTGGTTGTGGTCGCCGCGGTTCTTCTTCGCGACGCGCGCCGCGTTCCCTCGGGCGTCTTCTCGGCGCTGTTTGCGCTCGGCGCCGCCTGCTACACGATCGTCTCGGCTTCCGCGCTGGCTTTCGATCCGTCGCCATGGCTCTTGCCGCTGCGTCTTGTCGCCATCGGCAACCCGGTCGTCTTCTGTTTGTTTGCGGCCACTCTGTTCGACGACGACTTCAAGCCGTCATGGCCGCACGCTCTCGCGTGGCTGGCGGTGGTGGCGTTCGGCGTTTTCAGCATGTGGAGCGGCGCGCCGTTCGCGCGCTGGATTTGCAGCGCATTGGGACTCATCTGCAACGGCATCGGCGTCTGGTATGTGCTGGCCGGAAGCTCGCTCGATCTGGTCGAGGAACGCCGCAGGTTGCGCTCGGTGATGGTGATTGTGATTGCGCTCTATTCGGCCTTGATCATCGCATCCGAGATTGCGCTGCCGGGCGGCAGCGGCGGGCCGACGCTCTTCCTGGCCAACAGCCTGGGCGTCCTGGCGATCACCATGGTGTTTTCCATCATGCTGTTGTCCGTCAGCCGCGACGGCGCGCTGATTTCGCTGCCGGCTTCCATTTCGAGGGTGCAGATCATCTCGCCACGCCGAGAGATTGCGGTCGCACATGAAGATCAGGCCGAGCGCAATGAGGATGGGCGGCAGCTTGCGGCCTTGCGCCGGCTGATGGATCACGACAAGGCCTATCGCGAGGAGGGGCTGTCGATCGGAAGCCTCGCGGCCAAGCTCGGCATTCCCGAATACGCGTTGCGCCGCCTGATCAACCAGCGCCTCGGTTACCGCAACTTCAATGCCTTCCTCAACTTCTATCGGCTCGACGATGTCATGACGGCGCTTGCCGATCCCTCGCAGGAGACGGTTCCGATCCTGACCATCGCGCTCGATGCCGGTTTTCAGTCGCTCGGACCTTTCAACCGCGCCTTCAAGTCCCAGACCGGGATGACGCCCAGCGAGTTCCGCCGTCAGCAACTCGGCCGAACCGAACGCGTCGCCGCCGAATAGCGGCCAATCCAGAGCGTTTTTAAGCGAAGCATGCCCTCGGACTCGATCCGGGGGTGGGTACCGGTTCGCGCGAGGAAAATGCGTCAAAACGAGAGAAATTCGAAATCGGCTAGCCGATTTCGAATTCGGCCTGCATTGCCCAAGGACTTGGCGAGAGCATCAAACCTTTTCCCCCCAAAGTGATCGACAGGACAGGCGTCGTCTGTCCGCAAAACTTTGGCGGAGCCCTCCGATGCAAGCTATCTCCGATACACTGGCCGGCTTTTGGCAAATCTGGTCCCCCAACCTCGTCCTCGATGTCGGCCGCTACGTGATCGTCGCAAGCGGCATGGCGTTGATTCTGAAACTGTTCTGGAATGCCGGACTTGGCCGGCGCAAGATCCAGGCCCGGTCGGCGTCCTATGCCGACGTCAAACGTGAAATCCTGACCTCGCTGCGGACCGGAATCCTGTTTTCGCTGACGGGCGTTGGAATCGTCCTCGGCGCCATGCATGGGGTGTTCAGGATTTATACGGACTTTGAGACCGCAGGCGTCGGCTATCTCGCGCTCAGCCTCGCCGCGATCATCGTCGCGCATGATGCGTATTTCTACTGGGCGCACCGCCTGATGCACCATCCGCGCCTCTACCATTACTTCCACCGCACCCACCATCGCTCCGTCACGCCGACGCCGTTTGCCGCTTACGCGTTCGACATCCCCGAGGCGTTGGTGATGGCGCTGTTCACGCCGCTGTGGCTATCGATGGTTCCGATGCACGCGCTCGGACTGTTCCTTTTCATGGCCTTCATGATCGTGCGCAATGTGATGGGCCATGCCGGCGTCGAGCTGATGCCCCGCACGCTCGCCGACAGCCCCTGGTTCGGCTGGATCAACGCGACCACCCACCACGACCTGCATCATTCGAGCTTCCACTATAATTACGGGCTCTACTTCACCTGGTGGGATCGGATGATGGGAACCGAACATCCCGCCTATCGCGAGCAATTGCGCGGTGACAGCGAGACCAATGCTGCGTCACGCGCTGTTGTGCCGTATCGGCCGGTCGCGGCGGGCGCTGTGGCTTCAGGCGAGTGAGGCGGGGGCGATCGCGCCGACACTAAAGCTGTCATCACCCGCGCAAGCGGGTGATCCAGTATTCCAGCTACGTTTGTGATCGAATCGAGGAGCCGCGGCGTACTGGATACCCCGCATGCGCGGGGTATGACGGCCCGGTGTGCAGCTAGCGCTCAGCCCTGCGTCGCCCGATATCTCGCCAGAAACATCCGCGTCGCGCTGTCGATCACTTGCGCGATGCGCTCAGTGGACGGGGCGGGGGCCGCCTGGAAGATGAACGGCAGGAACAGCGAGGCCTGGCACATCAGCAGGAATTGAGAGGCCGCGAGCTGGCAATCGTCGATCGCCAATTCCTTCAGCTTCACGCGCGCGTCGAGATAACCGGCGAGGCGGTTGATGGTCTGCTCCAGCACGTGCTGGTAATAGCGGCGGCCAACTTCGGGCATCCGCTCCGCAATCGCCATCACGGTGCGGATCGCCGATCCGCCCCCCGGCCGGCAGATCATCGCGATATAGGCCTGCCCGAACTCGGTCAGCGTCGCGGTGGCGTCCCGATCCGGGTCAAAATTAAACCTGATCTGGCCCCGCTCGATGGTCTCCTCCTCGACGATGGCTTCGAACAAGCGGCTCTTGTCGGCAAAATAGACATAGAGCGTGCCCTTGGAGACGCCGGCGGCGCGGGCGATTTCACCCATGCTGGCGCCATCAAACCCTAGGTCCAGGAATACCTTGCGGGCGCCCTCAAGGATTTGCCGGCGCTTTGAGGTCTCCTCGTCGCCAACGATGCGGAGATCGGGGGGTGAAGCTGCAACCATTGGTTTAGGTTCTCTGAAAGATTTACGGCTAGGAAACAACTCGGAAGGGTTCCCACCCTAAGATCACTGTTTGCAATATAACTTGACCGAACCGTTCGGTCAATGTTATTTTGACTGTCCGGAGCAGCAGGGGCTTTTGCCAGCCTCGTCCGCGTCGCGTTTTGTCAGTGGGGAGGCCGCTATGGCCGCAGCGAGAGACCAAGCCGCGCGTATCCTTCGCCCCGAGCCGACGGCGGCCGAGGGCGAAACCGGGCGCGAGGCTGAAGCAGCCATCGCCGACTCCATTCGCTCGCATCTTTCCTCTGAAGACGCCACCGCTCGCCGTTCCGCGGAGGCGCCGGAGAGGCCAACTTTCACAAAGCCCGCAGCGCAGGAGGCCCCCGACATGCCGGCCGCGCCGAAGCCGGGCAAAGGCAAGTTGGTTTTCATGGGCGTCGCGGCGCTGCTCGCGCTCGCGGCGATTTCCTACGGCGTGCACTGGGTTCTGGTCGGACGGTTTTTTGTCTCGACCGACGACGCCTATGTGCGGGCCAACAACACCATGCTCGGCGCGCGGGTCTCGGGGCATCTCTCGGCGATCTTCGCCAACGACAACACGCTGGTCCATGCCGGCGACGTGGTCTTCAAGATCGACGACGGCGACTACCGGATCGCGGCGAACGCCGCGCGCACCAAGATCGAAACCCAGCAGGCCACCATTGACCGGATCGGCCGGCAGGTCATCGCGCAGGAGAGCGCGGCCGAACAGTCCAAGGCGCAATTGGCTTCCGCGGAAGCAGGCCTAAAGCGCGCCAACCTCGACTATGACCGGCAGCAGACGCTGAACACCAAGGGTTTTGCCACCCACGCCACCTTCGAACAGTCCGAGGCCGGACGCGACCAGGGCCTGGCCGGGGTGAAGGCCGCGCAGGCGGCCTTCGACGCGGCGCGCGACAATGTCGAGGTGACGAAAGCGCAGCAGGCGGAAGCCCGCGCGCAGCTTGCGGAGTTGCAAACGACGCTTGCGAAGGCCGAGCGCGACCTCGACTTCACCTCGGTGCGCGCACCGATCGACGGCACCTTCTCCAACCGCCTGTTCAATACCGGCGACTATATCGTGGTCGGACAACGGCTAGGCAATGTGGTGCCGCTCGACGACGTCTTCATCGACGCCAATTTCAAGGAAACGCAGCTCAAGCGCATCCGTCCCGGTCAGCCGGTGACGATCTCGGTCGATGCCTATGGGCACCGCAAATTCGCCGGGATCGTCGAGAGCATTTCGCCGGCCGCTGGCTCGGTGTTCACGCTGCTGCCACCCGACAACGCCACCGGCAACTTCACCAAGATCGTGCAGCGGCTGCCGGTTCGGATTCGCGTGCCCAAGGATGTGGCGCGGCAGAACCTGCTTCGTGCCGGCATGTCGGTCTATGCCACCGTCGATACCACCGAGGGCGCCAAGGATGCCGACAGCGACGCCGACCTCGACGCGCCGGCGATGGTTCACCCGCAATAATATCCTTCGCACCGGGCGGCCGCGCCCGGTTGGATGAGGTCCTATAGGCCGAGCACATCATGGCTGATGCCACCACCGCTCCCCCTGGGATGATGGATGTGACCGCCGCGTCGTCCGAGCGCATCGCGCCGCGGCGGCTGGTGGCGTTTCTTATCATGGTGTTCGGGATGTTCATGTCGATCCTGGACATCCAGGTGGTCTCGGCGTCGCTCACCGACATCCAGGCCGGCCTGTCGGCCAGCGCCACCGAAGTGTCGTGGGTGCAGACCTCGTATCTGATCGCCGAAGTGATCGCGATCCCGCTGTCCGGATTCCTGTCGCGCGCGTTCGGCACCCGGCTGTTGTTCGCGATTTCCGCCGCCGGCTTCACCATCGCGAGCCTGTTGTGCGGCTTTACCTCGTCGATCGAGCAGATGATTCTGTGGCGGGCGATCCAGGGGTTTTTGGGTGCGGGCATGATCCCGACCGTGTTCGCTTCCGCCTATACGGTGTTTCCGCGCTCCAAATTCTATATCGTCGGTCCGATCATCGGCCTGGTCGCGACGCTGGCGCCGACCATCGGGCCAACGGTCGGCGGCATCATCACCGACGCGATGTCGTGGCGCTGGCTTTTCTTCATCAATGTCGTTCCCGGCATCGGCATTACCCTGGGCGTGCTGATGCTGGTCGATTTCGACCGGCCGAATTTCGCCCTGCTCGATCGCTTCGACTGGTTCGGCCTGATCGCGATGGCGGGGTTTCTGGGCTCGCTGGAATATGTGCTCGAGGAAGGGCCGCAATATGAGTGGCTGCAGGACACCTCGGTTGCTGTATGCGCCTGGGTTTGCGGCATCTCCGCGATCGCCTTCTTCTACCGCGTGTTGACCGCGGAAGAACCAATCGTCGATATCAGAGCCTTCACCGACCGCAATTTCGGCATCGGATGCCTGATCTCGTTTTGCGTCGGCATCGGCCTTTACGGGTTGACCTATATGTATCCGCGCTACCTGTCGGAAGTGCGCGGCTACAGCGCACTGATGATCGGCGAGACCATGTTCGTCTCCGGCATCACTATGTTCCTGATGGCTCCGGTGGTCGGACGCCTGATGCAAAGGGTGGATCTTCGTATCATCATCGCCGCGGGACTCGTGATCTTCGCGCTCGGCTCCTACCAGATGACCTGGATCACCCGCGATTACGATTTCTACGAATTGCTGGTGCCGCAGATCCTGCGCGGCATCGGCATGATGTGCGCGATGGTGCCGACCAACAACATCTCGCTAGGCACGTTGCCGCGGGATCGGCTCAAAAACGGCTCGGGGCTGTTCAACCTGACGCGCAACCTCGGCGGTGCGGTAGGGCTTGCGCTCATCAATCAGGTGCTCAACGAGCGCACCGACCTGCACATCTCGCGCCTGCAGGACCGCGTCACCTGGGGCAACACCGCCGCGACCGAAACGCTCAACAACTTCACCCAGCGCCTGCAGGGCATGGGCGACGCCGCGCTGATGGCGATGAAGCAATTGTCGCAGATCGTTCATCGCCAGGCCGTGGTGATGGGTTACGGCGACGCCTTCTTCATGCTGACGGTGTTCTATCTCGGTCTCAGCCTGATGGTCATCCTCTTGAAGAAGCCGGCCTCGGTGTCGGCGGAGCCGGTGCACTAGCGCGTGCCAAACTCGCGCTCGACGGCGTCGAGCAAAGCTGCCATTCCGGCGGCTGACTTCACATGGTGAACCCGCTTCGAAGCTGCGGCACCGGCGACGAGCTCTCGGTATCTCGGCGTCAGCCGTCGGTGACAACGCCAAAGCACCTTGTAACTGTTGATCGTGCTTTGCCATATCGGACTATTTTCCGGCCAGCCCTCCGGAGTTACGAAGAGACCCGCGATCAGGCGCTTGGTCACCCACCAATGATGCGTGATGAGCGGCAAATCGACATAGACCAGCGTGTCGGCCTTCGCGAACCGTTCCCAGGCGGAGGCGACGGTGCCAAAGCCGTCGATGATCCATTCGTCCTGCCGCAACAGATCCGCATGCGCTTTCAGGTACTCCTCTTGCGGGACTTCGCCGCCGCCGGCCCGAAACTGCATTAGGTCCACCGAATACAATGGCAGCCGCGTTATATTTGCCAGACGTTTGGCCATTGTGGATTTTCCGCCGCCGGCGTTTCCGAAGATCGCAACTCTCTTCATACGGCGTCCACTGTCGACCTGTTCGGCAGAAGGGCAAGACTCGCCATCAGTATAACCCGTCTGTTTTTGGGTGAGTAGCGGACCCATCGAGGCGGCCGAGCTGCCCCGATATTGTCTGGCGTTGCCGTTCATGCTTGATGGGCGGCATGATGCGCGGCCTTTCCATCTTCCATTCAACAACGCTGCGGCGTGTCCAGGCGGCGTCGGCGCGATCGATCGCCGCGGCGCTGGCGCTGACCGTCGCGGTGTGGCTTGCGGCATTGGCCGGCCTGCTCGCGATCGCCAACCGCGTCCACGACGACGTGCCGGTTCTCTTGTCGGTCAAGCTGCCGCTGCTCTCCTCGCGCCCCGAACTGATCTTCGCCGGCGAGAGCCGCACCGTCTATCAGGTCGATCCGGTGCTCGCCGCGCGACTGATGGGCAAGCCGCAAGGCGCGGTGGTCAATATCGGCTATGATGCCGGCGAGCCGCTAGCGGTGGTGGCCGCGATGCGCCGCGAGCCGGATCGCTTTCGCAAGGCCCATGTCGTGATCAGCGTCGCGCCGTTTCTGTTCAATGAGGGCGTGCGGTCGGCCGCGGTCTATCCACAGGACGTTGCCGCAAGGCTCGGCGTCGCCGAGCAGATGGTTTCGTTTCTACCCTGGCGCGTCGGCACTTTGATTCGCTTCATTCGCGAGGCCTTCGCGGCGCGGTTGGCCGCCGAGCAGCATGTGGCCGACACCGGGCCGCAGCCTGCTTCGTTCGGCGTCAAAGTCATCGAGCGTACCCAACCCGAAGACCGCTGGCCGGCCGACCTCGGCTCGCACGCCCATTACGCCAACTGGAGCCTTTCAGGCCCGAAGGCGCGTTTCGAAATCGGAGCACTATGCGACATGGTGCGGCTTGCGCAGAAAGTGACGGTGGTGGTGCCGCCCTGGGCGCCGCGCTACGACCGTGCGCAAGATGCCGAGTGGCGAAACAAGGACGATCAATTTGTGTCGCTCGTCACCGACGCCGGGCGCGCTTGCGGCTTCGATGTCCTGAACATCGCGTCGGTCCCCGGACTGCAGCAGGACAACTACGCCGACGAAATGCATGTCAACGCCTCGGGCGTGCCGATCTACACCAGCTATCTCGTGTCGCGGTTGAAGCGTTAGCCGCATCCGATGCTGTTTTCCTCCTACACCTTCCTGTTTCAGTTCCTGCCCGCCGTCGCTCTCGCCTTCGCCGCGGCGCGGCTTCATTCTCCGCGCGCCGGCATTCTGGTGCTAGTGGGCGCGTCGCTGTTTTTCTACGGCGCCTGGCGGCCGGTTTATCTGCTGCTGCTGGTTGCTTCCGTCGCGGTGAATTTTTCGCTCGGCCTTCTGATGGAGGACCCGCTTCGCCGCCGCCGCATCGGTGCGCTGGGCGTCGCGCTCAATCTTTCGCTATTGGGCTATTTCAAATACACCAACTTCATCTTCGACAGCGTCAATGTGCTGACCGGCGCGCCGCTGCCGTTTGTCGACATCGTGCTCCCGCTCGGCATCTCCTTCTTCACCTTCCAGCAGATCGCCTATCTGGCCGACGTGATGCGCGGCGCGAAAGTCGAGCGCGACATTGTCAGCTACACGCTGTTCGTGTCGTTCTTCCCGCATCTGATCGCGGGTCCTCTGGTGCATCACGCCGAGATGATTCCGCAGTTCAAGCGCGGGCGCACCTCGCGTTCGGCGGTGCTGGCGGCGCGGGGGCTGGCGATCTTTGCCAGCGGCCTGTTCAAGAAAGTGGTGATCGCCGACAATCTGGCGCAGTTCGTCTCTCCCGTATTCGCCCATCTCGATGCCGGCGGCGGCGTCACCACGCCGTGGGCGTGGCTTGCGACTTCGGCTTATACTTTCCAGATCTATTTCGACTTCTCCGGCTATTCCGACATGGCGATCGGGCTCGCGCTGTTGTTCGGCATCCGCCTGCCGGTGAATTTCCGATCGCCGTACAAGGCAACCTCGATCGTCGAATTCTGGCGGCGATGGCACATCACGTTGTCGCGCTTTCTGCGCGACTATCTCTACATTCCGCTTGGCGGCAACCGGCTCGGCGAACAGCGCCGCTATCTCAATCTCATGGTGACGATGCTGCTCGGCGGGCTATGGCACGGGGCGGGGTGGAATTTTCTGATCTGGGGCGGCCTGCATGGCCTTTATCTGTGCGTCAATCATCTCTGGCAGGCGTGGCGCGGCGTCGCAAAATTCGCAGCAGCATGGGCGACGGCGTTATCCTGGGCGATCACGTTTTTCGCGGTCGTGTTCGCCTGGGTGTTCTTCCGCGCCAAAACGGCGGCGGGTGCATGGCAGATGCTAGGCGGCCTGTTCGGATTTGCCGGCGGCAGCTCGGCCTATGCTTCCCCCGGCATCCTGCGGCTGATGGATTTGCCGATATTGGTCGGCGAGCAACGGCTGCTCCTAATCGGCGGTGGCGCGGTGGCGCTGGCGCTTGCGATCGCGCTTTTGCTGCCGAACGTGCCGCAACTCTTTAGCTACCGCGAATACCGTCGCGCGCCTGAGCGCGGGAGCTGGCTCCGGTGGCGGCCAAGCCTGGCGTGGGCGGCGCTGTCGGCGGTGGCGCTGGCGATCTCGCTGTTCGGCATGTGGCAGCGGCTGGAATTTCTTTATTTCCAGTTTTGAGTCCGCGGTCCTTCGCGCTCACTGGCCGTCGCGGCGCCTGGGTCCAAACAATTCGGTCATCAGATCGGTCGTCGGCCCGTTGGCGGTGATGCCGTAAGCCGTGGGAACGTCGGGCTCGGGCGGGGGTTGCGGCGCCGCCGGCTGTTGCGCGACCTGGACCGGAGCGGGTGCCGGTGCGGGTTGGGTCTGCCCGGTGGGCGCGGACGCCAATGCGGGTTGAGGCTGCCGGGTCGAAGTTGCGGTTGCCGTCTGGGCCGGCCGAGTTGCGGTGGGCGCCGGTTGAGCGGGCTGGGGAGCGGCCGATGCCGTCGTCGGCTGCATCTGCTGGGTCGCAACCGCCGTTGGCGCCGGCGCCGCTTCGGTTTTGCGCGAGCCGAACAACTCAGTGTAGAGATCGGTGGTCGGGCCGTCGCTGGAAAAGCCGTAACCGGTCTTGTAGGGCTGCTCAGCCTGACCCGAGGCGGCGTTGTTCGACGCAACGCGCGAATCCGCACATCCCGCAACTGCGATCGCCATCGTGGCGAGCGCCAGCATGGCACGGGCATTTGGCGGCAAGCTGATCAAGACGATCCCCCTGACCGGTCAATCGGTCCGACCCCTCATTAAAGCCAGGATATGGCGCCCGCAAGGCAAAGGACGGGCAGGGCGGGGCGCCCCGGTACACCTGAAAATGGCGAGGGGTCCGGCGTGTTACGCCGAACCCCTCATTTTGGTCTATTAAACCGCGTTTTCTTCACGCGAACCGGACGTCCACTTCGCTTGAAAACGCTTTAGAGCATCAGCCAGCCTGTAAGCCGGGTTCTGTAGGGCATCGCCGCAATTGGCGCGGCGATACGTGACGGCCATTCCTCTGGGGCGACGTTTGCACGTTGCCTCGAGCAACCTACCCGGACGGCGAGCCTGACATCGCTCCCGCGGCGTTATCGCATTAAGCGAACTGCCCGCGTTGCCGTCCCTATTCGGTCTTGCTCCCGGTGTGGTTTACCCTGCCGGTTCCGTTGCCGGACCCGCGGTGCGCTCTTACCGCACCTTTTCACCCTTGCCTCCCCCTCCCTTAATCCCTCCCCCGCAAGCGGGGGAAGGTGGGGTGGGGGAAGGCGGTTCGTTCTCTGTGGCACTGTCCCTGGGGTTGCCCCCGCCGGAAGTTATCCGGCACCGTATGTCGATGGAGCCCGGACTTTCCTCTCCCTTCAAGCCTTTCGACCGTAGCGGGAGCGGCCGTCCGGCCGACT
>DATGGY010000012.1:0-35413 GCA_035308285.1 Bradyrhizobium sp. | reverse complement strand
TGGGTGGAAGTCGAAAAATCCGTCGGCACCAGGCTTGCGGCCAGGGCGCAGGTTGCGGGCGCGGAGATCACCGCCGCCGATGTGCATCAGGCTACTCGCGATTCCGTGCGCGCCCTGATGCTGATCCGGGCCTACCGCATGCGCGGGCATTTTCACGCCAAGCTCGATCCGCTCGGCATCGAGGCGCCGCGCGACCGCGAAGAACTCGATCCGCGCTCGTATGGCTTTACCGAAGCCGATTTCGACCGAAAAATCTTCCTCGATCATGTGCTCGGCCTCGAATACGGCAGCTTGCGCGAAATCGTCGCGATCTGCGAGCGTACCTATTGCCAGACGCTCGGCGTCGAGTTCATGCACATCACCAACCCCGCGCAGAAATCCTGGATCCAGGAACGCATCGAGGGACCGGACAAGGAAATCTCCTTCACCCGCGAGGGCCGGCGCGCCATCCTTAACAAGCTGGTCGAGGCCGAAGGCTTTGAGAAGTTCTGCGACACCAAATTCACCGGCACCAAGCGTTTCGGTCTGGATGGCGCCGAATCGCTGAACCCGGCGCTGGAGCAAATCATCAAGCGCGGCGGCAATCTCGGCGTGAAGGAAATCGTCGTCGGCATGCCGCATCGCGGCCGGCTCAACGTGCTGACCCAGGTGATGGGCAAGCCGCATCGCGCGCTGTTCCACGAATTCAAGGGCGGCTCGGCCAATCCCGACGCGGTCGAAGGCTCCGGCGACGTCAAATATCATCTCGGCGCGTCGTCGGATCGCGAGTTCGACAACAACAGGATCCATCTGTCGCTGACCGCCAACCCCTCGCATCTGGAGATAGTCGATCCCGTGGTGCTCGGCAAGGTGCGCGCCAAGCAGGACCAGCACGGCGATCCGCCCGACATGCGAATTTCGGTGCTGCCGCTGTTGATGCATGGCGATGCCGCCTTTGCGGGCCAGGGCGTGGTGGCCGAATGTTTCAGCCTGTCCGACCTGAAGGGCTATCGCACCGGCGGCTCGCTCCACTTCATCGTCAACAACCAGATCGGCTTCACCACCTATCCGCGCTATTCGCGCTCCTCGCCCTATCCGTCCGACGTGGCGAAGATGATCGATGCGCCGATCTTCCACGTCAATGGCGACGATCCGGAAGCGGTGGTGTTCGCGGCCAAGGTCGCGATCGAGTTTCGGCAGAAATTCCACAAGCCTGTCGTCATCGACATGTTCTGCTACCGCCGCCACGGCCACAATGAGGGCGACGAGCCGGCGTTCACCCAGCCGGTGATGTACAAGAAGATTGCCTCGCATCCGACGACGCTGGAGATTTACGCCAAGCGGCTGATCGCTGAAGGCGTGGTGACCGACGGCGAGGTCGACAAGGCCAAGGCCGACTGGCGCGCGCGGCTCGATGCCGAGTTCGAGGCTGGCACCGGCTACAAGCCGAACAAGGCCGACTGGCTCGACGGCAAATGGGCCGGCTTCAAGATCGCCGATCAGGAAGAGGACCCGCGCCGCGGCGTCACCGGCGTCGATATCGCTGCGCTAAAGGATATCGGCCACAAGATCGCCAAAGTGCCGGACGGTTTTCGGGTTCACCGCACCATCCAGCGCTTTCTCGACAACCGCGCCAAGGCTATCGACAGCGGGAATGGTATCGACTGGGCGACCGGCGAGGCGCTGGCGTTCTGTTCGCTGCTGCAGGAAGGCCATCACGTGCGGCTGTCCGGGCAGGACTCCGAACGCGGCACTTTCTCGCAGCGCCATTCCGTGCTGATCGACCAGGAGGACGAAAGCCGCTACACGCCATTCAACCATTTGGGCAGCGATCAAGGCCACTACGAGGTCATCAATTCGCTGTTGTCCGAAGAGGCGGTGCTTGGCTTCGAATACGGCTATTCGCTCGCCGAGCCGAACGCGCTGGCGATGTGGGAAGCCCAGTTCGGCGATTTCGCCAACGGCGCGCAGGTTTTGTTCGATCAGTTCATCTCTTCCGGCGAACGCAAATGGCTGCGGATGTCCGGGCTGGTCTGCCTGTTGCCGCATGGCTATGAGGGGCAGGGGCCGGAGCATTCCTCGGCCAGGCTCGAGCGTTACTTGCAGATGTGTGCCGAGGACAACATGCAGGTGGTCTATCCGACCACGCCGGCCAATTACTTCCACGCGCTGCGGCGCCAGCTACATCGCGAAATTCGTAAACCCTTGATCGTGATGACGCCGAAATCGCTGCTTCGGCACAAGCGTGCGGTCTCGCGGCTCGACGAACTCGGCGAGGGGACGACATTCCACCGCATCCTTTATGACGACGCCCAGATGCTGCCGGACGAGAAGATCAAGCTGGTGGGCGACGATAAGATCCGCCGCATCGTGCTGTGCGCGGGCAAGGTCTATTACGATCTTTATGAGGAGCGCGAGAAACGTGGTATCGACGACGTCTACCTGATGCGCGTCGAGCAGCTTTATCCGGTGCCGTTGAAGGCGCTGGTGACGGAACTCGGCCGCTTCAAGAACGCCGAACTGGTCTGGTGCCAGGAAGAGCCGCGCAACATGGGATCGTGGCACTTCATCGAACCCTATCTCGAATGGGTGCTGAACCAGGTCCACGCGCCGCACAAGCGTCCCCGCTACGCCGGGCGCGCGGCGTCGGCGGCGACCGCTACCGGATTGATGTCGAAGCATCTGGCGCAGCTCAAGGCGCTGCTGGATGACGCGCTGAATTAGAAGTCCAAAACCATCATGACCCGCGAAAGCGGGGCATCCAGTAACCAGCGTCAGCGTTGTTCGATCGCGACCGCCGGGATTGCCGGATCGCCCGCATCGCGGACGATGGCCAGACAGGATAGTTGGGGAAGCAATACCATGACTGAAATTCGCGTGCCGACGCTCGGCGAATCCGTGACCGAAGCCACCATCGGCCGTTGGTTCAAGAAGGCCGGCGACGCCGTCGCGGTCGATGAGCCCCTGGTCGAGCTTGAGACCGACAAGGTCACCATCGAAGTCCCGGCGCCTTCGGCGGGCACGTTGAGTGACATCGTCGCCAAGGACGGCGAAACCGTCGCGGTCGGCGCGCTGCTCGGCCAGATCAGCGATGGCGCGGCGGGGGCCGGCGCCAAGCCGGCCGCGGCGGCCGCCAAGGCGGCAACGCCGTCTCCCGCGGCTGCAGCTCCCGCGGCCGCGGCAAAAGCGCCGCCGGCCGATGCGCCGCTGGCGCCGTCGGTGCGCAAGCTCTCCGCTGAAAGCGGGATCGATGCCGCGACGATCCCCGGTTCGGGCAAGGATGGCCGCGTCACCAAGGGCGATATGCTGGCTGCGATCGAGAAGGCAGCGTCCGCGCCGACGCCGGTCAGTCAACCCGCCGCGGCGGTGCAGGTCCGCGCGCCCTCGCCGGCCGACGATGCGGCGCGCGAAGAGCGGGTGAAGATGACGCGGCTGCGCCAAACCATCGCGCGCCGCCTGAAGGACGTGCAGAATACCGCCGCAATGCTCACGACCTTCAACGAGGTCGATATGAGCCACATCATGGCGATGCGGGCGCAGTACAAGGACGTGTTCGAGAAGAAGCACGGCAGCAAACTCGGCTTTATGGGCTTCTTCACCAAGGCTTGCGTGCAGGCGCTGAAGGACATTCCGGCCGTCAATGCCGAGATCGACGGCACCGATTTGATCTACAAGAACTACTATCACATCGGGGTTGCCGTCGGCACCGACAAGGGCCTCGTGGTTCCGGTGGTGCGCGACTGCGACCACAAGTCGATCGCCGAGATCGAAAAGAGCATCGCCGATTTCGGCCGCCGCGCCCGCGAAGGTCAGCTCAAGATCGACGAGATGCAGGGCGGCACCTTCACCATTACCAATGGCGGCATCTACGGTTCGCTGATGTCGACGCCGATCCTTAACGCGCCGCAGTCGGGCATCCTCGGCATGCACAAGATTCAGGAACGGCCGATGGCGATCGGCGGCAAAATCGAGATTCGCCCGATGATGTATCTGGCGCTGTCCTACGACCACCGCGTCATCGACGGCAAGGAAGCCGTGACGTTCCTGGTGCGCGTGAAGGAAAGCCTGGAAGATCCGGCGCGGCTGGTGCTGGACCTCTAGCGGGCTGTTCGTCGTATGCGTAGCCGCCGCGGCGTTTTTCCGAAACTGCGTTTGGACTAAAGGGGGCAAGTTTTGACCGACAAGGTTGTGATCATCACCGGCGGAAGCCGCGGCATCGGCCGCGCCACCGCGCTTGCCGCGGCTGCCCGCGGTTACCGGGTCTGCATCGGCTACGCCAGCAATGAGGCTGCGGCAAAGAGCGCCGTCGCCGCGATCGAGGCGAAGAATGGCAAGGCGACTGCCGTGAAATGCGACGTCGGCAGCGAGAAGGACATCCTCGCTCTGTTCAGGGCCGCCGACGGGTTCGGAACATTGGGGGCGCTTGTCAACAATGCCGGCATCGTCGGGACCACGTCGCGGGTCGACGAGATGTCCGCCGAGCGTATCCAACGCATGATGGCGATCAACGTCACCGGCAGCATCCTATGCGCCCGCGAGGCGGTGAAGCGGATGTCGACGCGTCGCGGCGGCAAGGGCGGGGTCATCGTCAATCTGTCGTCGGTTGCCGCGAAACTCGGCTCTCCCAACACCTATGTCGATTATGCGGCGTCCAAGGGCGCCATCGATTCCTTCACGCTGGGACTCGGATACGAAGTCGCCGGCGAGGGGATTCGCGTCGCCGCGATCCGGCCCGGGCTGATCGATACCGAAATTCACGCCTCGGGCGGCGAACCCGATCGCGCGCACCGGCTCAGTCACATGGTGCCGATGAAACGCGTCGGCAGCGCCAACGAGATCGCCAACGCCATTGTCTGGCTGATGTCGGATGACGCGTCCTATGTGACCAGCGCCATTCTTGACGTGTCGGGCGGACGCTGAGGGCCCGTCACTCATTTCAGTTACAGGACTTCGATTATGGCCACTTACGATCTTGTTGTTATCGGCACCGGTCCTGGCGGATATGTGTGCGCGATCCGCGCGGCGCAGCTCGGCATGAAGGTCGCCGTGGTCGAGAAGAACGCCACCCTCGGCGGCACCTGCCTCAATATCGGATGCATGCCGTCGAAAGCGCTGTTGCACGCGTCCGAAATGTTCGAAGAGGCGGCGCACTCCTTTGCCAAGATGGGCGTCAGCGTTTCCGCGCCGAAACTCGATCTGCCCGCGATGATGAATTTCAAGCAGCAGGGCATTGATGGCAACGTCAAGGGCGTCGAGTTCCTGATGAAGAAGAACAAGATCGACGTCATCGGCGGCAAGGGGAGGATACTCGGCACCGGGAAAGTCGAGGTGTCGGGCAAAGACGGCAAGACGCAAGTGGTGGAAACCAAGAACATCGTCATCGCCACCGGCTCGGATGTCGCGCGGCTGAAGGGCATCGAGATCGACGAGAAGCGCATCGTGTCTTCGACCGGCGCGCTCTCGCTCGCCAAGGTACCGGGCAAGCTGTTGATCGTCGGCGCCGGCGTGATCGGGCTCGAGCTTGGCTCGGTGTGGCACCGGCTCGGTTCGCAAGTGACGGTGGTGGAGTTTCTCGATCGCATCCTGCCTGGCATGGACGGCGAGGTCGCCAGACAATTTCAGCGTATGCTCGAGAAGCAGGGCTTCGCGTTCAAGCTTGGCGCCAAGGTCACCGGCGTCGATACTTCGGGCAAGACGCTCGTCGCGCAGGTTGAGCCGGCGGCGGGCGGGGCTTCCGAAAAGATCGAAGCCGATGTCGTGCTGGTCGCGATCGGCCGCGTTCCCTACACCGAGGGTCTCGGTTTGAAAGAAGCGGGCGTCGCGCTCGACAACCGTGGCCGCGTGCAGATCGATCAACATTTTGCGACCAGCGTGAAGGGCATCTCAGCGATCGGCGATGTCGTTGCCGGTCCGATGCTCGCCCACAAGGCCGAGGACGAAGGCGTTGCGGTGGCCGAAATCCTCGCCGGCCGGGCCGGCCACGTGAATTACAACGTTATTCCGGGTGTGGTATACACCACGCCGGAGGTGTCGTCGGTCGGCAAGACCGAAGAGGAGCTGAAACAGGCGGGCGTGGCCTATACGTCTGGCAAGTTCCCGTTTACCGCCAACGGCCGCTCCAAAGTCAACCAGACCACTGACGGTTTTGTGAAGATTCTCGCAGATGCGAAGACCGACCGGGTGCTCGGCGTTCATATTGTCGGTCGCGAGGCCGGCGAAATGATCCATGAAGCCGCCGTTTTGATGGAGTTTGGTGGCTCCGCGGAGGATTTGGCGCGAACCTGCCATGCCCACCCGACCCGCTCCGAAGCGGTCAAGGAAGCCGCGCTTGCAGTTGGAAAGCGTGCAATCCATATGTGACCGATGCCCGGCGGACACTGGGCCTGGATGAGAATTGATGCTGCGCCGCCTCTTTCAACCGATATGGGTCCTGCTGGCGGTCATTTTTTTGATCGAGGCCTGGCTGTGGGATCACCTTGAGCCGATCGTGGCCTGGGCGGTGGCGAAGATTCCGCTGCGCGCCTTCAAGCATTGGCTCACTGAGCGCGTCGATACGCTGTCGCCGGCGATGACGCTGATTGTGTTCATCGTACCGATAATTCCGCTGTTCCCGCTGAAGCTGGTCGGCTTCTGGCTGCTCGCCCACGAATACTGGATGAGCGCGATCACGACCATCCTGTTTGCCAAATTCGTCGGTGTCGGCATCACCGCTTTCGTCTTCGACGTCACGCGCCCGAAATTGATGGAAATGAGCTGGTTCGAAAAGCTCTACGAATTTATCATGGCACTGCGAGCCAAGGCGGCCGAGCTGGTCGAGCCTTTCAAGCGGCGAATCCTGGAGATCCTGCGCGGCGACGGCAGTGGCTGGTCATCGCGGACGATGCGGCTGGTCCAGCGCTTCCGCAAGAGCGTGCGCGAAGCGCGGTAACCAGCCGCTGATTTTACAAAGCAAGATGCAATGCGTGCGGCGCGAATACGCCGAACGCGGTAAAGACAAGGCCGGCAAGCGTTAGCAGCCCGGAGATCCAGGCCAGTGCGATCATGCCGGTGATGATGGTCGCCGAAGCCAGCACGATTCCGATCTGAAAGGCGGCGGAAGCGAGTTCGAAGTGGTGATACTTTGCAGTGGCGAGATCACGCTCTTCCTCGGCATGCTTGGCACGTTCGGACAGTTGCTCCTGCCCCTCGCCGCTCTTGGGATCGGAGCGGTAGCGCGCCGCGGTCTTTTGCCAGTCGTCGATCTGCTTTTGCATTGCGGCCTTGGCCGCATCATCGCCGATGGTGGCGAGGCCCAGTTTGCCCTGTTCCGCGGCGGTCTGGACCGTCGTATGGCGGATGCTCTTGGCTTGGAAGAACGCCCACAGGTTCGCAGATTCGACATTCTTGCTGATCGATTCGGTCTGGGCGCCCTTGCCCAGCGTCTCCGACAACGCAAGGAACAGCGCGATTACCGCGATCAACAGCGCGATCTTCCTGTTTTCGACGGACGCATGTTCGGCGTGCTCGGCGTGCTCCATGCTTTCGTGAGCGCTCATGGTTCCCTCCTTGCGCGATGTTCAACGATGGACCGAATGACGCGGTCAAGGCAAGAGCCAAGCAGATCAAGTTTATCGGCGTGTGAAGATAGCCCGCCTTCAGGCGCGGGGATGCGCGCTCCGGTACACTTGCAGGAGCCGCTCGCTGTCGATCCCGGTATAAATCTGGGTGGTCGAGAGCGAGGCGTGGCCGAGCAGTTCCTGGATCGCGCGCAGGTCGCCGCCGCGGGACAGAAGATGGGTGGCGAAAGAATGCCGCAGCGCGTGCGGCGTCGCGCTGTCGGGCAGGCCCAGCACGCCGCGCAGCCGCGCCATGGCGAGCTGGATGATGCGGGCCTTCAATGGGCCGCCGCGGGCGCCGACAAAGACCGGCCCGTCGGCGGGCAGTGGATGCGGACACATCGCCGCATAATCTTGGATCAGCGCCAGCACATTTTGCAGCACCGGCACCATGCGCGTCTTGTTTCCCTTGCCGGTGACGACCAGCACGTCGCCGGCGCCGGGCAACGGTACGTCGCGGCGCTTTAGACCCAGCGCCTCGGAGATGCGCAGTCCCGATCCGTAAAGCAGCGCCATGACGGCGGCGTCGCGCGCCAGGATCCACGGCTCGCGCTCCTCTCCGGCGCGTTCATCGGCATCCGCGAGGCGTTTGGCCGCCGCCATCGGAAGCGGCTTGGGCAGGCTCTTGCCGACCTTGGGCGCGCGTATCGCCGATAACGCGCCGACTTTGCCGGTGCCTTCGCGCTCGAGGAAACGTCCGAACGAGCGCAGGCCCGCGAGCGCGCGCATCAGCGAACGGCCGGCGATGTCGGAGGCGCGCCGCATCGCCATGAATGCCCGGATATCGCTCGCTTCCAGCGCCGCAAAACCGGCAAGCGTCACGCGTTCCCCCCAATGTTCGCCCAAAAATTCCAGGAACTGACGGACGTCGCGGGCGTAGGCTTCGGAAGTCTTCGGCGACAGCCTGCGCTCGGTCCGCAAATGGGCAAGCCAGCGCGTCATTTGTAGCGTCAGATCGCCCGCTACGCAGGCGAGTTCGATTGGCGCTGTCGCGGGGGCCGGCTTGGCCATGTCTAATTCCTGGGAATCTCGACCGAACAGCCGATACTATCACATTCGCCTCCTTTACCATTCGTGAACCGCGGCGGGGAGACGCGGATAATCGCCCCGAACAAAACACCGTGGCGCTGGCCCCGCGCATCGTGCGCCCCTAGATTGGCTCAAACACCTCTCATCTGATTCTCTGATGGACCACTATTCCACCCGCGCCAGCATCTCATCCGCATCGTCGACAAAGGTCGTCGATGTGCTGGTGCCGGTCGCACTCAATCGGAATTATTCCTATCGCGTGCCGCGCGGCATGGAGCTTGCGCCGGGCGACGTCGTGTGCGTGCCGCTCGGGCCGCGCGAAGTGGTCGCCGTGGTCTGGGCCGAGAACGCCAATCCCGATCCGCGCCTGCACAACCGCCTGAAGGACGTTGGCGAAAAGCTCGATGTGCCGCCGCTGAAGGCGGAACTGCGCACGCTCGTCGATTGGGTCGCCAACTACACGCTGTCGGCGCGCGGCATGGTGCTGCGGATGTGTCTGCGGATGGGCGAGCATCTCGGACCTGAGCGGGTGCGGATGGGCGTGCGCCTGGTAGGCCAGCCGCCGCAGCGCATGACGCCGGCGCGGCGGCGGTTGATCGAGCTGCTGTCGGACGGCCTCTTGCATGGCAAGTCGGAAGCCGCGAAGGAGGCCGGCGTCAGCGTCGGCGTGATCGACGGCCTTGTCGACGAAGGCACGCTGGCGGCGGAAGCCATGCCGCGCGCGCTCGCGCTGCCCGCGCCCGATCCGGCCTTCGCCGTACCGGAATTTTCGCGGCAACAGCGCACCGCGGTAGACGCGATGCGCGCGCTCGCCGCCAATGGCAGCTTCCATGTCGCGCTGCTCGACGGCGTCACCGGTTCGGGCAAGACCGAAGTCTATTTCGAGGCGATTGCGGAAGTAATCCGGCGCGGCAAGCAGTCGCTGATTCTGATGCCGGAGATCGCGCTCACCGGCCAGTTCCTCGACCGCTTCGCGCGACGTTTCGGCGCTCGGCCGCTGGAATGGCATTCGGAACTCACGCCGCGCACGCGGCAGCGTAACTGGGCCGCGATTTCGGCGGGCGAGGCGCCGGTCGTGGTGGGCGCGCGCTCGGCACTGTTTCTGCCTTACGCCGATCTCGGGCTTATCATCGTGGATGAGGAGCACGACCAGGCCTACAAGCAGGACGACGGTGCGCATTACCATGCCCGAGACATGGCGGTCGTGCGCGCGCATATCGCGAAAATTCCGATTGTGCTCGCCTCCGCGACGCCTTCGGTCGAGACCGAGGTGAATGCGCGCAAGAGCCGCTATCAACGCATCGTGTTGCCGTCGCGCTTCGGCGGCCAGCATATGCCGCATATTGAGGCGATCGATCTGCGGCGCGAGGCCCCGCCGCGCGGCCACTTCATCTCGCCGCTTCTCGCCGAGCAGATTCGTTTCGCGGTCGAGCGGCGCGAGCAGGCGCTGTTGTTCCTCAACCGCCGCGGCTATGCGCCGCTGACGCTATGCCGGGCCTGCGGCCATCGCTTTTCCTGCAACATCTGCGACGCCTGGCTGGTCGATCATCGCTTTCGCCAGCGGCTGGTTTGCCATCATTGCGGCTTCTCGATGCCGCGCCCGCATGCTTGTCCGAATTGTGCGGCCGAGGAATCGCTGGTTGCGGTCGGCCCCGGCGTCGAGCGTTTGCAGGAAGAGGCGGCCGGTCTTTTTCCGGATGCGCGCACCATGGTGCTGTCGAGCGACCTCATCACCTCGATCGAGACCATGCGAAGCGAGTTGAACGAGATCGCCGAAGGCCGCGTTGACATCATCATCGGCACGCAGTTGGTCGCCAAGGGTCACCATTTCCCGCGGCTCAATCTGGTCGGCGTGGTAGATGCCGATCTTGGCTTGAGCAATGGCGATCCGCGCGCCGCCGAGCGAACGTGGCAGTTGCTCAACCAGGTGATCGGGCGCGCCGGGCGCGATCAGGGCAGGGGGGTCGGATATTTGCAAACCCACCAGCCCGAACACCCCGTAATGAAGGCCTTGGTCGCCTGCGACCGCGAAGCGTTTTACGCCAGCGAAATCGAGGCCCGCGAACGCGCCCACTATCCGCCGTTCGGACGGCTTGCGAGCCTGATCGTTTCCGCAGGCGACCGGCCCACCGCAGAAGGCTTTGCGCGCAAGCTCGCCGCGGTCGCCCCGATCGACGCGCGAATCCAGGTGCTGGGGCCGGCGGAAGCCCCGCTTGCCGTGATCAAGGGCCGCTATCGTTTTCGGCTTTTGGCGAAATCGCTGCGCAATGTCGATCTGTCGGAATATTTGCGCGAATGGCTCGCCAGCGGTCCCAAGATCAAGGGCAATCTCAAGCTCGAGGTCGACGTCGATCCACAAAGCTTTTTGTAGCGGAAGCCGTCATTCCAGGGCATCGCGTAGCGATGAACCCGGGATCTCGAGATTCCGGGTCTGGTCCTTCGGACCGTCCCGGAATGACAAAGATTGAAAAAAGCCTGCCGTCATTTGCGACGGCAGGCTCTTTTTTCGGCGTGCGAGACAAGTTCGCAACCTAAGCAAACGCTACGCTTACATCCCCATCCCGGAAGGCAGAGCGTTCGAAACGCCCTGGCGAGATTACATGACTTCGGCGACCACGCGGCCGACGCCGGCGCCGGTCAGGCCGATCGCGCGGGCAGCGCCCGTGGACAAGTCAAGCACCCGGCCGCGAATGAACGGGCCACGGTCATTGACCGTGACGACAACACTGCGGTCGCCATGGGTGACCTTCAGCTTGGTGCCGAACGGCAGGGTGCGGTGTGCCGCGGTCATGGCGTTCTGGTTGAAGCGCTCGCCAGAGGCGGTCCTGCTCCCGGATTCGTTGCCATAGTAGGACGCCATTCCGGAGAAGGTCCGCCCCAATCCCGAGCCGATCGAGGCATTGGCCTCGCGCCAGGGCGACGAGGTGTCCGGCGAGCGGGTCATATGGGAGTGGTGGTGGTGATGGCCGTGGTGTCGCTCGGATCTGGCCGAGGCTTCGGTGGCACTACCCCCTGCCAGTACAGTTGCGGCGAAAAGAAACAGCGCCGTACGCGATCGGGTTACGTTTCCCGATGCCTGCTTGTTGAAGCTTAACATATATCTGTCCCTCAATGTAGTATTGCCACATATGTGACAAGTGGAACCCCCGCTCCGACTTGAGTGGTTGCCGTTTGGTGACCTATTGAGGCATAAAAGGGGCAGTAGACCGAATTATCTCCATCTGAAACATCTTGTTATCTGGCACAGGTAATCGATAGATATTCCGCAATGTTACAGAATAACTAACAATTAACCAGTTGATTACTTAGAATTACTGATAATCAAAGTCATCGCCGCCAACGCCTTGGTCTTTGCAAGTAATGCGGCAATGGAATGGCTCGCCTTGGGTTGGGTTCCCCGTCATGGGAGCATGCGACCCATGCAACCGGGGCTTGGAACGATTGCTTCGGCTACGGACGCGATCTTCCAGAGAGTGGCCGCGCGAATCACCGATTGCTCGGCGCGGAGGTGCAGAAAAACAGCCCCCGGGATGCGTCTGAAAACCGCCCGCGACAGGGCATGACGCGCCTGCCGCGTCATGTTGCACCTGCGCTCCTGCTATGTTAGCAAAGCCGCGATTTTAAGGGTTCCGGCACAACCCGTGTCGGTCGAAAATCGAAGTCTCGCTTGAATTCCAAGGGCTTGGATCGCTAGGCGCCGCAGTGTGGCGACGGTTTTTCCCTTGCGAGTTTGACAGCAATAAAGAGCGCGCTTGTGGCTGCTGAAAATCCGTCCGTTTCGGGAGTGTCCGGTCGTTATGCGACCGCCTTGTTTGAACTGGCGCGCGACGAAAAATCCATCGACGCGGTGAGGGCCGATCTCGACAGGTTCGAGACCATGCTTTCGGAAAGCGCCGACCTGACGCGTCTGGTCCGCAGCCCGGTTTTTTCGGCCGAAACGCAGTCGAAAGCGCTGGCGGCGGTGCTCGACAAGGCCGGTATTTCCGGCATTTCCGCAAAATTCCTGAAAGTTCTGACCGCCAATCGCCGCCTGTTTGCGATCACCGACGTGATCCGCGCCTTCCGCGCGCTGGTGGCGAAGTTCAAGGGCGAGGCGACCGCCGATGTCACGGTGGCCGAACGGCTCAGCGACAAGAATCTGGACGCCCTCAAGACCGCGCTGAAGTCGGTGACGGGCAAGGACGTTGCGCTCAATGTGAATGTCGATCCCACGATCATCGGCGGCCTCGTGGTCAAGCTGGGCAGCCGCATGGTGGATAGTTCGCTTCGCACCAAACTCAATTCGATCAAGCACGCGATGAAAGAGGCAGGCTGATGGACATCCGCGCCGCGGAAATTTCCGCGATCCTGAAATATCAGATCAAGAATTTCGGCCAGGAGGCCGAGGTTTCCGAAGTCGGACAGGTGTTGTCCGTCGGCGACGGCATTGCCCGCGTCTACGGCCTCGACAACGTCCAGGCCGGCGAGATGGTCGAGTTCGAGAACGGCACTCGCGGCATGGCGTTGAACCTCGAAACCGACAACGTCGGTATCGTGATCTTCGGCGCCGACCGTGAAATCAAGGAAGGCCAGACCGTCAAGCGCACCCGCGCCATCGTCGATACGCCGGTGGGCAAAGGCCTGCTCGGCCGCGTGGTCGACGCGCTCGGCAATCCGATCGATGGCAAGGGCCCGATCCAGGCCACCGAACGCAAGCGCGTCGACGTCAAGGCGCCCGGTATCATTCCGCGCAAATCGGTCAGCGAGCCGATGGCGACCGGGTTGAAGGCGATCGATGCGCTGATCCCGATCGGCCGGGGTCAACGCGAGCTGATTATCGGCGACCGCCAGACCGGCAAGACGGCGATCGCGCTTGACACCATTCTCAACCAGAGGCCGCTCAACGCGCAGAAGGACGAGAACATCAAGCTTTATTGCGTCTATGTCGCGATCGGGCAGAAGCGTTCGACCGTCGCGCAGTTCGTGAAAGTGCTCGAAGAGCAGGGTGCGCTGGAATATTCGATTATCGTCGCAGCCACCGCTTCCGATCCGGCGCCGATGCAGTACATCGCGCCGTTCACCGGCTGCACCATGGGCGAATACTTCCGCGACAACGGCATGCACGCGGTCATCATCTATGACGATCTGTCCAAGCAGGCCGTCGCCTACCGCCAGATGTCGCTGCTGCTGCGCCGTCCGCCGGGCCGCGAGGCCTATCCGGGCGACGTGTTCTATCTGCATTCGCGTCTGCTCGAGCGCGCCGCCAAGCTCAACAAGGATCAGGGCTCGGGCTCGCTGACCGCGCTGCCGGTGATCGAAACCCAGGCCAATGACGTGTCGGCATACATTCCGACCAACGTGATCTCGATTACCGACGGCCAGATCTTCCTCGAGACCGACCTGTTCTTCCAGGGCATCCGCCCCGCGGTGAACGTCGGCCTTTCGGTGTCGCGCGTCGGATCGTCCGCCCAGACCAAGGCGATGAAGAAGGTCGCCGGCAGAATCAAGGGCGAGCTGGCGCAATACCGCGAAATGGCGGCGTTCGCCCAGTTCGGCTCCGACCTCGACGCCTCGACCCAGCGCCTGCTCAACCGCGGCTCGCGGCTGACCGAACTATTGAAGCAGCCGCAGTTCTCGCCGCTGAAGATGGAAGAGCAGGTCTGCGTGATCTGGGCCGGCACCAACGGCTATCTCGACCCGCTTCCCCTCAACAAGGTACGTGCCTTTGAGGACGGGCTGTTGTCGGTGTTGCGCGGCAAGAATGCCGATCTCCTCAATACCATCCGCGACAGCCGCGATCTCGGCGATGATACCGCCGCCAAGCTGAAGGGTGTGGTCGAGGGTTTCGCCAAGACGTTTGCTTGACGCCGTCACGGCCAGGCAAAGGGTAAAGACGTTGATGCCCGGCGCGAGGCCGGGCATGACGAACGAGAGGTCTGCGACCTGATCGGGGATCAGATCGCCGGGGTGAACGAAGAATGGCGTCACTTAAAGACATGCGGGTCCGCATCGCCTCCACCAAGGCGACGCAGAAGATCACCAAGGCGATGCAGATGGTCGCAGCGTCCAAGCTGCGCCGCGCGCAGAGCGCCGCGGAAGCCGCGCGCCCCTACGCCGAAAAGATGGATGCGGTGATCTCCGACATTGCCGCTGCCGCAGCGGGCTCTCCTGGGGCGCCGGCGCTGCTCGCCGGCACCGGCAGGGACCAGGTGCATCTATTGCTGGTCTGCACCGGCGAGCGTGGCCTTTGCGGCGCGTTCAATTCGGCCATCGTGCGGCTTGCCCGCGAACGCGCGCTGTCGCTGATCATTCAAGGCAAAGAGGTCAAGTTCTTCTGCGTCGGCCGCAAGGGATTTGAGCAGCTCCGCCGTACCTTCGAAAAGCAGATCGTTGAGAGCGTCGATTTGCGGTCAGTTCGCCAGCTTGGCTTCGTCAACGCCGAGGACATCGCTAAGAAAGTGATCGCGCGCTTCGATAACGGCGAATTCGACGTCTGCACGTTGTTCTATTCGCGTTTCAGGTCGGTCATCGCGCAGATCCCGACCGCGCAGCAGATCATTCCGCTGGTGGTGGAGGAGCCCGCCGCCAACGCCGGACCGGCGGTTGCTTACGAGTATGAGCCGGAAGAAGACGAGATTCTGCCGAGGCTCTTGCCGCGCAACCTCGCGGTTCAGGTCTTCCGCGCGCTTCTGGAAAACAACGCTTCGTTCTACGGCGCGCAGATGAGCGCGATGGACAACGCCACGCGCAACGCCGGCGACATGATCCGCAAGCAGACGCTGGTCTACAACCGCACGCGCCAGGCCATGATCACCAAGGAACTCATCGAAATCATCTCCGGTGCGGAAGCAGTCTGACCGGGAACGAAATTCGGATTGAAGGAGACAGTCAATGGCTACAGCAGCCAACCAGGTCGGTCGCGTCACCCAGGTCATGGGCGCCGTCGTCGACGTGCAGTTCGAAGGCCAACTTCCGGCTATTCTCAACTCGCTGGAGACCAACAATGGCGGCAACCGCCTGGTGCTCGAAGTTGCCCAGCATCTTGGCGAATCCACGGTGCGCACCATCGCCATGGACGCCACCGAAGGTCTGGTCCGCGGCCAGGAAGTGACCGACACCGGTCAGCCGATCGCAGTCCCGGTCGGCGACGGCACGCTCGGACGCATCATGAACGTCATTGGCGAACCCGTCGATGAAGCCGGCCCCATCAAGGCCGAGGGCCGGCGTCCCATTCACCAGGAAGCTCCGCTCTATACGGACCAGTCCACCGAAGCCGAAATTCTGGTCACGGGTATCAAGGTCGTGGACCTGCTGGCGCCTTATGCCAAGGGCGGCAAGGTCGGCCTGTTCGGCGGCGCCGGCGTCGGCAAGACCGTGCTGATTCAGGAATTGATCAACAACGTCGCCAAGGCGCACGGCGGCTACTCGGTGTTCGCCGGCGTCGGCGAGCGTACCCGCGAAGGCAACGACCTTTATCACGAGTTCATCGAATCCAAGGTCAACGCCGATCCGCACAATCCCGATCCCAGCGTGAAGTCGAAATGCGCGCTGGTGTTCGGCCAGATGAACGAGCCGCCGGGCGCGCGCGCCCGTGTCGGCCTCACCGGCCTGACGGTCGCCGAGCACTTCCGCGACCAGGGCCAGGACGTGCTATTCTTCGTCGACAACATCTTCCGCTTCACGCAAGCGGGCTCGGAAGTGTCGGCGCTGCTCGGCCGTATTCCTTCCGCCGTCGGCTATCAGCCGACGCTTGCCACCGACATGGGCGCGCTGCAGGAGCGCATCACCACCACCCAGAAGGGTTCGATCACTTCGGTGCAGGCGATCTACGTGCCGGCTGACGACTTGACCGACCCGGCGCCCGCGACGTCCTTTGCCCATCTGGACGCGACAACCGTGCTGTCGCGCGCTATTTCGGAAAAGGGCATCTATCCGGCGGTGGACCCGCTCGACTCGACCTCGCGCATGCTCTCTCCGCTCGTCGTCGGCGAAGACCACTACAACACCGCGCGCTTGGTGCAGCAGATACTGCAGAAATATAAGTCGCTGCAGGACATCATCGCCATCCTCGGCATGGACGAATTGTCCGAAGAGGACAAGATCACGGTGGCGCGCGCCCGCAAGGTCGAGCGTTTCCTGTCGCAGCCGTTCCACGTCGCCGAAGTCTTCACCGGCTCGCCCGGCAAGTTCGTCGAACTCGTCGACACCATCAAGGGCTTCCGCGATTTGTGCGAAGGCAAGTACGACCACCTGCCCGAGCAGGCGTTCTACATGGTCGGCACCATCGAAGAGGCGGTCGAAAAGGGCAAGAAGCTCGCGGCCGAGGCAGCTTAAGGGGCGAATAGGGAGTGGCGAGTAGCGAATAGTTCAAGTGCCTCGCTGCTCCTCTTCCAACCGCAATTCGTCATCCGCTATTCGCTAGGTACACCATGGCCACTTTCCATTTCGATCTCGTCTCTCCCGAAAAGCTCGCCTTCTCCGGCGAGGTCGATCAGGTCGACGTCCCCGGGCTCGAGGGCGATTTCGGCGTGCTGGCCGGACATGCGCCGGTCGTGGCCGCGGTTCGTCCCGGCATCTTGACGATCATCACCGGCGCCACCAAGCAGAAGATCATCGTGCTGGGGGGGCTTGCGGAAATGTCCGGCAAGGGTCTCACGGTGTTGGCCGACGTCGCGACCTCGCTCGAGGAACTGGACCGTGCCATGTTTGCCGATACCATCGCCGACATGCAGGCCAAGCTTGCAGAAAAGGAAGGCTCGGAGCTCGACCGCGCGCTGGAGCGGCTCGATCACTTCAAGAGCATCCAGAACGAGCTCAACACGACGGCGTTGCACTAAGCCGGCGAGCCGGGGCTCCGCGCCAACGCGGCGAAATGCTGCGCCACGGTCCGGTACACCTCGCGGCGAAACGGCACGACGAGATCGGCGACCAGGTCGAGCCGCTCCCATCGCCATTGGTCGAATTCCGGCGGCTGGCCGTTGCGGGACGTCAACGGATCAATTTCGTCTTCGGTGCCCATGAAGCGCAGCGCGAACCATTTTTGCCGCTGACCGCGGAATTTCGCGAGCCGGTGTGACGAGGGCCCGAGATATTCCGGAAACTCGTAAGTAAGCCAATCGGTCTCGCCGAGATAGTTGGCGTTCGACACGCCGGTCTCCTCCCAAAGCTCGCGCATCACCGCCTCGCGCGGATTCTCGTCCGCATCGATACCGCCCTGGGGCATTTGCCACTCAAAGCCGGGAAGAATGATCTCCGGTCCGTCGTCCTGGAAACGCCGCCCGATCAGCACGCACCCGGCGGCGTTGAACAAAGCGATACCGACATTGGGACGATAGGGTTTTGTCATGGGGGTCAAGAACGCCCGCGCATTCAGGGATGCGTCATCTCAAGGGTTAGCTTCCTTCGCGAGCGCCCCGGAACGACATGGCTTAACTAACTCCCGGCAAGCCTGGAAAATTCCTTGACCACCCGCTCGTAGACCGGGCGCTTGAACGGCACGATCAGGTCGGGAAGATTCTTCATCGGCTCCCAACGCCAGTTGACGAACTCCGCCTTGTGGCCGCCGCCGCCGGGATTGGCGACATTGATCTCGCTGTCCGGACCGGTGAACCGAACCGCGTACCATTTCTGCCGCTGGCCGCGGTAGCGGCCCTTCCACGCCCGGCCGGCAACGGTTCGGGGAATGTCGTAAATCAGCCAGTCGGCGATCTCGCCGAGCTTCTCGACCGAGCGGACGCTGGTTTCCTCATAGAGTTCGCGCTTGGCGGCCTGCCAGGTGTCCTCGCCGGGATCGACGCCGCCTTGCGGCATCTGCCAGACGTGAGATTCGTCGACGTGCTCGACGCCGCCGGCGCGACGACCGATGAAGACCAGCCCGGCTGCGTTGATCAGCACCATGCCTACGCATGTTCGATAGGGCAAATCCTCATAACGCGCCATTCCGTCAAAAACTCCTGCGTGGTCCCACCGTCGGCACGTGTTTCAGTTCGATTTTGATTTCAGCATCGCGGTTGTCAATGGCACAAGCATGATGCCGCGGCTTTCAAGCGTCTTGGTCCAGACGCTAATCCGCTCGATCGAAATCGGCAACGCCGAGGCGACGCCGACCGCCGTTCCGCGCTCTTTCGCCAGCCCTTCGAGCTTGGCCAATGCACGGTCGATTTCACCGGCGGTCGGAACCGCATCGATTGCGACATCGGCCTTGGCGAAGGGCATTGCCTGGGCGGCGGCCAACGTGGGGGCAACGCTGCGCGCCAGCCCGTCGTCGAAATAGCCAAGGCCGCGCTTGGCGGCGTCGCGGACGATCGGCTGCATCACGGCGTCGGTGGCCACAAAACGCGCACCCATAAAATTGGCAATTCCGGCATAACCCTGAAACCGGCTGAGGTGCCAATAGAAGCGATCGAGATTCTGCTCGGGTGCAAGCGTGGTCAGCAGCGTCTGCGGGCCCGGATCGTTGTCGGGATAATCATACGGCTCCATCGGAATCTGCAGGAAAATCTCATGGCGCTGCGCGCGCGCCCGCTCGGCAAGTTTGGTCGGGTCCGAACCATAGGGGGTGAACGCCAGCGTCACGGCCGCGGGGAGCTTCAGAATTGCGTCCACGGTCTTGGCCGCGCCGACCCCGAGGCCTCCTACGACAATGGCGACGGCCGGCATTTTCGCAGCCTTCGCCCGGTCGGCCTCGGCGGCATAGACGGTGAACGGCTTCAGTCCGTCCGCCGCCATCGGAATCATGCCGTAGCGTGATTTCTCCAGCAGGCGCGGATCGATCCCGGCCATCCGACTGGGGGCATCCGCTTTGCCCTTTTCCGGAGCCTCGCCGGATATCGTGACGTCGTGGCGCGCGCCGCTCGAGCCGTCGATAATGGTGACGGTCCGTTGATCGGGCGGTGCCGCCTGTTTGGCGGTGGAATTCATCCCCGGCAGGTGTGCCGTGGCGGGCTTGTCGGCAGGCTTTTCCTCGCCGAGCAGGGACGGGTTGCGGATCGCAATCTGCGTCATCGGTTCGCCGCCGAGCGGATTATCGTTAAAGAGGGCGAAGCCGGCGAAGGTGGCCAGAAACAGCCCCAGCAGAACGGCAAGAGCCTGCAATCCGGTAAAGGGCAACCGAAACCCGCGCTTTCGGCGCGCGGTATTCTGTCCAAGCGGAGCGCTCAGATCATCGGCTGTCTCTGCCATCGAACTCCCCGAATCAACTGGGCGGACGATACCACGGCGGCGCAAAAGCGCGGCAGATGCGGCCCCTTGGGCCCAGCGACCGCATTCGTGGGGAACCCGCTAATTCGCTTTGCCCCTCGGGCCCCAAGACCTATCGAGTGCAACCGAGGTGAGGCGCTAATCTTTTGTTTTGACGCGCTTTCTTTGCGCGAACCGGGCTTCCTCGCGAAGCTCAAAACAACAGGGGCGACCCAAAGGCCGCCCCTGTTTACCTTCGAAAACTACGCCAAACCGAATCAGTTGGCCTTTTCGTTGGAAGGTTTGTCGATCGAAGCCTTGTCGCCGGTGGCGGGCGCACTGGCATTTACCTTGACGCCGTGAAGCAGGTCGGCTGCCATCCGCAGCGCCTTGTCGTCCTTGGCGTCCGGCGGCACATAGGATTGCGAGCCGGTCTTCTCGTCGCCGTCGTTCTTCAGATGGCCGCGCAGCGAGGCTTCGCCCTTGGTGTCAGTGCGCGCTTTCAACTCTTCGGGCACGTCCTGCAACACCTCGATATCGGGAACGATGCCCTTGGCCTGGATCGATTTGCCCGACGGCGTGTAATAGCGCGCGGTGGTCAGCCGCAGCGCGCCGTTGCCGGAACCGAGCGGTATGATGGTTTGCACAGATCCCTTGCCGAAGGAGCGCGTGCCGACAAGCGTTGCACGCTTGTGGTCTTGCAGCGCGCCGGCGACGATTTCGGACGCCGAGGCCGAGCCGCCATTGATGAGAACGATCAGCGGCTTGCCCTTGGTCAGATCGCCGGGGTGAGCCGAGCGACGCTGGGTTTCCTCGGCGTTGCGGCCTCGGGTCGAGACGATTTCGCCGCGCTCCAGGAACGCATCGGAGACGGTGACCGCTTCTTCCAGCAGACCGCCGGGATTGTTGCGCAGGTCGATGATGAAGCCCTTCAGCTTGTCGCCGATCTGGTTGTTGAGATTGCCGATCTCGCGCTTGAGCCCCTCGGTGGTCTGCTCGTTGAAGGTGGTGATGCGGATGTAGCCGATATCGTCGCCTTCCGTGCGAGCCCGCACCGAGCGCACCCGGATGTTGTCGCGGACCAGCGTGACCTCGATCGGATTGTCCATCCCCTTGCGGACGATCTTCAGCTTGATCTTGGTGTTGACGGGCCCGCGCATTTTTTCGACGGCTTGATTGAGGGTGAGGCCCTGCACTTGCTCGTCGTCGAGCATGGTAATGATATCGTTGGCCATGATGCCGGCCTTGGACGCGGGCGTGTCGTCGATCGGCGACACCACCTTGACCAGTCCGTCTTCCATGGTGACTTCGATGCCGAGGCCGCCGAATTCGCCGCGGGTCTGCACCTGCATGTCGCGGAAGCTCTTGGCGTCCATATAACTCGAATGCGGATCGAGCCCGGCCAGCATTCCGCTGATAGCGGATTCGACGAGCTTGCTGTCGTCAGGCTTCTCAACGTAATCGCTGCGGACCCGCTCGAACACATCGCCGAACAGATTGAGCTGGCGATAGGTATCCGAGGTCGAGGCGCGTGCGCTCGATCCCATCATCACCGAACGCGGCTGCGTCACGAAAAGCGTCAACGCTGCGCCGGTGGCGGCGCTGAGGAGAATTACCGATGTCTTGCGCATCATCCGCGAACCTTTTCGCCTTCATTTGCGGCCCACCATGGGCCTGGATCAATGGGAGTGCCGTCCTTACGGAACTCGATATAGAGCACGGGTTGGCTCGCGTTAGTCGCGAGTATCGAAGCGACCTGGGACTTCGTCCCCATGGTCGCGACCGGCTCCCCCGTAAGCACAAACTGACCGATGTTAACCGAAATGCGCTCCATCCCGGCGATCAGGACATGATACCCGCCCCCGGCATTGAGGATCAAGAGTTGTCCGTAGCTGCGGAACGGGCCTGCGTAAACTACCCAGCCGTCACACGGGGTTGTGACCTGAGCGCCAGCCCGAGTTGCCAAAGAAATGCCCTTTTCGACGCCACCCGCGCCGTCGGAACTGCCAAAATCGCGTAGTTTGACGCCGTTCGCGGGCAAAGCGAGCAATCCCTTGGCGGAGGCGAACGCAATCGCCGGGCTGAGGCGGGCCGGGTTCTTGAGCCCACCCAGATTCGGCTTGCCGTTAACCGTGGCCGGAGTTCCCTGCTGGTTGGCCGCCGCAGCCGCTTTTGCCGCGCTCTTGAGATCCTGCTCCATTTTGCCGATCAGGCCCTGGAGGCTGTCGACCTGCCTGGAGAGCGCAATGGCACGCGCGCCTTCCGCGTCCATGTCTTTCTCGACCGCACTCTGCTTTCGCTGGCGCTCGTCGACAAGCGCGGCGAGGCGGGTCTGATCTTCCCTGAACTTGTCGCGGTCGACCGCCAGGCGATCGCGTTCCGAGGCAATGGCCTTGCGCAGCGAGATAAGTTCGGTGAGATCGACGGCGAGTTTTTCCGCGCGTGCCCGCAACTCGGGCACGACGGAGCCGAGCAGCATCGCGGTCCGCAGCGATTGCAACGCGTCTTCCGGTCTCACCAGCAGGGCGGGAGGCGCCCGCCGGCCGGCGCGCTGCAATGCCGCCAGCACTTCGACCACTTCGGCGCGCCGCGAATCAAGCGAGCCCCTGATCTGCTGCTCGCGCGAATCGAGCGGGCGAAGCCGCGCCTCGGCGTCGCCAATTCTGGCTTCGACGGTCCGAACCTGGGCGGCGATATCGATTAGCTGCGCGTTGAGCTTGCTGCGGTCCTGACCGATCGCCGCAATTTCGGCCTTGAGCTTCTGCTGCAATTCTGCGGCGCTTCGCTGTTGCGCGCGGGTCGCCTCGAGTTCGTGCTCCCGTTGCTTGAGGGCATCGGACGAGGGCGCGGCTGCCTGCGGGGTCGATTCGGCGACCTGCGCGACCACAGGTTCGCTCAATCCGGCGAGCCCCGCGGACAACAGGGCGACCGAGAGCGAAATGCGGGCCGAGGCAAGCGCGCCGCCGCGGACGGTGTCAGGGTAGGAGGAAAGGTTCCGCGCTGGGTGCATCTATTCCGAATCAGTGCCTTATGCACTTTGTTACGCGCCTTTAGGCGCGGTGGTAAGGATGCCCCGCCAGGATGGTCGCGGCCCGGTAAAGCTGTTCCAGAAGCATGACGCGAACCATTTGATGCGGCCAGGTCGCGGAGCCGAACGCCACTCTCAGCTTTGCCATGCGCCGCAATTCGGGCGAAAGTCCGTCGGCGCCGCCGATTACGAAAATAGTGTTGGCGACCTGATCGTCCCGCCAGCGGCCAAGTTGTCGGGCAAAAGCATCGCTGCCGATGTTGTCGCCGCGTTCGTCCAGCGCGACCACCGCGGATTTCGGCGGGATCGCGGCCAAAATTGCCGCGGCCTCCTCGGCCGTTCGCGTACCGGCGTCGCGCGCGCGGCTTTCTGCCATTTCATGAACCTCAAGGCCGCGAAATCCGAGTTTGCGGCCGATGTCGTCGAATCGTTCGCGGTAACGCTCAGCCAGTTCCCGCTCCGGGCCCTGCTTCAGCCGCCCGATGGCGATGACGACGAGGCGCATAGGTTTGAGTGTTCCGCAAAGGTGCGCCGTCGGATCTGCGCCGAGGCGCCACGAGGCTGAAATCGGGTTTGCCGCAGAAAGTGCCGCAAATCAATCGACGGCTTTCAATCGATCGCGCACATTTCCTCCGCACAAGCGGAAATGCCCGCTTATGCGCTGACGCAAGCAAGCGCTTCGCCGATTCGCTGGGATCGGCTGACTAGATCGCCTTCGCCGCCATCGGGCCCTTCGTCCACAATCTCTCCAGATTGTAGAATTCGCGCACCTCTGGTCTGAAGATGTGGACGATCACATCGCCGGAATCGATCAGCACCCAATCGCAGTTGGGCAAGCCCTCGATGTGGAGGTTTTTGATTCCGTTTTCCTTCAGGGCTTTGCTGACATTTTCCGCGATCGCGCCGACGTGCCGGTTAACCCGGCCCGAGGTGACGATCATGTAGTCGGAAAATGCAGATCTGCCGCGAAGGTCGATGGTGACCGTTTCTTCCGCCTTCATATCGTCGAGGCGGGAGAGGATCATATTCAGCGTCTTGTCGGCGTCGGGTTGCGCCTTCAAGGCCGCAGCTTGGGTCGATGTTTTACGCGCGGGTTTGGTTGCTGTCTTCTTAGAAACCTTGGGTAAAACAGACTTGGACAATACAGATGTGGCCAGGGACCATTCCTTTCACTGTATCGCGGACGCCGAATCCTTCGGCCGCCCGCTCACCATACTATGCATGTGGGGTTAACGGTTTCAATATCCACCAACCCCGCATCCGAAGTTCGAGATTTTTCCTCGCGGGCGTCCCCTGAAACGAACTTCGGAAAAAGGCAGGGGGTGCCGGTAACCTTATCTGGTGCGGCCTTGCGATTGGTCGAGGAGGCCGCAATCGCCATTTCACTTTATTCTCCAACTGCCGTCCTGGTTCCGCAGCCCGGTCGATGACAGGCTCAGCTTCAGGCCGGTGAGAAAGACCCAGGCCGGCGCGCGCAGGTCGGCGAGCTTTTTCGCCTGATTTTCGGGCAGACGGTAACGTGCAAGTGCCTGTGAAGCCGGCGAGGCCAGCGCGCGAAAGCTTTGCGGCGGACGGTCGATCACGGCGATCGGCACCTCGGATGCGATATCCCGCCAGCTTTGCCAGCGGTGAAATTGCGCAAGATTGTCCGCGCCCATGATCCAGACAAAGCGCAGGCCGCAAGCGCGGCGGCGCAGATATCTTACGGTGTCAACAGTATAGCGCGTCCCGATGACGGATTCGAGACAGCTAACGTCGATGCGCGGATCGCGGGCCATGCGCCGCGCCGCCTCGCTGCGCTCCTTCAGATCGTGCAGCGCTTTGGTATCCTTGAGCGGATTGCCCGGCGTCACCAGCCACCATACCCGGTCGAGCTTGAGCCGCTTGATTGCGAACAGGCTGATGGCGCGATGCGCGAGATGCGGCGGGTTGAAGGAGCCGCCGAGCAGGCCGATGCGCATGCCGTTGGAATAAAGCGGAATGGCGGCGCTGACTGAATGCGGCCCGACGGAAGCTTTATTCAACGCGTGCCCCGTTTCCTTCGCCTGAAAACCTCATGGCGAATCACGGCCGGGTCTGCCCGGTGCCGTGGACGCGATATTTGAAGCTCGTCAGTTGTTCGGCACCCACCGGCCCGCGCGCGTGGAATTTGCCGGTGGCGATCCCGATCTCGGCGCCGAAGCCGAATTCGCCGCCATCGGCAAATTGCGTCGAGGCGTTGTGCAGCACGATCGCCGAATCGACCTCGTCGAGAAATTTGCGCGCTGTCACCTCGTCCTCGGTCACGATCGCATCGGTGTGGTGCGAGCCGTGATTGTGAATGTGGGCGATCGCCTCATCGACGCCATCAACGACTTTCGCCGCAATGATCGCGTCTTCATACTCGGTGTCCCAGTCCTCTTCGGAGGCCTGCTTCACCCGGGGGTCGCTGCGCTGGACGGCGTCATCGCCGCGCACCTCGCAGCCCGCATCGATCAGCATCTCGACCAGCGGTTTGAGGGCCTTTGGCGCGCCCTTGCGGTCGATCAGCAGGGTTTCGGCCGCGCCGCACACGCCGGGACGGCGCATCTTGGCGTTCAGCACGATCGATTTCGCCATCTCCAGATTGGCGGCATGATCGACGTAGACGTGATTGACGCCCTCGAGATGCGCGAACACCGGCACGCGCGCCTCCGCTTCGACACGGGCCACAAGGCTCTTGCCGCCGCGCGGCACGATGACGTCGATGGCGCCGGCGAGGCCGGTCAGCAACAGGCCAACCGCAGCGCGATCGCGGGTCGGCACCAGCGTGATCGAAGCTTCGGGGAGACCGGCCTCGCGCAATCCTTGCACCAGGCAGTCATGAATCGCACGGCAGGAGCGGAAACTGTCCGAACCGCCGCGCAGGATCACGGCGTTGCCGGATTTCAGGCACAGCACGCCGGCATCAGCCGCGACGTTGGGGCGGCTTTCGAAGATCACGGCGACGACGCCGAGCGGCACACGTACGCGTTCGATGGTCATGCCGTTCGGGCGCTGCCAGCTCTCGGTGACGACGCCCACGGGATCCTTGATCGCACGCACGGTTGCGAGACCGTCGGCCATGGCATCGATGCGGCCTTGCGTCAGCGTCAGGCGGTCGATGAAGGCTGAGGTGGCGCCACCTGCGCGAACCTCCGCGACGTCCTCGGCATTTGCGGCGAGAATGGCGGGCGCGTTGGCGCGGATGGCGCGCTCGATCGCTTCCAGCGCGCGGTTCTTCTGCAAAGGGGTGGCGAGCGCCAGCACCCGCGCGGCGGATCGCGCTTGGGCAGCGAGATTGGCCATCAGTTCGGGCAGATCGGCGTTTGTCTCGATCGCCTTCAGCGGCGCGGTCATGTCGGCTCCAGCCTCAGTTAAGACCATGTCCTAGCATGGAAATCGCTGTTTTGCGACCCCGCCGTCGGGGTCGGCCAATGGCCTAGTTTGCAGAAAATGGGGCGCTGTGGCTGATCACGAGGTCGTCGCGATGGATCATTTCCGCCCGCCCGCTGACGCCAAGGATCGCCATCACATCGCCTGACGAGCGGCCCTTGATCTTGTCGGCATCCTCGGCGTCGTAGGCAACAAGGCCGCGGCCCACCTCATGGGTGTCGGGCCCACGCACCACCACGGCGTCGCCGCGGGCGAACTGCCCGTCGATCCGGATCACGCCGGCCGGCAGCAGGCTTTTGCCCGCGCGTAGCGCGCTGACCGCGCCGGCATCGATCGTCAATGTCCCCTTTGGTTCGAGCGAGCCCGCGATCCACCGCTTGCGCGCGGTCACGGGATTGGCCGGGGTCAGGAACCAGGTGCAGCGCCCGCCATTGGCGATGGCCTGCAGCGGATGCTCGATCTTGCCCGAGGCAATCAGCATATGCGTGCCGGCCGTGGTCGCGATCTTTGCCGCCTCGATCTTGGTGTGCATGCCGCCGCGCGACAATTCGGATCCTGCCTTGCCCGCCATCGCCTCGATTTCCGAGGTCACGGATTCCACGACCGGAATCAGTTTTGCGTTCGGATTGGCGGCCGGCGGCGCATCGTACAGGCCGTCGATATCGGACAGCAGGATCAGAAGATCGGCGCTCGTCATGGTAGCGACGCGGGCGGCCAGCCGATCATTGTCGCCGTAGCGGATTTCGTTGGTGGCAACCGTGTCGTTCTCGTTGATGACCGGCACCGCGCGCCACTCCAGAAGCTTGGCGACGGTGGAGCGCGCGTTGAGATAGCGGCGGCGCTCCTCGGTGTCCTGCAGCGTCACCAGGATTTGTCCGGCGCCGATGCCGTGAGCCCCGAGCACTTCCGACCAGATTCGCGCCAGCGCAATCTGTCCGACGGCAGCCGCGCCCTGGCTCTCCTCGAGCTTCAATGGCCCGCGCGGCAGTTTCAAGCGGCTGCGTCCGAGCGCAATCGACCCCGAAGAGACGATCAAGAGCTCGCGCCCCTCGCGGTGCAGCTTGGCCAAATCGGCGGCCAGCGCCGCAAGCCAGGCGGTGCGGACCTCGCCGGCATCGGAATCGATCAACAGTGACGAGCCGACCTTGACGACGATACGGCGGAAGTTTTTCAGGTTGGGGCGGGCCATGGAGCGAAACTTTGCGGCGGAATGTCTTCAGGTGAGAGTATTACTCGCAATTTGCAGCAGCGGAAATGCGCTTCAATTGAGCTAGGTCGTTTGCGCAGCCCACGGCTCCGCCTCGGCGCCGCTCTTGGCCTTGCCCGACACCGGGGCTTCGCCGATGACATCGGCGAGCGCCCGCAGCGCCACCTCGACGCCTTCGCCGGTCGCGCCCGAGATCAGAAGCGGCGCCTTCCTGGCGGCGCGTTTCAGGCGATCCTTCTGCTTCTTCAATTCGTCCGGGGTTACCGCGTCGATCTTGTTCAACGCGACGATTTCGAGCTTTTCGGCAAGATGCCCCGCATAGGCCTCGATTTCGTTGCGCACCGTCTTGTAGGCCTTGCCCGCATGCTCGCTGGTTGCGTCCACCAGATGCAACAGCACGCGGCAGCGCTCGACATGGCCGAGAAACCGGTCCCCGAGGCCGGCGCCCTCATGGGCGCCCTCGATCAGACCGGGAATATCGGCTAGCACGAATTCGCGGCCATCGATGCTCACGACGCCAAGCTGCGGATGTAGCGTGGTGAAGGGATAATCGGCGATCTTCGGTTTGGCTGCCGAGACTTTGGCGAGGAACGTCGATTTGCCCGCGTTGGGAAGGCCGACCAGACCCGCATCGGCGATCAGTTTCAGCCGCAGCCAGATCCAGCGCTCCTCGCCCACCTCGCCGGGATTGGCGTTGCGTGGCGCGCGGTTGGTGGAGGATTTGAAATGCGCGTTGCCGAAGCCGCCATTGCCGCCCTCCGCAAGCACGAATTTCTCGCCGAGCGTAGTGAAATCGTGGATCAGCGTCGTCCTGTCCTCGTCGAAAATCTGCGTGCCGACCGGCACCTTGAGCACGATGGATTTGCCGTTGGCGCCATGGCGATCCTTGCCCATGCCGTTGGTGCCTTTTTGCGCCTTGAAGTGCTGCTGGTAGCGATAATCGATCAGGGTGTTCAGTCCGTCGACCGCTTCGACAACGACATCGCCGCCGCGTCCGCCATTGCCGCCGGAGGGACCGCCGAATTCGACATACTTTTCGCGGCGAAACGCCACGCAGCCGTTGCCGCCGTCGCCGGAGCGGATATAGACCTTGGCTTCGTCGAGGAATTTCATGGCCCATAGGTAGGGCAGGGAGGCCGAAGCGGCAACCTCCAGGCGTGGTAAATATCAGCAAGGGCGGCATTTTTCGCCGCCTTTTGGAAGGCAGCATGCGATATCCGGACCTGCCAATCCTTTATTGCTTGAGTAACCAAAACTTTTTGAGAACGAGAGGCCCCAATGAGGCGTCGAGAGTTTATCAGCCTTGCGGGCGGCGCGGCCGCGTTTTCATTCTTTCGACCGTTGGCTGCGCAAGCACAATCACTTCGCAAGCAGCACCACATCGCGTTCGTTCATTCGGGAATCCCTGCCGATCAACTCACCGAGACCGCCGGACCGTTCTGGGTACGACGTTTCTACGAAACGCTGCGCGGGCTCGGCGACATCGAAGGAACCAACCTTGCGGTCGAACGGTATTCCGCCGAGGGCCGCTCGTCGCGCTTTGTCCCCCTCGCGGCCGAGGTCGTCAGCCGCAACCCCGAAGTCATCGTCACCAACCTCAACGATCTTGCCAAGGCATTCGCGATGGCTACCTCCACCATACCCATCGTCGCGATCACGCAAGATCCGGTCGCCACGGGATTGATCACGAGTCTGGCGCATCCCGGAGGCAATCTCACGGGTGTCAGTATCGATGCCGGCATCGCCATCGCCGTCAAGCGCTTGCAAATCCTCAAAGAGGCACTACCCCGGTCGGCCAAAGCTACCTATCTGCTTTCGCAGGCGTGGAATGACAGCACAGGATCATCCTATCGCGACGCCGCCCAGCAAATGGGCATCGCGCTGACCGGGAAATTCCTGCCCGCGATCAACGATGCTGAACTTCGCGGCGCATTTGCCGAGACGGCGAAGGCGCAGTCCGACGCCGTTCTCGTCGACGAAGGCGGCAGCTTTCTGGCCCACCGCGCCTTGATCGCCGAACTCGCAAATCAATACCGCCTTCCGGTGATCTATCCCTACCGCGACTATGTCGATCTCGGTGGGCTCATAACCTACGCGCCGGATCTCGGCGAATTGGCCGAGCGTATGGCCAGCGACGTGCATCAAATCCTGAACGGCGCCAAACCGGGTGACATCCCCTACTATCAGCCGACTAAATTCCTGCTGATCATCAATATGAGAGCCGCCAAGGCATTGGGTCTCGATCTGCCGCCGACGCTGATTGGACGGGCGGATGAAGTAATTGAATGAGACCTCGCAACGACTTCACGACGAGCTCGCCCGTCGTCGAATCAGAAACTTCTGCAATCCCTCCAGCACCAGCTCGCGGCGCTGATTGAAGACGGTGGAGCGCAAGCTGACCACGCCGGTGGTCCGGCCGGGCGCAAGTTCCGCCACCTCGAGCGCGGGATAGATCGTGTCGTCGGCGAACACGGGCTTTAAGAAGCGGCTCGATTGTTCGAGGAAACCAATCAGCGATTCCTCCACCGTGAAGGGAAACAGCCCCGCGCCAGGTGCGGTGTGAATCAGCGTCTGGAAGCCATGGGCCAAGAGGTTGGGCATGCCGCGGGCGCGGCAATATTCGACGTCGTAATGGACTGGGTGGGTGTCGCCGCTTGCGGTCTGGAAGGCTGCGAACACGGCCGACGTCATGGTGCGGCTGGGAAGCACGAAGCGCTCACCGAGCGCGAAATCCTCAAACCAGCGTTGCTGCGGAATCATGCGATGTTCGGCGGGATCGAAATCGGTCATGCGCGTTCCTGCGATTTTGGTTCGTGGTCTACCGGTATCGCAGAGGTGGGGTGACGGCAATCAGGCTTGTCGCCCGCGACCACGCCCTTAAAACCCTCTCGCCATGGCCCTGCTTGAGAAAATCTCGACCCGCAACGACGAACGCTCGGCACGCCTTGCCGGCATCGGCTTGATGCTCGCGGGCGTATGCTTCTTCTCGCTCGGCGATGCGCTCGGCAAGTTCATGGTCAAGACTTATTCGGTAGGCGAGCTGTTGCTGCTGCGCGCGGTGGTGTCGCTGATCCTGGTTACGCCGCTGATCTGGCGCAGCCGCCACGCCTTTCCTCGGATGTCACGGCCCGCGATGCAGTTGCTGCGCGTTGCGCTCTCGATCGCGGAGATCGCTGCGTTCTTTGCCGCCGCCGTCTACCTGCCGCTTGCCGATATCATCACGTTTTACCTGGCGGCGCCGATCTTCGTCACGGCGCTGTCGGCGGTCCTGCTCGGCGAACATGTCGATGCCAGGCGTTGGGCCGCGGTCGGCATCGGCTTTTGCGGCATCCTGATCGCGCTGCGGCCATCGAGCGGGGTATTTGACTGGCCGGCCGCCATTGCGCTTGGCGGCAGCGTCGGGTTTGCATTCCTGATGGTGGTTACGCGCTCGTTGCGCGGCACGCCCGACATTGTGCTAGCGTCCACGCAGTTCCTCGGCACGATCGTGTTCGGAGCCGTGGCGGCGCCGGCGGCGTGGCTGACACCAAGTCCGCGCGACTTCGGCCTGTTCCTGCTCGCGGGCGGCCTCGCCGTTCTCGCATCGCTCTGCGTCAACCGCTCGCTGAAGCTCGCACCCGCGAGCGTTGTCGTACCCTATCAGTATTCGATGATCATTTGGGCGGCGATCTTCGGCTATATCGTGTTCGGCGATGTCCCGCCGGTCGCCACCGCGCTCGGCGCGGCCATCATCATCGGCGCCGGACTTTACATCTTCCTGCGCGAGCGAAATCTCGGCCGCGAGGAAACCGCGGTGAACCCGCCGGCGTGATTTCCGTCGTTGCGAGCCAACGGGTCGCGCGAATGCGCGCCCGATGATAAACTCCGCGAAGCAATCCATCGCAGCGGGAGGAATGGATTGCTTCGTCGCTTCGCTCCTCGCAATGACGAATTGCTTACCCCTCACGCCTTGTCGAATTGCCCCAGTTCCTCAGTGACGCCCAAACACTTCGCGAAAGCCGGAAGCAATCGACCGGGGTCGACGATCCCAGCGATTCGAAGCGATGCAACTCGACGCCGCTCCACTGGAAACCGCACTTCTCCAGGACGTTGCGCGAAGCGGGGTTGGCGACCCGTGCGCCCGACCTCATCAGTTCGACGTCGAAATCTTCAAAGGTGAAGTCGATGGCCGCGCGCGCGGCTTCGGTGGCAAAGCCTTGACCCCAATAATCCACGCCGAGCCAGTAGCCGAGCTCCGGTGTCTCCGGCTCGTGCCAGTCGATGCCGACCATTCCGATCGGCGTGTGGTTGCTCTCGATCAGGAACACGGTTTCGCGCCGGCAGCTTGCCAAACCGCGCACGAATGCAACCGCATGATCCTGCGAATAGGGATGCGGCAGGCGGCGGGTGTTCTCCGCGATGCGGCGATCATTGGCGAGCCGCACGACCGCCTTTACGTCGGCGAGCGTCGGCTTGCGCAATATCAGCCGCTCGGTCTCGAGGACGCAACGCCCAGCCTCGCGCAATGTCGGGGGCGGGATATCCTGCAGCATGTCGGGCTCCTTGAGCTTTGACTCTTGGATCTTGCGCACTCTCCGGTTGGTAAGTCGCGCAAGAAAAAGGGGAGGCCGGTTTCCCGCCTCCCCTTGGAGCCCTTGAGAGCCCCGCCGGTTCAACAGGATCCGGCGGACTCAAACTATGTCCACCGTCTACTCGGCCGCAGCTTCCGTCATCGGGACCACCGATACGAAGGTGCGGCCATTGGCTTTCGCACGAAACTCGACATGTCCTTCCACCTTGGCGAACAATGTATGGTCTGTGCCCATGCCGACATTAAGGCCGGGATGCCAGGTGGTGCCGCGCTGACGCGCGATGATATTGCCGGGAATCACGTGCTCCCCGCCATAGACCTTGATGCCAAGGCGCTTGCCGGCCGAATCACGGCCGTTACGAGATGATCCGCCTGCCTTTTTGTGAGCCATGGCTCGTCTCCAATTTCTATCTGATCTCTAAATCAATTCCTTGACGGAATCATTTCACTTTTTATCACGCTTATCTTGAGCGCCTCACTTCTTGCCGCTTTTGCCCTTGGCGGCGGGCTTCTTGGCCGGCGCCTTCTTCGTCTCAGCCTTGGCGCGCGGTTTTGCCGCGGCCTTTTTGGCAGCCGGCTTTTTCGCGGGCGCCTTTTTCTTCGCAGGCCTCGGCGCCTCATCGGCGTCAGGTGCGGCGACCTTCTCGCGCTTCGGACGCGGTCCGATGGTCGGCTTGTTATCGTTGGTCAGGATCTCGGTGATGCGCAGCACCGTGATCTCATCGCGATAACCGCGCTTGCGGCGCGAATTCTTGCGGCGGCGCTTCTTGAACGCGATCACCTTCGGGCCGCGCTTGTGCTGCAGCACTTCGGCCGCAACGGAAGCGCCGGGCACCGTGGGCGTGCCAAGCACCGGCGATTCGCCGCCGACCAGCAAGACTTCGCCAAGTTGCACGATCGTGCCGACATCGCCGGCGATCTTGCCTATCTCGAGCACATCATCCGGAACGACACGGTATTGCCGGCCGCCGGTTCTGATGACTGCGAACATCGTTTTATTCCTTCGTGTTCGATCCCGGCCTCGGAGAGGTCCGGGCCGGCTTTTTCTACAGTCGTTAAGGGTTCAATTTTCGCGCGATCGGCCTCAAACCCTTTGGCGACGCGCAAAAACAAACAGCGCGAGAAACCTCCCGCGCCGGGTGCGGGACTTATAGCCGCTGGAAGCCGGGAGTCAAGGAAAACTGGCCCGAAAACCCGCCAAATCTGAGGGATTTGGGGCATTTTAGCCGACCTGCCGGTCCCCGGGCCTGAACGTGAAACCAACGGGTTCTCTCGAATGTTGTCGCTGTGTTCCGGCATTGGCAGGGGCAAATGGCTGAAGACATCCTGACCACCACTGGCATCGGCCGGCACGGCGCCTCCCGCCTGCCGTCGGTAGACGTGGACAGTTTCAATGTCGAGCTGAAGGATGATGAAGGTTTCGTAGGCGACCGCGCCAGCAAGGGCGCGTTCCGCAAGATACTGGACGGCCTGCGCAAGCCGCTGAAAAAGAACGGCGAGGATCCGCTCGGCGACCAATCCACCAATACAATCAGCAAGGGCGCGCTCGACGAGGCGTTGACCGGCGAGGACATCGATGCTGCCGCACTGGTGCACGGCGCGATCGAGGAATTTGCCAACGAATTGGCCGACGTGACGTCGCGCTTCTTGAAGTCCAAGGCCTGGGCTGATACCGAACGCATTGTGGTCGGCGGCGGCTTTCGCGAGAGCAGGGTCGGCGAACTCGCGATTGCGCGCGCCAATCTCTTGCTCAAAGCCCAAGGGTTTGCCGTCGATTTGCTACCGATCCGCTTTCATCCCGACGAAGCCGGCCTGATCGGCTGCCTGCATTTGGCGCCATCGTGGATTTTCGAGGCGCATGACAGCATCCTCGCGGTCGACATCGGCAGCACCAACATCCGCTGCGGCCTGGTCGAGACCCGCTGGAAAAAAGCGTCCGACCTGTCCAAGGCGTCGGTGTGGAAGTCCGAACTCTGGCGCTATGCCGACGATGAGCCGACGCGCGAGGGCGCCGTCAAGCGGCTGGTCAAAATGCTGAGAGGATTGATCTCGGAGGCAGAGACGGAGGGCTTGAAGCTCGCACCGTTCATCGGGATCGCGTGTCCCGGCGTCATCAACGACGACGGCTCGATCGCCAAGGGCGCGCAAAACCTGCCGGGCAACTGGGAGAGCAGCAAGTTCAATTTGCCGGTGAGCCTCGTCGAAGCGATCCCGGAGATCGGCGGCCACGATACCGCGGTGCTGATGCACAATGACGGGGTGGCGCAGGGACTTTCCGAAGTCCCGTTCATGCAGGATGTCGAGCGCTGGGGTGTTCTCACCATCGGCACCGGATTGGGCAATGCGCGCTTTTCCAACCGCCGGAAGGACAAGGGCGACAAGAAGGATAGAAAGAGCAGGGATTGACCCGCGGCGTAAGCCTCTTGCCGCTCGCGATGCCCGGTAACCTTGAGCGGTTAGGTTAAAACAAAGATCGCGTTGCCGCGCGCGAGCAGAGGGCTACCGTCAAGGCGTCGCTCAGGCAGGCCAGCAAAGCCGCACTTCCGGCCCGCAATTTCAATGAGGCGACACGGGACCGCCGGTTTTTTTCGCGTCTGGCGGTCCCACCCATTTCCTCCATCCCTAAATGCAGCGCGAATTTCGCAGCCCCAGCGCCTTGTCTGGCCAGCCGTCCTCGCCTAGAACACGCCCCGACCACGGGCACGTGCTTAGCTCCGTCATTGGCACCTGGAGAGGTGGCAGAGTGGTTGAATGCACCGCACTCGAAATGCGGCATAGGTGCAAGCCTATCGGGGGTTCGAATCCCTCCCTCTCCGCCACTAAAATGTTCTCCGCAGTATCCCGTCGTTTCTAAACCTACGCCAAATCAAGAACTAACGCGGAAAGACTGTTGTCTTTCGTTTCTCGGTGCTACCGGCAGTTGCCGTGGGAACCGTGGTTCAGATCGTGGGTTCGGAGGACGGTTTCCTTGGAGGACATATGGCCGGGAAACTCAAACCGCTTGACGTTCAACGCGAGACTCGCCCTGGCAAATATGCTGACGGCGACGGTCTCTATCTCATCGTGAAGGGCGCGACGTCGAAGAACTGGATCTATCGATACACCAAGGACGGCAAAGAGCGCTGGCTAGGCTTGGGCTCGCTCAGGGACGTGTCCCTGAAGGATGCACGGCTTGCTCGCGATGCAGCGCGTCTTCGTGTCAAAGGCGATCGCAGCACACCCGGCGTCGACATTGTGGAGGAGAGGCGAGCGGCGCGGGAGGAAGCAAAAGCGGTAGAGGTCAAAGTAACTCTCCCTACGTTCGAGGAGTGCGCCGAAGCCTACATTCGCGAGCACTGGTCGACGTGGAGCAAGAAGCATCGCAGTCAATGGCCGGCATCGCTCAAACGCTATGCTTACCCGACGATCGGGGCACTCACGATTCCCGAAATCAAGCCCAGCCACATCTACGAATT
>DATGGY010000011.1:0-13924 GCA_035308285.1 Bradyrhizobium sp. | reverse complement strand
CGCTGGTCAGCATCGGCGCGTCGGCCGGCTCGCAGACCACGATCTTGGTGTCGGGCAACATGCACAGGATGTTCGAGCCCGCCGGCGCGGTCTCGGCCACCTTCAGCGCGCCGGCGAAGGTCGCACCGGCGGTGATGCCGACCAGGATGCCCTCCTTGGCCGCGAGGTTGCGGCTGCCGGCCAAGGCGTCGGGGCCGGCGATGGTCAGGATCTGGTCGATGTAGTGGGCGTCGACCGCATCGCCGGTCAGCTTCGGCACGAAGTCGGGCGACCAGCCCTGCATCGGGTGCGGCTTCCAGGCCGGGTGGCCGGCGGCGGGCGAGCCGTCGGCGTGGCGCGGCTGGCCTTCGCCGCTGGTCAGCATCGGCGCGTCGGCCGGCTCGCAGACCACGATCTTGGTGTCGGGCATCTCGGCGGAGAGCACCCGCGCGACGCCCTTCAGGGTGCCGCCGGTGCCAAAGCCGGTGACCCAGTAGTCGAGCTTCTCGCCGTCAAAATCGTCGATGATCTCGCGCGCGGTCGTGCGCGAGTGCATGTCCGGGTTCGCCTCGTTCTCGAATTGGCGGGTCATGAACCAGCCGTTTTTCTTAGCCAACTCCACCGTCTTGTTCAGCATGCCGACCGCACGGTCGGCGGCCGGCGTCAGGATGACCTTGGCGCCGAGAAAGCGCATCAGTCGGCGGCGCTCGACGCTGAACGACTCGGCCATGGTCACGACGAGCGGGTAGCCCTTTTGCGCGCAGACCATCGCGAGGCCGATGCCGGTATTGCCGCTGGTCGCCTCGACCACCGTCTGGCCGGGCTTGAGAACGCCGGCACGCTCTGCAGCCTCAATAATGTTGAGCGCGAGCCGATCCTTCACTGACGACGCCGGGTTGAAGAATTCCGCCTTCGTGTAGATTGTCCTGCCTTCTACTCCAAGATTATTGACCCGGATCACCGGGGTGTCGCCAACGGTATCGAGAATGCTGTCGAATAGGCGACCGCGGCCCCGCGTCGTTCTGATGGCTGTTGCAGCCGGCATTTTCGTGCTCCTGTTTGACAGGCGATACATCCGGCGCGATGCCAGATGTGGCCGAATAAATTCAATGATACAAGGTTTTAGGGTCCGCTGCCGTTGGAACGACCGTGGAAATGGTTATGAAATGCAATTCGCTGGAAGGCCATCGCAAGCCCGATGGCGTTCGGCTCCGCATGCTGGGACCGTTGGCGATCGAGCGCGGGGGCGCGCCGCTGGAATTGCCGGCCTCTCGCAAGACGTGTGGCCTGCTCGCCTATCTCGCACTGACGCAGCGCCCGGCACGGCGCAGCCGGCTCTGCGAGTTGCTGTGGGACGAGGCAGCCAATGATCCCAGGGGCGAGCTTCGGTGGTGCCTCAGCAAGCTAAGAGGCCTGTTGGGAGACGCCGCCGGAAACATCGTCGTCACGTCGGGCGATACCGTTGCACTGCGGCTCGACGGCTGGTTCGTGGACGCGGCGGAGGTCGCCTCCGCTCTCGATGGCGCGATCGAGACGCTGGGGGCCGAGCAATTGCAAGCGCTCAGTGAGCTCTATACTGGCGAACTACTCGAAGGGCTTGTCATCGAGCGCTGTCCCGAATTCAACCTATGGCTAACCGGGCAGCAAAGTCGATATGCCGCCTTTCGTGTCACGCTTCTTCAACAGCTTGTCGCGAGCCTCCCAGCGGATTCCGACAAGAGGCTCGCCGCGCTCGAGAAATGGGTCGAGGTCGCGCCGTTCGATGACAGGGCACAGATCGAACTTCTGCGCTGCCTCGCCGGGCGCGGTCGCGTGGACGCGTTCAAGCGGCACCTGGCAGCCGCGGCGCGACTCTATGAGGCCGAGGGTCTTGATTTCGAGCCGATCCGTAAGACGTGGCAAGAGGCATCCAACACGCGATCGGCAACGGTTTCGGTTGGAGCCGTTGCGGTATCGGCAACACCGGCGCCTCGCGCTGGGGCCGAGATCGGTTCGAAAGCGGCGCGCCGCCCCTCGCTGGCGGTGATGCCCTTCCACGCGCTGCCGGACCGGCGGGAAGGCACAGGCGAGACAGCCGACGGCCTCACGCATGACACGATTACCCGCCTCGCCAAGCTGCGGAGCTTCTTCGTTATCGCCGAGGGATCGGTCTTCGCTCTTGGGTTTCGACAGGTAGGCCCCGAACAAGCCGGCCGGCGGCTCAACGTCGACTACGTCGCCAGCGGATCCGTGCGGCGGCGGCAGGGTCGACTCGGCGTGAGCGTGGAATTGATCGAGACCACCACGGCGAGAATCTTTTGGGCGGAGGATTTCGATTGCAGGCAGAACGATGTCTTTTCGATCCTGAATGACATCAGCGACCGGATTGTCGCGTCGATCGCGAGCGAGATCGAAGCGGTCGAGCGTAACCGCGCCGTGCTGAGGCCGCCCGACTCGCTGGACGCTTGGCAAGCCTATCACCGCGGCCTCTGGCACATGTACCGTTTCACCGAGACGGAGAACGAGGCGGCCCGGCGGTTTTTCGAGATGGCTGTGCGACTCGATCCCACCTTTGCCCGTGCCCATGCAGGCCTTTCGTTCACACATTGGCAAAGCGCATTCCAACATTGGGGCGATCGCAAACGTCACATGACCCATGCCCTGGAGGCCGCAGGGCGCGGGCTGATCGTCGACGAACACGATCCCGCGGCGCATTGGGCAATGGGACGGGCACTTTGGCTCAAGGGCAGCCACGACGAAGCGGTCGGTGAGTTGCAGCAGACCGTGAACCTTAGTCCGAACTTCGCGCTCGGCCACTACACCCTCGCTTTCGTACATTCACAGTCGGGCGATCCGCGTGCGGCGATCGAGGCCGCCGACTACTCGCGCCTGCTGAGCCCCTTCGATCCGCTTCTGTTTGGCATGCTGGGAAGCAAGGCGATGGCCCATGTGCGGCTCGGACAGTTCGACGAGGCAGCGGCATGGTCGGTCAAGGCGGCGGCGCAGCCAAACGCCCATATCTTGATCCTCGCGATCGCTGCATTCTGCCACGTTCTCGCCGGCAGAATCGAGCAAGCACGTACTTACGCCGAGGCAATCCGCCGGGCGCAGCCTCGGTTTTCCATTGAGGAATATCTGAACGCCTTCCAGTTCTCCGCCGACGCTGCGGCGCTTTTCCGCCAGGCTGCAGGAAAAATCGGCATGGCGTAGCGCCCGCTGCGTTTTCGGTGTGCGCAGCGGACGGCTGCTGCAGCCCGATGTCGGCATGGCTCGATGCCGACCAGACCGCTTTCCGGATACGGATAGTCGTCAGGCGGCTTTTTTGCCCGTGGCAAGCGCCTTCACCGCTTCAGTCGTTAGCGGCTGACCGCCGATGCCCCATTCGCCGCTGGTAACCTCCGAAATTTTCACCCAGGTAACGCTGCGCAAATTCTCGCCTTCGATGCTGACCATTGCATCTGTGAGTTTCTCAATCATCTGTTTCTTCCGCGCGGAGTCGAAAACGTTCTCGATCAGATGAACTTCGATGAGGGGCATAGTTCGTTCTCCTTTTGATGTTGAGCGAGAATGGACCCGGCGCTTGCCGCATCCGGTCGGCTCATCGATAACATCCCGTCGCCTATGGGCCTGTGGAAGCAGGCGTGGAAACGGTCGTGGAATCGCCATCGCGTGGCAGTCCGGACGCCCGCCGCGCGGGACGCGGTGCGGGGAACGACGCATGGGAGTCGAGACTAAGGCATTGGGAAATGTCTCATGCCGGTATAGCGCCGCGGACTGCGACAAGTGCAGCTTTGCTCCGATCGCAAGTAGCGATGGGCAAGGTTTAAGTGTGAATAAGCACCCGAGTGTGACCCCTCCACCGCAAATTGGATCAATAGCTTAACGCGCCGATCGGCATCGGGACCCCGCGCCGATTTACACCCACTGCTCATCGCTCAGCCAAAATAAGCTCCTGCGCATGATCCCAATCCCCTTCCAAAAACGAATCAGGATCGTATTGTCGGCGCAGAAAGATTAATGAGTTCTGACCCTAGTTATTTGGTTCTCGCATCATCGTTGCTCAAGAGATTTTCTGTCCGGCGCTGACAGCGTCGCGTAACTGCTTCGCCAACGCCTGCAATAATCTCCATCCAATGGTTCCGTTCCTTTCGACAAGTGGACGGAATTCCCAGAAGGTGAGCGCGTAACAAACAAGGTCGGTCGCGGCAGTCACCGTAGCCGAACGAGGACCGCCATCGATCAAGGCGACCTCGCCGAAGTACTGGCCGCGGCCGAGCGTAGCGAGGTTGACTCCTTTGCTCGAAACGTTGGCCTCTCCGGATTCTATGATGAAGAAGGCAGCGCCCCCCGAGCCTTCCATGATGACGGTCTCGCCCTTCGCAAACCGACGCTCCTTGAGCAGGCGCGCGATTTGCTCGGACTGCCTGCGATCCATTCCGGCGAAGAGCTCGACGCGCTGAAGAGAAGCGACGGGGTTTTGCTGCCGCGGACCTGGATCGGGTATCTCGCTGCGCGCCTTCCCGGTGGTGACGGCGCGACATTGCAGCAGGTAAATTGTCCCTTGCTGAAAGGCCCATTCTATGTCGCGGCGCGGGCCGTAGACTTTCTCGCACTGAAGGGCGAGTTCGCCCAGCGCTGCGAGTTGAGCGTCGCCGAGACAGATCTGAGTCACCTGCGCGGGGGGCACTTGCTGCTCGAAGGTGCCTCCGTTCGGGAGCGAGCGGACCGCAATGCGCTTGCGCCCGGCCTTGCGTTCCAGCACCCGACCGGAGCGATCGAGGCGGAAGTGATCGGGTATAACGAGGCCGGCCACCACGGCCTCACCTAATCCCCAACTGGCTTCTATCAAGCGCTCGTCGGCGCCGGTGACGGGATGCTCCGTGAACATGACGCCGGCGGCATCGGGGTTAAGCAGCGTCTGCACGACGACGCCAACGCTCGGCCGCGTGAACAAGCCAACCCGCTGACGATAGGTGATGGCCGCATCCGAATTCGCCGACCACCAGACTTCCCGGATGGCGGCGGGCACGTCGGCCGCCGAATAGACATTGAGCACCGTCAAATGCTGCCCGGCGAAACTTGCCGCTGCGCCATCCTCATCGACTGCGGACGAGCGGACAGCGAACGGCGCCGACAAGCCAGCGACCGCCTTCATCACTTTTTCGATCGCCTTTTCGTCACCCGAGGCAACCGCCTCGACCAGGTCACCCGATAGCGCCACGCCGGGGGGGACCGGCAGGCCCTGTCGGACGGCATCGCCGAGTCCTACGGCCTTTGACCCAAAGAGCGATGTTTCGCGGGCCTTTTTGAAAGGAACGACCTTCTTCACCCGAGCACCGTGACCTCGCCCGTATCACCGTCCACACGAACGAAAACGCCATTGGCGATTCGTTCCGTCGCCTCGCGCGTGCCAACGACTCCGGGGATGCCGTATTCGCGCGCGACGATCGCCGCATGCGAAAGCAGGCCGCCATTGTCGGTGACGATCCCGCCGAGCAACGGGAGGAGAATGTTGAAGGCTTCGGTCGTCGACTCCGTCACCAGCACGTCGCCCTTGACGATTTGCCCGAACTCCGAGGGACCGGAGACGCGGCGGGCGGGTCCTTCGTAAACACCCTTGCTCGCCGCAATTCCGTACAGGATTCTTTCTTCGTTCTGTGCCTGAGAACTACCGAAGACGTGCCCAAGGCCGATGAACATCGCGCGCATCACACGGCCGACCGATGGGGGCAACGCCGCGAGGTCGGGCGGAGGGGGCGCGGGCGGGCCAAGTGATGCCGGCACATCTTTGGCGGTGTAGGCCGCGCGGTATGCGGCGCGGCTGACAAGCTCGTCTGCGGGTGGACCGCCAGTCCCGGCCACCAGAGCGCACATTTCATCGAGGCTTGCGTCCAGCATGAGATGGGGATCGGCGAGACGATCACGGTGCGCGACACGCCGGCCCGCTGCAAGCGCGGCGCGCCGCATGATGCCCGCGGCCCAGATGTCGCTGTAGACGCCGCGCTCGTCGCGGAGACGATAGGTCAGGCGGGCCTCGCCGAGCAGCCCGTCGAACTCGCCACGGTGCGCGTCAGCAACCATGGCACGGACTTCGGCAATGCGTGCATCAACCTCCGACACGTCTTGAGCTTCTCCGGAGACGGCAGTCCGGATGGCTCTGAGGAGCGCATCGGGCAGTTCAATTGCGGTGGGCTCGGCGATGTCAAAGCCATCGATCAGGCGGTTGCCGACCAGATCAAGGTAGCCGCAGACAGCCGCGCCTGTTTCGCCAGCCAGGGCGCGCAGGCTTGCAAGCACCTCCGCAGGGTCGCCGGCAGATTCGAGAATCTTGCGGGCAGCTTGGTCCTGTGCGAACGACTTCTTCAGTCGCTCCATCTCCTCGGAACCACCTGAAGACACCTCCGCCGAACCGCGCAAGAGCCCCAACAGGTCGGACGGTGGCAAACCCGTCCAGTCACCGACATGGGCGAGGAAGTCCGAGGTTGGGAGCACGGCGCCGGCAGTGAAAGCCATGTGCTGCGCGATCATGGCCGAGTGGTGGTCGCGACAGCGCCTCAGATACGCAATCAGTTCGGCGTCCGACAGGGCGTCCGGATCGACGGCTTGCAACTCCCGGTGTTTGGCGATGGCGGATGGCTTGCGGTTTTCGTCCCAGTCGCGAAGCTGCTCTCGCCAAAGCTTCTGCGCATAGACCTGTTCGGCGCGTTGACAGCGCTGGGGGATTTCCGCGTCCGGAGCTGGCAACACCTGATTATAGCCGAAGCCGTTCACGTAACCCATTTGGAGGCCGTCGATGAGTAACCCGTAGAAGCGAGCAAAATCGTTGGTGCCCCTTTTGAACGAAGGGGGATGAGTTTCCTGAAAGTAGCGCGTCATCGGGCGCGGGAAGTGCACGGGGTCCTGCTCCCATGATCCTGGCCCCGGCGGTTCAAAAGTTAATCTGGTCGAGGCGTCTGACACAGTCATGGTGTTCCTCTCTGAGACAGCCCGGAGATCTCGCGGCGCCGCTGGCGAACATTCCGGAATTTGTTGGGTGGCTGGCTTCGGAGGCCAGCCTCGCGAACTAATCAAATTATTTTCCCGAATGAACCTTTGAAATATATCGACGCTAGCATCCTGCAGGTTGCTCGTGAAGTCACGCTGCACTGTCGCTACGGGCGCCCTTTTTTGATGCGGATTGGTTGGACGGGCATACCGTGCTGGATCATGCAGCTACATCACCAAGCAAAGCCGAGCGGTCCCTTGGTGCGGGCGACCACGTTCAAGGGTGCCGTATTGCGTCTGTATCTTTTTCATCTTTGGCACCTAGATGATCCTAAAGTAGGATAGAGACGGGACCGCACGCGCAATTTTCGGTCGTGGCACGAACCGGTGTAACTCGGCGTCCAAGAGTGACCCCACCGTCGCCAAGCAGATCAATAGCTTGGCTCGCCGATCGGCGTCGAGACCCCACGCCGATTAACAAAGAGATCGGTGTCTATGTGGTGGAAGAGCGTGGTGAACCTCTCCTTCTTCCTTTCCATTACCACTTTGCGTATGCGTTCCAGCGTCTGTGACGCGCTTGCCCGGCTCTGCGTCCGGTACGTGCTTTGCTGGTCCGCATTCCCCTTGGTCCCCGCCCTTCGCTCCACCGGCTCCGCTGCGTAGGGCTCTCTCGCAGATCGCTCCGCAGAGGGCTGCTCCGCTTTGTTCGTCGGCTTCATCGCTACTATGGCGGGGGCCGACTTCTCGGGTCCGTTCATCATCGGCTACGGCTCCTCGCCTTCCCGATGCGGGCCGGCAACGGCACCACCGTTCCGGTCAGACCCGAGATCTCCCAGCTTCCGATGCGATCCTTTTGCACGTGATGTGGCCTTAGACCCCGGCAGGGCGTCAGCACCTCGCATGAAGGTGCCGCACATGTTGCCTTCGAGCGAATAAAAACCCTCGGCCCCCGCGATATCTGATCTTTCGTGGCTCAATCCCACACCTCATGCAATCGCTGTGTACGCTTCGCAGCCCCTGTCGCCAGTGACCACGCAACACTCGCTACCAAGCGGACGCTACCCCTTACTTGGGCCGGACTTTCACCTGCTGGATCGCACCAGCTTGCGGCTGGCGCACTTATTCAATCACCTCGTCGGCGGCGGCGAGCAGTGACGGCGGTACATCAAGCCCGAGTGCCTTGGCGGTCTTGAGGTTAACCACCAGCTCGAACTTGACTGGCGCCTGGACGGGAAGCTCGCTCGGTTTCGAGCCCCTGAGAATGCGGTCGGCGTATAACGCCGCACGTCGGTACTCATCGACGATATAAGGGCCGTAGGAGATCAGCCCGCCGATCTCAGTAAATGAGCGAGACCAATAAACGGCAGGGACATGGTAGCGAGCAGCTAGCGCAGTAATCTCCGCGCGATGCTGGATAGTGAAGGCATCCGGTATCACGACAAAGCCACTACTTGGCTCGTGTGCCTCTGTGGCAATGAGGGATTCGAGGCCCGGCATGTCGTTAACGGGTGCGATAATCGCCTCCGCCCCGAGGGAGGCAGCGGCGACTTTGAATGGGTCCAGATAACCTTCGACGAACGTCGCCGTTGGCGGATTGAACAATAACGTGACCCGGGCGACTCGCGGCGCAAACTCCTTGAGCAGCTCCACCCACTTGCCACCCAGCGACCTCACGATGGGGGTGAAACCAGTCGCGTTGCCGCCTGGCCGTGGCAGGCTCGCGACGAAACCGCTACCGACAGGATCGGCAACGATCACGAAAATAACGGGGATGGTACCCGTCTGTTGGAGCATGGCCGCGGTAGCGGGGGTGCTGCTCGTAAGAATGAGGTCAGGTTGAAGCGTGACGAGTTCCTTCGCAAATCGCTTCATCAACTCGACATCAGCCGCCGCCCAGCGAATGTCGATCTCGCTATTGCGGCCCTCCATCCACCCGAGCTTTCGAAGCTCCTCCCGAAACGCTGCGACCGAGGACTGCCCTTCTTGGTCGCTCTCGGCCGAGAACATCAGGGCACCGATCCGGCGCACCCGTTCGGCTTGCTGCGCGTGGGCCGCAACCGACCACGCCACCGTCGCACCGCCGAGTAGCCTGGTGAAATCGCGCCGCCTCATGGGGCTTTCTCTCCTGCCGAGACTCGGAGCGCGCTGATGTCATCACATTGGTGGCGACGCGTGCTGTGCATCTTGTTGAATTGAGTTCCCGCGTCATCGTCCTCCATACTGTTGATCATGTTTTGCTCGGGGTTCGTAGAGCCCATCGCCGGACTACAAGAGACCGGATCAGTCGGCGTCAAATTCACGGCCTCTGGGCCGCAACCCTGTAGGCCGCGATCGCACGCTCGAGGTCGGCGAGCTCATCACATGGGATAAGGCAAATTTCCTTCAGCGCTGCGAGCTGCTCTTCGGCTTTGATCGGCTCACCGAGCGCAAGATCGAGCTCACCGAGATGTTCGCGTGCGCTACGGTGGCGGGGATTGAACATCAGGGCTTGCTGATAGCGCCCCATGGCCGGTCCCATTTCGCGTAGCCGCCGGTATGCGTAGCCGATGTAATTCTGGATGTCCGCATTACGCGGATCGCGCAGGACAGCGAGCTTAAGCGCAGCGATCGCGCCATTCCAGTCTTCGACGAGGAGCGCCCTCTTACCAGCCGCGAAATCTGGATCGAGCTGTGCCCAGTCTGACTCCGACCCCATTGCCGTCATCGTCGTACAGATCGGCCAAGCTTCGGTCGCACGTGCTGCCCCAGCAGGCGGCTCCAACCAACCCGCGATCGCGCCTCGCCAGACCGGCTCGTTACCGCCATACAACGAGCCTCCCGCGATCAGCGCTCCGAGGAACGCGGCCGACGCAACGACGCGGATCATTGGCTGCTCGCCTTCTTGCTGGCGAGAAATGCCTTGGCCTCACTCGTTTCAGGCCGCTCGCTGTCGGCATTCTTGGCCAGCTCAACCAGCTTGCCGTAGTACTCGGCGGCCTTCTGACGGTCGCCCGCGCCACGGGCGGCGCGGGCCACCCCGAGGAGAGCGCGATAGCGATTTGGCGTCTGCTTAAGGGCGGTTTCGAATTCCTTCAAAGCCTCAACCGGCTGACCGATCTCAAGGAGCAGCTCACCCAAGAGCTCGCGAAAGGGATAAAGGCGATTTTCCATCGCCACGTTCTTAATGCTGCCATCCTCACCGTCGGCAGCCGTCCGCATGAATTTTATAGCCTGATCGCGCGCACCCTCCTTGAGCGCGATCCAGGCCGAGATCGCTAAAATTTGTTCCTCCGACCGATCGGCCCAGTAGGATTGGTTAGCCTTCTCGAGCGTGCTCCGCAGGCCCTTGATCGCCTCGATCTCTCCTTTAGCGCCGGCCAGGTCGCCGCTGCGCGCCATTCCGAGGCCGCGCGTGAAACGGGTCAGCGAATCCGCTTGCGGGTACTGGCTCGGCTTGAGTGGCAGTGCAGCCGCGCCTGCCCAGTCGGCGCGCTCCAGCGCATAACGCGCCGGCATCGCGTTCTTTGCCGTGAAATTAGCGAAGACGATGGGGCGGTCTCCGCGATCCGCCGTGGCGACCGATTTTTCAGTAAGGGCCTTTGCCTTGGCGTCCTGCGCAAGCTGCAAGTACGCGTATACCGAGAAATCTGCCGCGTGATAGTAATCGGGCTGGATCTCAAGGGCCGACGCATTCGACGCGATCGATTCTTCCCAACGCCCGACCATCGAGTAGATGTGCGAAGGCATGTGCCGGGCGTGCGGCACGGCGGGCGCAACGCCGGCGTAGCGTCGTGCCGCGGGAATGCCCTTCTCGGCAATTGGCGCGAAGTCATAGGCGTGGATGGTGAAATGTGTCACTCCAGGATGTTGCGGGTTCTGCTCGTACACCTTCTGCAGGATAGCGGCTGACTTGAGCTGGTTGGCATAAGTCGTGTCGGCCGGAGATGCCGAGGCCTGCAAAGTGAGCGCGTAAAACACCTGCGCTTCGTAATCGTCGGGGTAGCGCTGCGCCAGTTGTTCCATCGCCTTGTTATAGGCGGCGAGCCGGAGATTGACCGGAGTTTTGTCATGGTCGCGGTAGTAGGCGCTCAAAGCCTCGATCCAATCGCGCTCGCGCTGGGTTTTTGCGCCAATCTCGCGCGCCTTTTCGAGTGCGGCCCAGGCGGCGTCCGCATCTGCCCGCGGCGGCGCCGCGACGAATACGTTGTTGAGCAAGTCGATCGCGATTCCCCAATATGCGATCGCGCAATTGGGGTCCTGTCGCAGGACTCCCTCAAACGTGCGGCGAGCGATCAGAAACCAGTAGGAATGGATCATCGCGACGCCGCGCTCGAACTCGGCCTGTACCTTCGGATCGCAGGAGGTCGGGAAACTCAGCTTGCCAAGTCCCTCGTTCTGCTCAGCGAACGCACTGCAGGTTGCGGCAACCGTCATCACGCTTGCCAGTATCATCGCGCGCGTCGATTTCATGTGGGTCTCCCGAAGGCTGTTCCAAGTGACGCCGCGATCACCACGAGGCGCCAGGCTTGATCATCTTCACGACTTCCGGCAACCAAACTGGCGAAGGTCATTTGAGCCCCCTGGTCATCTTCCATCCACATGAAGCCAACCGCGCTTCATTTTTGAGGAGCTGGCCGAGCCTATGCGAGATTTCGCAGCGAAGGGTGCGGCTTCATCCGCCGCGCGTTGTCGTGCGGTTGAAAGGACATGAAGCGACGAACGTCCGATGTTAAAATTGATCCTACGCGCGCGCAACGCAAATGTCAAATATAGCCGACAAAATTATATAATACGCCAAAATATCTTTATAAGCTACTGCAAATCATATAATATTGTGAAAGCTCTGAAGTCGAAAGATATCGACAAATGTCCAAGCTGGAATCAAATCTCGCGGCTTTAGGCCTTGATGACAAGGAACAGCGCTTCTATCTGGCAACACTGCAACTCGGCGCAGCACCGGTGACCGCCATCGCCGCGAAGGCAGGCGTCTCGAGAACTAATGGCTACGACTTGTTGGCTCGATTGGAACGGCGTGGGCTGGTCACCCAGGTCGGCACGAACGCCGTGCGTCACGTCGTAGCCGAGGATCCAGCCGTTCTAATTTCGCATTGGGAGCGAACGCGATCGGTGCTCGACGAGCTGGTGCCTGAGCTCAAGTCGATGTTCAACGCGACGGAGCTGAAGCCGCGTGTTCGGTTCTACGAAGGCACCGATGGAATTCGGAAGGCGCTGTGGGAAACCCTGGATTGCCATTCCGGTACGTTGCTTGGCATCTTGTCCATGAGCGAGCTCGCCGAGGTCCCCGGCAGAGAGGCGACGGCACCCTACATCGTGGAACGAGTGCGGCGGGGGATCAAACTGCGCGTTCTGCGTTCGCAAGGACGCGAGACTGAAGACATCTGGCCGTCCTCTCAGGCCGAACTTCGCGAACTGCGCTATGCGCCAGCCTCCGTGGACCTCGGCATGACGATGTACGTCCACGACGACAAGGTGACGTATCTATCGTCCAAACGCGAGAACTACGCCCTAGTGATTGAGAGCCACGAACTTGCGGCCCTCAACCGCGCTCTGTTCGAAGGCCTCTGGATGACGAGTTCGCCGAGCCCCAGCCGCACTTGACGCGGAGCGCGCGGCTTCGAAAGCGCGCAAGAGCGGAGCATCGATGGTGCGCGGATGGAGTGTGACTCTACAAGATAATTGCGAACAGGCACGTATCCCCCGACACTCCTCGCCCGCGCAGACGACGCTAAGGGTCAACAACGGAAGTGCCGGGGCTCATTCAATCACTTCGTCTGCGCGCAACAGAAAGGCCTCGGGAACGTTCATCCCTATTCCCTTAGCGGTCTTGAGATTAACTTAACTACTAATTCGAACTTCGTCGGCTGCACGATAGGAAGATCGCCGGGTTTTGTACCTTTGAGAATTTTACCTACATAGGAGCCGATTTGGTTGTAAACGCTCGAAAGGCTCGGCCCGTAACTTATCAAACCCCCGGCCTGAGTGAACGGACGACTTTCATAGATTGTTGGAATGGAATACTTCGTGGCGAGCGCTACGATCTGTTCCCGTTGGCTGATAAAAAACGGATCGGCCATTTGTATGAGCGCGCCTGCACCCGACGCCTGCATCTGACTAAAGGCTGAAGTGATCTCGCTTTCTGCGCCAGCGCTGAAGACGCGAAGTTCGACTTTCTTGGCGTCTGTGGCTCGCTGCATTGCTTGCGTTACACGCTCCGTTTGCGGGCTTAACGGATTTATCAAAAGTGCAACGACTTTTACCTGCGGAACCAACTCAAATAAGAGTTCAAATCGCTTGGCATGCAGTTCGACGACGAAAAAGCTAACGCCAGTTAGATTACCATCGGGGCGGGCAAGGTTGGAAACCAAACCTGTAATTACGGGATCGTCGCCACTTGTAGCCACGATCGGGATAGTTGAAGTTGCAGTCTTAGCGGCGCGCGCCGCAAGATCGCCCCCTCCGGCTGCAATGACCGCGACATTACGTTTGACCAGATCGGCAGCAAGCTCAGGCAGGCGATTGTAATTACCCTCCGCCCAGCGAAATTCTATTGTTACATTTCGACCTTCGGCAAATCCCTCTTCACCTAAACCTCGGCGGAACGCTTCCAATGTAGCCGGAAAAGGTGATCCACCGTTGAGATAGCCAATCACCGGCTCGCCCGCCTTTTGTGCCTGGACTGCACTTAAACAGAAAGGCGCTGAGGCACACACGCCAACCAGGAAATCGCGCCGCCTCATATCTGGCTCCAAAGCTCCGAACGGCTTATCGTAATATTGCGACTGGTTCTTCGCAAAGGCAAACCTTGAGTTTACCGCGCGGTAGCCGATGTCCGAATTGGGGCTGCCGGCTCAACGGGTCGACGCAACACAGGCGTTAAATCTCTCTGCTGGGGTTTCAAATTGCAAGGTCTCACGTGGTCGTTCGTTTAGCTGGCGAGCCACTTTGTTCAGATGGGCTTGCGAATGCACCGACAAGTCGGTGC
>DATGGY010000010.1:0-6383 GCA_035308285.1 Bradyrhizobium sp. | reverse complement strand
CGGCCGGCAGCCGCGGCTGCGCGATGGCGACGCGGTTCTGCACTTGCACCTGGGCGATATCGAGATTGGTGCCGAGATCGAAAGTGACCTGAATCGAAAAGCGCCCGTCTGCCGTCGAATTGGACGACATGTAGAGCATGTTCTCGACGCCGTTGATCTGCTGCTCCATCGGCGTGACCACCGTGGAGGCGACGACTTCGGCGCTGGCGCCGGGATATTGCCCGGTGATATTGATGATCGGCGGCGCGATTTCGGGATATTGCGCGATCGGCAGACGCGAGAACGCCACGCCGCCCAGGATCACGAAAACAACCGAGACCACGGCGGCAAAGATCGGCCGATCGATGAAGAAGTGCGAGATGCGCATTTAGTGCACGTTCCGACCGAGCTGACGCAAACTTCCGCGCATTCCCCTGTAAGCGGGAATCCAGCGGGAACCAGTCGATATCGCGGTGAACCTACTGGGTCCCCGCTTTCGCGGGGACGGGCGGATTATTGCAGCGGATTTGCTCAAAGCGTCACCCGGCATTCGCGTCGTCGCCCGCCTTCGGCGGCGCGGCGGGAATGGCCTGCTCCTGCGCCGTCACCTTGATCCCCGGCTGCGCGTGCATCAGGCCATTGACGATCACGCGATCGCTCGCGAGCAACCCGTCCGTGATGACGCGCAAGCCGCCGTCGAGCTGACCGAGCATCACATATTTCTGCCGCACCGTGCCGCTGTCGTCGACGACCAGCACGTATTTGCGCGCCTGTTCGGAGCCGATCGCCGCGTCGGGAATGAGCAGCGCCAGATGCGGCGGCGAGCCGGGAACGCGGATGCGGCCGAACATGCCCGGGGTGAACAAGCCGTTGGGGTTGGCAAAAATCGCGCGGCCGCGGATCGTGCCTGAGGACGTGCTGATGACGTTATCGACGAAATCAATCTTGCCGGTATGGCCGAAATCTTTTTCGTCGATCAGCTTAAGCGAAACCGGAACGCCGGTATCAATCCCGCCTTGCTGCTGGTCTGCGGCTTGCTGGCCGGATGGCGGATCTGACTGTTGCCCGGTTTGTTGACCGGTTGGCCGATCCGCTTGTTTATCGGTTTGCCGACCCGATGGCGGATCCGCCGGTTGATCGGATTTCCGATTTTTGGCGAACCGCTCGTAGCGCAGATACGACTGCTCGTCGAAGGTGAATTCGAAGCGGATCGGATCGACCGAAATGATGGTGGCAAGCAGCGTGGTGTTGCCGCCGGCGCCGCCGGTGATGAGATTGCCGACGGAAACGCGGCGGTCGCCGATCCGCCCGTCAATCGGCGCGCGCAGTTCGCTATACTGGTCGAGATCGAGCTCGGCGGAATGCACCATCGCCTCCTGCGCGGCGACGGCGGCTTCCGCCACGTTCTTGGCCTGGGTGCGCTGATCGTAGGTCTGCTCGGTGATGGTCTTATTTTGCAGGAGTGCTTGGCCGCGTTGCAGATCGCCCTGTGCGAAGGAAAGGTTGGCGCGCGCCTGGGCGAGATTGGCGCGCATCTGTTCCAGCGCGATTTCGAACGGCCGGCGGTCGACGGTGAAAAGAAGATCGCCCTTCTTCACCATCTGGCCGTCGGTGAAATGAATCGCCGAAAGATAGCCGGACAGCCGCGAGCGGATTTCGACCGAATCCACCGCGACGAAGCGGCCGACATATTCGTCGTAGTCGACCACCGTGCGCTGCACCGGCTTGGCCACAGTGACCATCGGCGGTGGAAAGGCCGCGCGCTGCTGCTCGCCACGATCGCAGCCGGCCAAAGCGACCAGCAGCATGGCAGTGGCCGGCAGGACGGCGAGCCGCGCCGTAGTGACGAATTTCATCGTGCTTGCCTCGATCGTCTCGGCATCATAGCCGTCGGACGCTGTCAAACACACGAGGCGCATCGTCGCCGCGAGGATCGCCGTCCCCGCTGTTAACCCCGCGGCGGGTCGAATATTGCAGCCAAGCGTGTGCGGGTTAAGCCATTGATTTTATGTCAAACTACCTACCGAACCTGCGGCGCGGCCACGATCGGGTCGGGACTCTCCCGGGGCGACAAACCGCGCAAACATGGCTAAGTCGTGATCGGCCAAGGTGCTTGGAGCGGGATGACTTTTCTTCGAATCGTCATCCCGCTCTGGCTATTTGTTGGAGCATGTCCTTTTCGCAAAACCGGTTTCCACCCCCGGATCAAGTCCGAGGGCAAGCTTTTGCGGGACATGCTCTAGAATCAATACCGCAGCAGCGCCGCGACCGCGGCGACCGCCAGCGCGAGCCACGCCGCAATGAGGAGGAAGCCGCCGGACGGTGCGGCAAACGGGAATAGCCGATGCGCGGCGAAAGCGCGCAGCGCGATGTCGCCGGAAAACAATGCGGCGCCGAGCACCCACGCGGACAACACGGCGATCGCCAAGGGCCGCCATAGCACGCCCTGCTGCATCAGCGCCGCGCCGCCGAGCATGGCGGCGGCGTGGAACAGCAGCATATAGGCGGCGCTGTCGAGGCCCGAGCCGGGCGCCACATGCGCCCCGGCCGCGGCCAGCATAATGCCCGCCGCGCCCATCAAGCCGGCCAGCGCGATCAAGATCGGCAGCGCCATGGAGACGGAGTCCTCACACCGGCACTTCGCCCTTGAGCATCAGGCGATAGAGGTAGCGGCGCTCGTTCATGTCGTAATCGGGATTGGCCTGATGCATGACGCTGCGGTTGTCCCACAGCACCCAGTCGCCGTGGCGCCATTGATGACGGTATTCGTATTTCTTCTGCGTGGCATGCCGCATCAGCTCGTCGATCAGCTTGAGCGCGTCGTCGTCTGCCATGCCGACGATGGATTCCATGCGCACCGGATTGAGAAACAGCGCCTTGCGGCCATTGTCGGGATGCGTGCGCACCAGAGGATGTATGCCGGGCGGCGGCAGCTTGGCCCGGCTTTCCTCATTGAGGCCGGACAGCGCGCGTGGGCTGTATTTGCTCTGATAGACGTGCACCGCCCGAAGGCCGTCGATGCGCTGTTTAGTCGCCGCGGGCAGATCGTCATAAGCGTCGTGCATATTGACGTATTGCGTGTCGCCGCCGCGCGACGGCAGCTCGACGGCAAACAATGTCGTCGCCTTGGGCGGGGCCGGATGATTGGAATGGTCGGTGTGGAAGGTCTCGCCCGGAATCATACGCTTGCCGTTCACGACGATGTCGTTGGAGACATAATAGACGTCGGGGTGGCCGGGAACGTGCTGCTCCTTCCTGTCGTGAATCTGCAGCTCGCCGAACAATTGCGCGGCAGCCTTGAACTCATCCGGATCGAAGTCCTGATCGCGCATGACCAGCACGTGGTGCTCGGCAAAAGCGCGATTGAGCGCGGCGCGGGTCTCGGCGTCGACCGGCGCGGTAAAATCGATGGCGGTCACTTCGGCGCCGGTGTGTTCGGTCAGCGGAGCGATGGAAATGGACGTCATGGACACCGCCTCCCCGCGGTTGTGTTGGGCAAACGCTACAGCCGGCCGCGGGCCGGATCAAGCGGCGACTCACGCGGCTCTCACCACCGGCGCAGCCGATCGGCGACAGCCGATGCCGGGCGCAGATTAATCTAGACGGCAGCACCGTGGCGGGAAACGTTAACGAACACGCGGTTGCGCCGGCAACCGCCGAGTGCCCCGCAGATGACGATTAGTGCCGTCATGTCGGGCGCCGAGACGACGAACAACAAATAAACACCAAACAATCGCCCGATTTGCCGGTGGACAAGACGGCAGGAATTTGGCGTGCCCGGCCGCCAAGCAAATAGTTGCCATGCAAAAACGGGCAGCGCGCCGATCTTCAATGATGCTATGACGCCGTCGCACCTCGTGCAGTCAACGAGGCGCATCCGTTCGCTCAGCCTCGCCAAGCTTGCTGTTTGGCGGGGCTTTCGTTTGCGAGCGGCAACAACAAACGTCGTGTATAACGAGCAGGAGTTAGCGAATGAAGTCGACGACCTTAGCGGTCGCTGTTGCGGCCATCTTGGTGATTGCGCAATCCGCGCAGGCACGGGAGCGTTATTCCTGGCATGGCCATCATCACATCGCAAGGAGCCGCAGCTTTGCGGATCCGCAGTCGGGACCAGCAGAGGCGGGACAATTTTCCTGGAACGCGCAAGCCGCCTCGGCGCCCGCCGCTTTCGGCTATTCCGAATCGGGCCTTAATGCCTATCCGCAGCACAGCGCCTATCGCGGCGGCGACCGCGGGCGTCCCGCGGCGTGGTGCGGCTGGGAAATGCGGCGGCTCGTCGGCAGCGATCCCGGTCCTTCGTACAACCTCGCGCGCAATTGGGCGCATTGGGGCCGCTCCGGTCCGGTGGGCGTCGGCGCGGTTGTGGTTTGGCCGCATCATGTCGGCAAGATCGTCGGTCAGCAAAACGGAGAATGGGTGATCGAATCCGGCAATGACGGGCACGCGCTGCGGACTCGGCCGCGCTCGATTGCCGGCGCCATCGCCATCCGCTGGGGCTGAGCGCGATCGTTCACTTTTGTCGACAATCGGGATAGGGGGGAGCCTCGCGGCTTCTCCCCTCCCACACCACCGGACATACGGGTCCGTATCCGGCGGTTCGGTGGATTAAGCGGGCTGCGGTTGCGCGACGGAAGTGAGGCCGAGTGACCTGAGGAAGAGGATTGGCATAGCAATAGTGAGCGCGGGGCTGTTCGCGAGCCGCCATGGGCCATGTGGGCTACCGGCGGTTTGCGCCGCCAAGTCCCGGCCGACGCCGCGGCGTCGCAGTTCGGCGAAGCGAGTGCGTCCTCGCCTCCATTGCTTCCAGGCGATGGCGCGCAACCGCCGCCTGATCCATTCATCGAGTGCGCGCAACACCGACGGGGTTTGACAGAAGCCGAAGTAGCTGCGCCAACCGATCAGGTAGGTGGACAACTCCCTGACGATCTGCGAGAGGCTTCGTCCGCGCGTGCGCCGCGTCAGCTCCCGGACTTTCGCTTTGAAGCGGGCGAGCGCCTGCGGCGCAATGCGCCGTCGTGGCTCTTTTCCGCTTGTGAAGCTGAAGCTCAGGAACTTCCGGACGCTCGGTTTGGCGACCGCGCTCTTGGCTTTGTTGATCTTTAGCTTGAGGCGTTTAGCCAGGAACTTCTCGATGCCGGTCATCACCCGCTCGCCCGCTCGTTGACTGCGCACATAGATGTTGCAGTCGTCGGCGTAGCGCACGAAGCGATGGCCGCGCTTCTCCAATTCCTTGTCCAGCACATCCAGCATCAGATTCGACAACAGCGGCGAGAGCGGACCGCCCTGCGGCGTGCCTTGCTCCGTCGGGCTGACTAAGCCACCTTCCATTGCACCCGCGGTAAGATAACCACGGATGAGTTTCAGGATGCGCTTGTCAGCGACCCGCTTGGCCACGAGCCCCATCAGGATGTCGTGGTTGACCCGGTCGAAAAACTTCTCCAGGTCGATGTCCACGACGATGGCGTGCCCGGACGCAATGTACGTTTGCGCCCGTTCCACCGCCTGATGCGCCGAGCGCCCCGGCCGGAAGCCGAAGCTGGTCTCGGAGAACGTCTCGTCCCAATCCGCCTGCAACACCTGCATCACCGCTTGCTGGATGAAGCGGTCGAGCACCGTAGGAATACCGAGCGGCCGCGTGCCGCCGGACGCCTTCGGTATCTCCACGCGCCGCACCGGCTGCGGCTTGTAGGTGCCTTCAAGCAGTTGAGCCCGGATCGTAGGCCAGTGCTCCTTCAGGTGGGCCAGTAGATCACCAACGTTCATGCCGTCGATGCCCGCCGCCCCCTTGTTGCGTTTCACTTGCGCCAACGCCTTCTTCAGATTCTCACCCTCGACCACTGCTTCCATCGACGGTGCCGCCACCGCCGGGCGTTCGAGACCGGTCCTCGCCGCACGAGCTTCGGCTTCTTGGACGACGGCGCTTTGGGCTTCACCCTCTGTTCCGGTGCCCAAGTTCAGTTCAAACTGATTCTTCTGCCGCATGGCTCGCGCGAGAAAAGCCGCTCTACTAACCTCTTCCACCGTTCTGGCCTTCGGCAGCGCGCCGCCGCCTACTATGCCCTCGGCTGACTTCTGCGCTGCGGTCAGGTCGCTTTACGGCGACCTCAGTCCCGTTGCCGAGACGCAGCGCAGACCTCCCGAGGTAAGATCGACCGCCTTCGCCGCATGCCCGCCGAATTTACCACCCCGACCTTTGATGGCCCTGGACTTCGCGATCACTTGCTCGCTCGTCCGGACGGGTAGGCCTCGTTATCCGGTTCTTGTCCATCGGGCCGCGGCTTTGCTCCACGCTTTCTTCAAACGCCATCTCACGATGACGCTCTTGCCCTTCGCTAATCCTTCGCCGCCATCAGGCTGGATAGAGGACTTCCACCTCCAAGCTGTCGATCATACTCGGCACACAA
>DATGGY010000009.1:0-39051 GCA_035308285.1 Bradyrhizobium sp. | reverse complement strand
GAGATGATCCTCGCCGAAGACGAACAGACCCGCCGGGCCGCGCTTTCAAAATTGCTGCCGATGCAGCGGGCGGATTTCGTCGAACTGTTCGAGATCATGAAGGGCCTGCCGGTGACGATCCGGCTGCTCGATCCGCCGCTGCATGAATTCCTGCCCCACACCCAGGCCGAGATCGAGGAAGTCGCCCGCGCCATGAACACCGATCCGCGGCGGCTGGCCGATCGCGCCCGCGAACTTGCCGAATTCAATCCGATGCTCGGCTTCCGCGGTTGCCGGCTCGCCATCGCCTATCCGGAGATCGCCGAGATGCAGGCGCGCGCCATTTTCGAGGCGGCGGTTGAAGCCGGAAAACGCACCGGAAAGGCCGTGGGGCTCGAGGTGATGGTGCCCTTGATCGCGACAAAAGCCGAGTTCGATCTGGTCAAGGCGCGGATCGATGCGACCGCGCGGGCGGTCATGAAGGAAACCGGGGCCAAGTTGAATTACCAGGTCGGCACCATGATCGAGCTGCCGCGCGCCTGCCTCATGGCGGGCGATATCGCCGCGACGGCGGAATTCTTCTCGTTCGGCACCAACGACCTGACGCAGACGACCTACGGCATCAGCCGCGACGACGCAGGCAGCTTCCTCGGCACTTATGTCGCAAAGGGAATCCTCGAGATCGATCCGTTCATCTCGGTCGATCGCGATGGCGTCGGCGAACTGGTGAAGATCGGCGTGGCGCGCGGGCGCAAGACCCGCCCAAGCCTCAAAGTCGGGATTTGCGGCGAGCATGGCGGCGATCCCGCTTCCGTCGCGTTCTGCCATCAGATCGGGCTTGATTACGTCTCGTGCTCGCCCTACCGCGTGCCGATTGCTCGCCTCGCCGCGGCGCAGGCCGCGCTCGGCAAGACCGTCGCTAGCCAGGCGTAGGTTTTTTGGTCTGCGACTGATTGTCGGTACCAAGGCGACGTCATGCCCGGACTTGTTCCGGGCATCCGCGTCTTAAGACGTCCGCGTGAGAGAAGAAATGGATGGCCGGGACGAGCCGGACGAGCCCGGCCATGACGGACCATTCCCGTCGTCGCGGGACGCAATCGACATTTTCCGCAAAATCCTCTTCATCATTTTCGTTGACGCAATGTTTACCACCTTGTTCGAGCGGATATTTACCAACGTTTTCGATGTGATCGGCACCAACCCGGCAAATGATTGCCTGTGTCGCGCGTGCCACGCCGATTAACTCCCTCGCAACCTAAATTAGATACCAACAAAAAAGATCGAATTGCGCGGATGTACTGAGTTCGATCGGGTATGCGTAGTGTTGCGTTGCGTGAGCGTTGAGGATGTCACAGTTGCGTAACCGGCCGAGGGGCGCGCGTATTGCGTTCTTCGGCCTCGGTCTTTGCGGCTTCGCATTGACCCCGACTCAAGCCGGATATCAGGACATCGGATCGCTTTTGGCGCGGCAGCCAGGCGTGGCCGAACGCTGGCAACGCCAGGTATTTTCTGCCGCGCGTGCCGTCCAGCTCGCCACTTACAGTTTCGGCCAACCGATCGGAACCTCTTCCCCGCAAACCGCAACTTACCGGCTGGCAAGTCTCGACAATCAAGGCATCGATATCACCGGTTCCGTGCGGCGCAATCCGATAGCCCAAACGCCGCCGCGCTATCGGGCCGCCGACTTCCCCAAGGTCGACCGCACGCTCAAGGGCGACCGCCTCATCGTTACTCCTCCCGAACCACCGGCGCCCGCGAATGTTGCGCCGGCCAAGGAGGATCCGTCGACCTCCAATTCGTCGGTGAAGGGCGCCAAGACCGCCGACGCAGTCTCACCTTCCGAACCCGCTCCGCTCGATCCGGAACTAGCGGAGGCGCTGAAGGCGCCGCCGCTTCCGCAATACAATGCCTCGACGACGCTCGAAGTCCTGCCCGGCGATGGCGCGTCGAGCCCGCTCGCTTCCACCCGGCAGCGCGACGGGTTTTCGGTGAAGACCGCTAGTCTTTATTTCGGAAGCAATTCGCTCGGCGCGTCGCTGGAAAGCATCGAGCGCTGGCAGCCCGGCGAGGAGCCTGTCATCGTGACGCCGGGCGGCCTCGATCTCGACATGAAGGTGATGGCGTCGTTGCCTGCGGCGGCCGAAGAGCCGGTCAAAACTACCGAGAGTGGCGAGAGCATCGCGGCCAAGGGCGAAGTCAATTCCGACAACCAGCGCGTCAGGACACCGGCGGAGCGCCTCGGCCTGTTTGATGAGAAGTCGCGTGCCAAATCCGAAAAATGTCTCGCCGAAGCGATCTATTTCGAATCCCGCGGCGAGGCGGTTCGCGGCCAGATCGCGGTGGCCCAGGTGGTGCTGAACCGCGCCTTCTCCGGTTTTTATCCGACCACGGTGTGCGGCGTCGTTTACCAGAACAAGCACCGGCATCTCGCCTGCCAGTTCACCTTCGCCTGCGATAATGTGGCCGACGTCGTGCGCGAACCCGACATGTGGGATCGTGCCAGGAAGATCGCCAAAGCCATGCTGGACGGCCAGCTTTGGCTGCCCGAAGTCGGCAAGTCGACCCACTACCACGCCTATTGGGTGCGCCCTTCCTGGGTGAGCGAAATGAAGAAGATGTATAAATTCGGCGTGCACACCTTCTACCGGCCGCGCGCATGGGGCGATGGCAGCGACGCGCCGAGCTGGGGAACGCCGGCGCAGACCGCGGAAATATCGGCCAAGCTCGCGGAGGCCGCACAAAGTTCGGCCGAACAGGCCAGCGCCAGGCGTTAGGCCTTCCAGCAATCGCCCGGACCTGAATACCCCATTTGGTTGAGACAAGATCGTCCGGCGGCCTTTCCTCAAAACGCGGCCGCCACTGCACGCAAGTCTCGAAATTTTCCGCGACGACAGATCGCATGAGATCCGACGTGAGATCGCGTGAGATATTGTCGTACGCACCGATTGCAGGGCTGCTCTGCAGCGAGCAATCCGGCGCTGGTCTTGGGATTTTCATGCGCATGCATTAATCAATAAGCCGTGTCGATCGGCCGTTGCGAAGGAATCACATGGCGATAACCGCAGAAAATCTCCGACCGAATTCCGGCGCCATGAACTGGCGTACGCCGCTGGTGATCGTGGTGTGCGGCTGCCTGATCGGTATGCTGACTTTCGGTCCGCGCTCGACCTTCGGATTTTTCATGCAGCCCATGAGCCGCGAGTTTGCATGGGGCCGCGACGTGTTTGGGCTTGCGCTCGCGATCCAGAATCTGTTGTGGGGTATCGGCCAGCCGTTCGCCGGCGCGATCGCGGACCGGTTCGGCGCCTTGCGCGTGATCTCCGCCGGCGCGCTGCTTTATGCCGCGGGTCTGATCGTCATGCGTTACTCCGCAACGCCGTTCTCGCTCGACATCAGCGCGGGTTTGTTGATCGGATTTGGTCTGTCCGGCTGTTCGTTCAACCTCGTTTTGTCGGCATTCGGAAAGTTGCTGCCGCCGGAGTGGCGCGGCACCGCGATCGGCGCGGGCACCGCGGCTGGATCGTTTGGACAATTCCTGTTCGCGCCATTCGGTGTCGCCTTGCTCGACAATTTCGGCTGGCAGCCGACCCTGACCGTATTTGCCGCCATGATGCTGCTGGTGGTGCCGCTTTCGCTGGCACTGGCAACGCCGCCTTCAACGACCGCCACCGTCGCCGTGGCGGAGCAGCAGACATTCACGAATGCGCTGGCCGAGGCGTTCGGGCACCGCTCTTACGTGCTGCTGGTGCTGGGGTTCTTCACCTGCGGCTTTCAGTTGGCCTTCATCACCGTGCACCTGCCCGCCTATCTGGTCGATTGCGGCGTCCCGGTTCAGGTCGGCGGCTGGGTGATCGCCGTCATTGGCATGTTCAACATCCTGGGATCTCTCAGCGTCGGCTGGCTGCAGAACCGGCTTCCCAAGCGCTACATCCTCTCGACGATCTATTTCATTCGCGCGATATCGATCGTCGCATTCGTCTCGGTTCCGATCACCACCTTCACGGCAATCGCATTCGGCGTCATCACCGGCTTGACCTGGCTGTCCACGGTTCCACCGACCTCGACCCTGGTCGCGGTGATGTTCGGCACGCGCTGGCTGGCCACGCTTTATGGGTTCGCGTTTTTCAGCCACCAGGTCGGAGGCTTCCTCGGCGTGTGGCTCGGCGGCTTCGTGTTCGAGAAGTTCCAGTCCTATATGCCGATCTGGTGGCTTTCGGTCCTGTTCGGCGTGCTGTCGGCCGTGATCAATCTGCCGATCGTCGAGGCGCCAGTCAGGCGCGCGGTTGCGCAGCCGGCCTAGACCGGTCAATCTAGGTCAACTCACGACAACAGGCCGCGGGGAGGTTCCAGCGTTGGCAACGTTCAAGGCGATCAGGATCGACAAGGCGGAGAAGGGCACTACCGCCGCGCTCACCCAGTTCGACGAAGCCGAATTGATGGAGGGCGACGTCACCGTACGAGTCGAATGGTCGACGTTGAACTACAAGGACGGCCTCGCCGTCACCGGCAAGGCGCCGGTGGTGCGGCGCTTTCCGATGATCGCCGGCATCGATTTTGCGGGCACGGTCGAGCAGTCGACTCATCCGCAATGGAAGGCCGGCGATAGAGTGATCAGCAACGGCTGGGGCTTGGGCGAGACCCATCTGGGCGCTTACGCCGAGAAAGCCCGCGTCAAGGGCGACTGGCTGGTGCGTGTGCCGGAGCGCATGTCGGCGCGCGACGCGATGGCGATCGGGACCGCGGGCTATACCGCGATGCTGGCCGTGCTGGCGCTGGAGCAGCATGGCGTCACCCCGGCGCATGGTCCTGTTGTTGTTACAGGCGCCGCCGGCGGTGTCGGCTCGGTCGCGACCGCCGTGCTCTCGAAGCTCGGCTACCACGTCATTGCATCGACCGGGCGGATGTCGGAGGCCGCCTATCTGAAAGGCCTCGGGGCTGCCGAGGTGATCGATCGCAATGAATTTTCTGGCCCGGCCAAGCCTTTGGCCAGGGAGCGCTGGGCGGGCGGGGTGGACAGCGTCGGCTCGACGACACTGGCTAATCTCTTGTCGATGACGAAATACCGGGGGGCCATAGCGGCCTGTGGGCTCGCTGGCGGCATGGATCTGCCGACCTCGGTAGCGCCGTTTATTTTGCGCGGGGTGTGTCTGTTAGGTATCGATTCCGTGATGTGCCCAATTGAATTGCGCAAGACTGCCTGGAACCGGCTAGCCAGCGACCTAGATTCCGGTAAACTATCTGAAATTACTCATGAAATTGGCTTAGGCGAAGTTATCGAGGCCGGTGCCAAAATCCTTGCCGGGCAGGTTCGCGGTCGAATTGTGGTAAAAATTGCCTGACTTGTTCAGACTTTACCAACCAAGCTGCTCCAAATTGCCACGGTTGGTATGGTAAGCAGCGGGTAAAGGGCATCAGCGCTTGCCCGCGCTCGGGTCAAGTTGGAGTTGCAGCATGCTTGCGCGTTTTGTGTTGGGGGCGGTGGTGGCCGGTGCGGCGATAGCGCCGGCGTTGGCCGGGCAGATGAATGCCGAGGAGGCCCGCAGATTCGTATCAGGCAAGGTGTTCGCCTTTACCTGCTTTGACGGGACGCGCGGCGCGGGGCGCATCCTCGACGACATGGGGGCGGCCGGCGCGGTGCAATTCAGCGGCTCGGGTCCGATTCGTCACGTGCGGCTCCCCGGCAATACCCTTCAAATCCGCGGCCAGGCCGTCTGCGCGTCGCTCAGGGGCATTCCGTTCGAGCCTTGTTTCAATCTCGACAAGCATGATGAGCGCAGCTTCCGCGGATCGGTCTCCGGCATGAGTTTCGCCTATTGCGATTTCCACCATCAGGGCGCGGCGCAAATGTTGATGGCGCGCGCGGCCGCTCACCCGCGTTCGCTGCGTGCGCCTGAGCACACCGGCTCGGTGGAAATGTCGGCGCGGGCCGAGACCCCGCGGGTCGAGAGCGGCAGGATCGAGCCGGTCAGTTCCGAGACGAAGTCGGAGCCTGAAAAGGCGTTGGAGCTGCGTCGCTCGACCGATTGATAGACGCCGGGCGGGCATTCCCTCACACATTCCCAGTCGTGATTTTGCGGCTAGGCGGTAGCAGCGTGCGGGCGCTTGCGAACCCGCAGTTGCCGGCGCAGATGGCCGGTCCTATGTTCGCTACTAGAGGTTGTGCGACATTTTTGTGAACGCTCAGATCATCTGAAATTAACTAAATTTTGAAAGTGTCGGCCTACCGCTAAGACGCGGCGCCAATCGCTCGATTCGAAGAACATCTCCGCAGCGGATCGTCGCGGGTATGTGTCGTTTGGGCAGGGCGGTCGCCGTTGCTTTTCTCCGTCTCATCCACGTTCACCGGCAGGTCTAGATGTCGTTCCTCAGCAGCTTCTCCCTTCGTTTGACCCACAAGATTTCGGCGCTAGGCATCACTGGCGTTGCCGGCGTCATCCTCGTCGGCAGTATCCACATGTACGGCGAATCCGAAATGGCGTCGTACAAAAAGGCAGCAGAAAATGCGCGAGCCGTCTTTGAGCTGAACGGCAAGGTCGAGATCGATTCGCTGGAGTTCCGGCGCGCCGAAAAAGATTTCCTGCTGCGCAATGACCAGAAGAAGGCTGAACTTCATGACGAGATCGCCAAGACTGTCGTCTCAGACATAAGCCTGCTTCATGCAAAGGTGGTGGCGATCGGCAAGGCGGATCTGGCGAGCAAGATCGAGGCCATGAGTAACTCAGTAAAGCAATATCAGGCGCATTTCGCTTCCGTCGTCGCGGAGAAAGTTCGCCTTGGCCTGGACGAAAAGTCGGGCCTTGAGGGCCGCCTGCGCGATTCGGTGCATGATATCGAAGCGCGCGCAGATCAACTGCATCAGTCGGACCTGACGGTGACCATGCTGATGATGCGCCGGCATGAAAAGGACTTCATGCTGCGCCGTGACGCAAAATATGGCGACGTGATGAAGAAGCGCGCTTCGGAATTTGCCGCCGAGGTCGACAAGGCCGATATTCCGGAGGCCGCCAAAGCCGAACTCAAGCAAAAACTTGCCGATTACCAGCGCGATTTCTTTGCCTGGTTTGACACTGCCCTCAAGCTCGCAGCGGAGTCGAAGGCGATGTCCGAATCTTTCTCGGAAGTCGAACCGGTGATCGATGCGGTGTCGAGGGCTGTGAGCGATATCCGGGCCGAAGCGGATCAATCTTACGCAAGGGTGAGCGAAAAAGTCGATCGGCAAATGAAACTCGCCATCCCCCTGATAGCACTTGCGGTCCTTGGAATCGGTATCTTTATCGGAAGGTCCGTTTCCAAACCGCTATCGGCGATGAGGACGGCCATGATCGAGCTTGCGAACGGCAATTTCGCGGTTGTGCTGCCCGGTCTCGGCCGCGCCGATGAGGTCGGCGAGATCGCGCAAGCCGTCGAAACCTTCAAGGTCAATGCGGAGCAAAAGGCGCGTGAGGAGGCCGAAGTCAAGATCAAGCGGGATCGGGAGGCCGAGCAGCAGCGCAAGGCGGACATGATCAGGTTGGCGGATGATTTCGAAGGGGCGGTCGGTGAGATCGTCGAAACCGTGTCGTCGGCTTCGACCGAACTTGAGGCCTCTGCCGGCACCCTCACCTCGACCGCGGAACGCACGCAAGAGCTCAGCACCGGGGTCGTGGAGGCTTCCGAGGAGGCCTCCAGCAATGTGCAGTCGGTGGCGTCGGCAACCGAGGAACTATCCTCTTCGGTTAGCGAGATCAGCCGCCAGGTCCAGGAATCGGCTCGCATGGCTGGCGAGGCCGTCGGGCAGGCGCGCGCGACCAATGACCGCGTCGGCGAATTGTCGCAGGCAGCGGGCCGCATCGGCGACGTGGTCGAGCTCATCAGCACCATCGCCGGGCAAACCAATCTGCTGGCACTCAACGCCACCATCGAGGCGGCGCGCGCCGGCGAAGCCGGTCGTGGCTTTGCCGTGGTCGCTTCCGAGGTCAAGGCATTGGCTGAGCAGACCGCGAAGGCGACCGGCGAGATCGGTCAGCAGATCACCGAAATTCAGGCGGCGACACAGGAGTCGGTGGCTGCGATCCAACACATTAGCGGCACGATCGAAAGACTGTCCGAGATTTCGTCGACCATCGCGGCAGCGGTGGAAGAACAGGGTGCGGCGACGCAGGAGATCTCCCGCAACGTGCAGCAGGCGGCGCGGGGCGCGCAGCAGGTCTCGTCCAACATTACCGACGTGCAACGCGGCGCCACCGAGACCGGCTCGGCCTCCTCGCAGCTTCTCGCCGCGGCGAAGTCGCTGTCGGGTGACTCGAACCGCCTCAAGCTTGAGGTCGGCAAGTTCCTCAGCTCGGTCAGGGCGGCCTGACCGCACAGCCCGGACTTGCTATGCGTCGGGTCAGGTGGCCGGCGCCGGCGGCGGCTTTTGCCGGCGAAACAACACTCGCTGGTAGAACCAGCCGATCGCGACCAGCACCAGGCCAAGGCAAATAAACGACAGCGCGCGATAGACGCCGGTCAGGGTCGACATGTCGATCAGAAACGCCTTGGTGATGGTGAGCGCGATGACGGCTGCGGAGGCAAGCCGGGCGCGCTGCGAATTGACCGCAATGCCGATACCCAGCAACGCCACGCCGAATACCAGCCAGGCGATCGAATAGGTGTATTGCTCGGCATCGTTGGTCGTGCCGCTCAGCAGGTTGATCGCCAACACCGGCCCATGATAAATCCTTCGGATCTCAAGCGTCGCATAACTCAGCGCAAGGATCAGCGCGGCGGCCGCAATGCTGTTGGCATAGGCCAGAGCCCGTTGACCAGCCACCGCATAGGACAATAGCAACGCGAGAATAGCGGGCATCGCGTAGCCGAGCAGGATCTGATTGATGAATTCGCCGGCAATTTCGACGCGCCAGAGCGCCGGATTGCCAAAGAATAGCAACCCGAACAAAGCCGCCAATCCGGCGAACACCGTCAGCAACACGGCGCCGACATTGTGGACGATGCTGCGGCTTCGAATCCGCAATCGCTCGAGGCCAATGGCCATGGCAAGAGCGGCGCAGACCTGCAACGCGGTCTCGGTGAGGCCGGCGGTATCGCGGTAGACGTCGCCGCCGTTCACGGCATGGCGAATCTCCATGAACACCAATAGCACCGTGAACAGGATCGCCGCGGCTTCCACCGCGCGCAAGGGCGTATCGTCACCGCGCTCTCGCAGGAAGTAGCTGCCTGCCCAGAACGACAGCGCCGGCACACCGTAACCCCATAACAGCCAGTTGAAGATCGGCGTGGTACCGACCGCATCGCCGACGATGCGCGGCTCGTAGCCGATACGCAGCACCACGACGGCAGCCAGAATCGCGGCCAGCACGCGCAAAAACGGGATGGGCCGTTGCATCGAAATCCAGGCTGATCCCAATGACATCAGCGCGATTGCGATCGTGAGCCAGCCTTTTTCAAGCGCAAAGGTCAACGCCAGCGCCAGCGCTGCGAGCGTGCCGGTTGCAAACAGCGCAGTGGAGATCGTAAGACCCGGCCGGCTCTCCCGTCTGGTCAGTATTTCGGTCGCCGCGGCAAAGGCCACCGCCAACAGGACCGCGAGAATCGCAAACGGAACCGAGCGATCGAGATGCGCGATGCGGGCGTAAAGCGCGATCAATAACGCCAGCGCCGCAAACACGCCGCTTGCCGACCACACCACCGGGATGATGGCGCTCGCCGAGCGGCCCTGTGCCAGGAAACCCGTGGCGCCGAAGCCCGCGGCGAAAATCGCGGCCATGATCAAATGCCACGATACCGAGCTGTCGGTGGCGGAAGGGCCAATGCCGGGCAGCGGTCCGCCCGGCAACACTAGCATGTCGGGATTGCCGCGCACCGCCCATTCCAGAAACACGATGCCGACAAAGGCCGCCGCGAAGGCGATAGCACCGGTCGCGGCCGGCGCAAGCCAAGCGACCAGCAAGGCCGCAGCCACCAGGATGGTGAACGCGATGAGGGATGCGTCGGCATGGAAGCTCGCCAACACGATCATAGTAGCGCCGAGCAGGTAGGCCGCCAGCGATCCCGATGAGACCTGTTCGATCCGGCCTTCGTCGGCGGGCGGACCGAACAGCAGGCCGCACACCACCAGCAAAGCCGCGAGCACAAACCCCGCCATGACATGGAACGCATAAGGTCCGACCAGTGGCGGATCGAATTTCAGAGCAGGCAGCGTCCAGAGGAGCGCGAACACGATGGTGGTGACCGCAAGCCAGCGCCACAACCTGATCCGCGCAAGGCCGAAGGCCGCCGCGGTGACGATGGCGAGGTAGATATAGAGCGCCCAGAAATCCGGCTTCTCGGAAGAAACCAGAACGGGAGTTGCGAAGGCGGCGACGACGCCAAGCCCCGCCAGCGCCGGGCCGTGCAGCAGCGCTGCGGCAAGCGTGCCAAGCGCCACCAGCCCGAGCAGGATGAAGGCGCTTGCGGGCGCAAGAAAATCGTATAGCGCGTAAGCCGCATAGACGGTCGCAAAGGCGACCGCCGTTCCGGCCGCGGTCAAGATCGCGGGAATATTCGCGATCGGTATGGCCTGGATGGTCGAGATATTCTCCTTGCGCCGGGTCCATTCGCCCACGGCAAGCAAGGCAAGCGCGAATGCGCCGCCGAGCAAGACCCGCATGCCGGGCCCGAGCAGGCCGGCTTCAATCGAGTAGCGGACCATGAAGAACCCGCCGAGCGCGAGCGTCAGGCCGCCGAGCCACACCACCCAGCGGGTGCCGACGCGCTCCTCGAAGCCGGGCTCGGCCTGCGGCAGCGGTGGGGGCATCGCCGCCGTAACGCCGATGGCGTCGGCTGGTGCGGCGGGCTCCGTCTCGCGCAGAGTTGCTGCGGGTTCAGCCTCGGCAGCAGTCGTTGGCATATCCGATTGAGAGGGGGCGCGTGTTTGCCCAGGCTCTTCAAGCGGGGACAGCGGCGGCGGGGTTGGCCGCGCCGCCAGCCCGACCGCTTCGATCGCGTCCAAGCGCGCGCGCAGCATCGAAATTTGATTGAACGTCTTGCGCGCGACAATCAGCGCCACAACCGCAATCGCCACCGCAAAGAATTCAAACATCAGGCCTCCGGGCGATCGGCCCCGCATCGGGCCTGTCGCATCAATATTTTCCCGTTTCGAGAACGCTTTCCTAACTTCGCGGCGTCTACTGAGTGTAGATCGCGGCGACAAAAGTTCAACAAGTCGATGAAGTAATTGACCCTACAGCCGCAGCCGTCGGCTGCCGCCTGGCGTCACTCGAGATCGATGCGGAAGGGCCTGCCCTCGACCGTCATGCTGCCCGGGCCCATCTCGTCGAGCGCGCGCAGCATCCGCCCATCGCGCCCCAGGGCCTTGTCCGCCAAGCTGACAATCAGCCGGTTCGGCTGTGCGATCGGCGAAGCCGCGCGAATTCGCCGCGCGATTGCGATTTCGTCGCGATGCGGGTTGAGCGCGCAGACGGCGGCAAACGCGCTCGCGGTCGAGCGGCTGATGCCGGCATAACAATGGACGACCAAAGGCGCGTTGCGGTCCCAGCCGCGCACAAAATTCAGCACCTGCTCGATGTGCGACTCCGAGGGCGCGACAAAACCGTCAAGTTGCTCGGTGATGTCGTCCATCTGCACCTTCAAATGATTGGCCGGGAGCACCGACTCCGGCCGCCGCACCTGATCGACATTGGCCATGACCGTGAGGACATGACTGGCGCGGACGGCCTTGACGGTGGCAGGAAGCGCTGCGAGCGAGCAGACGTGAATCATGATTTTCCCATTTGAGGCGCCATCATACGCATTCATCCGTGCAATGTCTTGAACCTTGCCAAGAACCGTTTCTCGGCCTTGGCCGCGCTCCACGGCGTCAGATAGTCCCGCCGCGTCGCCGCCGGCAGGCCCGGATCGCGGCCGAACAGGCGCTTGGCTTCGGCCTGTGCAAATCCGGCAAGTTCCGTGGCCTCAAGGTAGGCCGCGCCTTTGTCGGCAGCCTTGATCTGACGCTCGATCTCCTGCGCAAGGACAGCCGGCAGACCGAAGCGGATGTGGATCGCCGAAAGCAGCCGCTTTTCGACCGCCTTGTAATCCCCGCCCAGCACCGCCTTGAACGGCGATATCATGTCGCCGATGACATATTCCGGCGCGTCATGCAGCAATGCGGCGAGCCGGTATCTGACATCGACCCGCGGGGTTTGCTCGCGCATCACGGCCTCGACCAGCAGCGTGTGCTGCGCTACGGAGAAGATGTGGGCGCCATGGGTCTGACCGTTCCAGCGCGCCACCCGTGCCAGCCCATGCGCAATATCGGCGATTTCGATATCGAGCGGCGAGGGATCCAAAAGGTCGAGCCGCCGCCCGGATAACATCCGCTGCCACACGCGGGTGCCTGCCGGCAATTTTTTCGCCGTCATTTGACTTTGAGGCGGGGGCTGCGGCGTTTTCCGGCGCAACTTTCGTGGCAGAAGCAGGTAACCAGATGGTCGTTGACCATGCCGGTGGCCTGCATGAAGGCGTAGACGATGGTCGGGCCGACGAACTTGAATCCGCGCGACGAAAGCTCCTTCGAAATCTTGATCGAAAGCGGGGTCGCCGCCGGTACGCTCGTCGTCGTCTTGAAATGGTTGACCTTTGGTTTGCCGTCGAGGAAATCCCACAGGAATGTCGAGAAGCCGGGGCCGTCCTCCATGATCTTCAGGTAGGATTTCGCGCTGCCGATCGTCCCCTCGATCTTGGCGCGGTTGCGAACGATGCCGGCATTGTTCATCAACGAATGGATTTTTTTCGCGTTGTAGCGCGCGATCTTCTCTGGCTGGAAATCGTCGAACGCCTTTCGGAATTGATCGCGCTTGCGCAAGATCGTGATCCACGACAATCCGGCCTGGAAGCCGTCGAGAATGAGCTTTTCATAAAGTGCGCGGTCGTCAAATTCCGGCACGCCCCATTCGGTGTCGTGATAGGCGACGTAAAGCTGATCTTCGCCCGGCCAGGGACACCGCGTCAGGCCATCGGCATGCAGGCGCGCGGTCCTGGTCATGCCACGGTCTGCCTTGGCGTGGTGCGCAACTCATCCGGGTCGGCAAGACGAATCGCAAGGCCGCCCGCCGTCAGCGGTGTGCCGGCCTCGAGCGCGTCGGTGGCGCGATCGATCCTGATTAGCGCAAGGCCGCGCTCGCCGGCACTCGATCCCATGGTGCCGACCGGTTTGTCGCCGGCAAGGATCGCCATCCCCGCTTCCGGCGCCGGGCCGTCGAGAAGGACGCGGACCGTTCGGGTGCGGGCGGTGCCGCGATGCTGCATCCGCGACACCACTTCCTGGCCGACGTAACAGCCCTTGTCGAAGTCGACGCCGTGCAGCCGGTCCATGTTGGTTTCATGCGGAAACGCGTCGCCATAGATGAAATCCAGTCCGCCCCGCGGAGCGCCTGAGGCGACCCGATGGGCCTCGTAGGCGGAGCTGTCGACCATTTCAGCGCCGATCAGATCGGCGGCCTTTTGCGCTAGTTCTTGTGGAACCAGAATTCGAAGGCCGAGTGCGGCATGGCGCGGATCGGTGAATGCAAGATCGGGTTTGATCGCAGGCTCGCCGTCCCAGACCGCGAGCACGCCGAGGCTGTCGGAGAGATTCTGGATCTCGACCTTGGCGCGCAGCTTGTAGAAGCCGAGCTTGTCGGCAAGAGCTTGCGCGAGCGCCCTTGGGCAATCGATCAGGAAACCACCGCCATGGCCGGAAGGCGCTTCGGTGATCAGAAAATCCACGGTTATCTTGCCTTGCGGTGTCAGCAACGCGCCGAATCGTCCGAGACCCGGCTGGAGTAGGACAACGTCGGTTGTGACGAGACCGTTGAGGAAGTTGCGGGCGTCGCTGCCTGAGACCTTGACCACGCCACGGTCGGGTAGAAACGCTGCTTTCATTGCCAGGTTCTCTTGCCGGGTTCTTCTTGCCAAATTCGCTTGCGGCACGTCGCTTTTCTTGGCCTCAGTTTCCTTTGGGAAACGTCGGCGCCGGATATCACACGGCAAAGTATGACGCTAAGGTGCCGGGAACAAGGCCTGAGCGACACGAGAATTCGGCGAATCGGGCACCGGGGACCCGAAGCGAAGACCCAAGAATCAGCGCCATGAAGCAGCGATTTGATACCATTCTAAAATCCGGCACCGTGGTCAATCAGGACGGCGAGGGCGTGTGCGATATCGCCATCGCCAACGGCCGCATCGCCGAAATCGGCGGACTTGGACAGGCCACCGCAGCCGAGGTGATCGACTGCAAGGGCCTGCACGTCTTGCCGGGCGTGATCGATACCCAGGTGCATTTTCGCGAGCCGGGCCTTACCCACAAGGAGGATCTAGAAACCGGCTCGCGCAGCGCGGCGATGGGCGGCGTGACGGCGGTGTTCGAAATGCCCAACACCGATCCCTTGACCGTCACCGAGCAGGCCTTCACCGCCAAAGTGAGGCTCGGCCATCATCGTATGCATTGTGATTTTGCCTTCTTCATCGGTGGCACCCGCGACAATGTAGCGGACCTGCCGGAGCTGGAGCGCGCGCCCGGATGTGCCGGCGTGAAAATATTCATCGGCTCCTCAACCGGTGCGCTGTTGGTGGAGGATGACGAAAGCCTGCGCCGGATTTTCAAGGTGATCCGCCGCCGTGCCGCGTTTCATGCCGAGGACGAGTATCGCCTCAACCAGCGCAAGCAGTTGCGCGCAGAGAACGATCCGCGCTCGCATCCGCTCTGGCGCGACGAGACCGCGGCGCTGATGGCGACGCAGCGGCTGGTCAACCTTGCCCATGAGAGCGGAAAGCGCATCCATGTGTTACATATCTCGACCAAACAGGAGATCGAGTATTTGCGGGATCACAAGGATGTCGCCACCTGCGAAGCAACGCCGCATCACCTCACGCTGGCCGCTCCCGAATGCTACGAGCGGCTCGGCACCCGCGCGCAGATGAATCCGCCGGTGCGCTCAGTCGATCACCGCGAGGGTATCTGGCGCGGCATCGAGCAGGGCATCATCGACGTGCTTGGCTCCGACCACGCGCCGCATACGCTTGAGGAAAAAAACAAAGCCTATCCGGCGTCGCCTTCCGGGATGACCGGGGTGCAGACGTTGGTGCCCTTGATGCTCGACCACGTCAACGCCGGGCGGCTGTCGATTTCGAGGCTGGTCGATCTCACCAGCGCCGGTCCCGCACGAATCTACAACATTGCCTGCAAGGGGCGGATCGCGGCCGGCTATGACGCCGATTTCACCATCGTCGATTTGAAGCGCAGCGAGACCATCACCAACAAATGGGTCGCCTCGCGCGCCGGCTGGACGCCTTACGATGGAATGCGCGTGACCGGATGGCCGGTCGGCACCTTTGTGCGCGGCCGCCGCGTGATGTGGCAAAGCGAGATCGTCGCAGCATCGACCGGCGAGCCGGTGCGGTTTCTGGAAACGCTGAGGGCTTAGCGTCGTGCAACACTGTCATCGCCCGGCTTGACCGGGCGACCCAGTATTCCGAGCTGCCGGTGATAAGTCGATAAGCCACGGCGTACTGGATCACCCGCCTTCGCGGGTGATGACGAGGTGAATGTTGCTGCTATTGCTTCGCCAGGGAGGTTGAAAATTCGCCGTTGCGGACGCGGCCGGGGAGGCCCTCGACGAATTTGGCCACCGCATCTTCGCCGTAGGTCTTGACCAGTTCGGCGAAGGCGGCGAACAGGCTCGCCTGCGCCAGGCAGTCGCCGTCGACGCCGTCGTGCCGCGCCTCCGCCCAGGCCTCGCTGAGATAGCCGAGCGCAGCCTGCTTCTGTTCGTGATCGGGAAGATCGCAGGCGATGGGGAAGGGCGCTGGATGGTTCATGAACTCAACAGGCAGTCTCGCGTGACCCAGGGCGGAACGCGTCGAATGCCCAAACCTTTAGCATGCCGGATGCCGCCGCCTAGACCAGTTCTTTAGGAAAGGTTAACGGGGCGCGAGAAATCGACCAAGTGCCCGAAATTCAAAATTTTGGAGTGTCTCAATTTGAAAATTAGGAGTGAGCTGACGCCGGTCGCCGCGCGACCCCCGCCATGCTATGATCAGCGCAAGGCAGCGTTGGAGCCGCACGATGAACGCCTTCACAACGGGCGACCGCATAAACCAAATCATCTGGGTATTGGTGTTCGTCGGCTTTGTCTATTCGACCAATCTTGCAGGTCGAATTGCGGAGCGTCGAGGACGCGGCTTCTGGGGCTGGGTGTCGATTGCTGGGATTTGCATTGGGCCGCTGGCGATTCCACTGTTGTTTCTGTTGCCGAACTTGCGTCGCGAGGACCCAACGGTCCCGAAGGCGAGAAACGCCCTGATGATGTGATCGGCGCGGTAAAACCAGTAATCGAGGGCAATCGGGACCCGACCCGCCTCAACCTGTCGTTGGCCTTGGTTTGAAAGGGCTCTGACCGGATTTCAAAATAGGATGCGTCAGGTCCACGCGCGATTAGGTTGATACGGATCATGCCCTAGTTGGCGTAGCGGGCGGTCAGGTCGCGGGAAATCTTCGAGCCTTCCTCGATATAGCGGCGGATCGCGACGGACGCCGCCGGCGTGCAGGTCCGGTAGGTCTGTTGGAAGCCGTTATAGCCGCGGTTGAAGCCCGCGATCATGCGCGCACGCCTGTCGCCGGAGGGGGTTTCGGCATCGATCAGCGCCTGCATTTCGTTGCGCCATTTGCCGCCTTCATTGCTGCCGCAAATGCCCCTGAGATAGTGCAGCGTCCCAAGGATTTCGGCGAGCCGCTGCAGGTCGCCATCAAAAGGCGCAGCCGCCTCCTGCGCCCGCACGGAGCCGGAAAGGCAAGAGAAAACGAGGAGAGCTGCCAGAAAATGCTTTGACATATATGGGTCCGGAAGGCCTTCGTGATATGCCTTCTCAATACGCTGGAAGCAAGGCACGGAAAGCGCGTGCGCTTCGAGAAAGAACCGGCAATCAGGCCCCCAGCACGCGCCGGGCCGACTGGATGACCTCCTGCAGGCCAGTGGTGATCTTCAACCCGGCAGACGCATCGGGCGCAATCCATTTGTAATCGTCGAGTTCGTCGTTCAGCGCCAATTCGCCGCTGCTCCAGCGCGCCGCGAACGACATGATCAAATAATGCCCGCCGCCCTTGGCACTCGGAACGACCTCGCGCCATGCGGCGAGATCGACGATCTCGATTTTGAGCGCGGTTTCCTCAGCCACCTCGCGATGCAGGGCGGCGTGGATGGTTTCGCCGAATTCGACGCGGCCGCCCGGCAGCGAATAGAGACCCTTGGCCGGCGATCGGGCGCGGCGCACCAGCAGGATCTTGCCATCGCGGAAGATCGCCGCGCTGACGGCAAGCTGGGGATAGGGCGGTTGAAGAAGGGATGCCAAGGCATGATCCCGAAGAGTGGGAATTGATCTCTGGAAAGACTATGCCTCATACATCGACAAGGGTCTAATCCGACGGAGCTATCAATGGGTCATGATGTAGTCGACGTCGGCCTCGATGTCGCCGTTGATAATGCCGCCCGCCAGCATCACCAGCGGCTTTACCCAGCCGGTAGCCTGCTCGGCTAGCCTGGCGCGGGTCTTGTCCTGCTGGGCTTGGCGCATCGCATCGCCGACCGCGGTCAGGATCGAGGTCATCGCACTGGTGATGTTGTCGAACTCGGTGCGGATGCGGCCGTCGGCGGAGTCATAGGCGGCGATAGCAAGGTCGCGCGCCTTGAAATTCGAGGCCGTGAAATGCTCGGCGTAGGACAGCGGCCGCCAGCCGAGAAAATCTTCCGCGCATTCCGGCATGTCCGGAACCATCTCGAGCAGCATGATGGCTTCGTTGAAATGGTTCAGATAGTCGGTTGCAAGGCCAGTGCGCGGATTGATGTTGGCGGCGCGCAGTTCGGCCAACCGTGCCTGTGCTTCGGGGCCGGTCTTGGAATGGGATCGCGCCGGTTGGGCCGCGGTGGTCGTCATCTGCCGCCGTGTTATGCGCATGGGGGTTAAAAGGCCCTCAATTTATATCTATTTGGATAACAGAATGTGTGGACGCTTTGTCATCACCTCGCCGCCGCAGGCCCTAAGGCAAATTTTTGGCTACGTGGAACAGCCAAATTTCCCGCCAAGGTTTAACGTTTCACCTACGCAACCGATACCAGTTGTCATCGTCGAAAACGGCGCAAGGCATTTTCGCCTGATGCGCTGGGGGCTGATTCCAGCCTGGGCGAAGGATCCCCGCAAGTTTACCGTCCTGATCAACGCGCGCGCGGAGACCGTGAGGGAGAAGCCTGCCTTCAAGAACGCGATTGTGCGGCGGCGCTGTCTGATTCCGGCGGACGGCTATTATTCTGCCGATCACGCCAGAGCAGCGCGAGGCCGAAGCGCCCAAGCCGGTGAGGAGAGCGAGCCCGCGCAAGCCTGCAGCCATCAAGCCGGATGACGGGCAGGGCTCGTTGTTTTGAGGCCAGCTATCGCCGCCCCAAATCAACCGGCATCCGCAAAAAGCTCCTTCAGCTTCATTACCGCGCTGTCGGGCGTTGTAAGGACCGGCAGGCTTGAGGCGGCTGCGACCAGGGCTGCTGCCGGCGCCATGCTGTACTGGGCGAGCGCGATCAGGTCGCAGTCGCGCAAATCGCGCGAGGCTTGCGCGACCAGGCGATCATGCTCGGCGCGATCGCCGCGATCGAGCGCGGCGAGCGCCCCTTCCGCCAGTTTCGGCACGAGCTGGACGGAGCTTGGAAATTCGCCGGGCATCGACTGCAGCGTCGGCGCAAAAGTCGAGAGCAGGCCGATCCTGTGGCCGCGCGCCACCGCCTGCTCGATCATCGCTTCGTTCGGCTTGAGCACCGGCATCGGCGCCTGCGCGCGCGCCACCGCCTCGATGCAGGGGCCGAAGGCCGAGCAGGTGAAGAGGATGGCGTTGGCGTGCGTGGAAGCCGCGTAGCGCCCGAGCGCGAGGAAACGGTCGGTCATCGCGGCGGTGAGGTGGCCATCGCGCGCGACGTCGGCCGACAGGCTGTCGTCGAGCACATTCATCAGGGTCGCGTCCTTCCAAAGCCTCGCGAACGAAGCCTCGATCGGAACGATTGAATGTTTCAGGGCGTGGATGAGAGCGATGCGCATTTGTTCTAAAGCACCTTGCCCGGGTTCATGATCCCGAGCGGATCGAGCGTCGATTTGATGGCGCGCATCAGTTCGATGGCGACCTTGTCTTTCACATCCGGCAGTTCGTCGCGCTTGAGCACGCCGATGCCATGCTCGGCGGAAATCGATCCCCCCATCCGCAGCACGATCTCGAACACGACCGCGTTCACCGCGTGCCATTGCCTCAGGAAATCCGCGGTATTGGCGCCGATCGGCTGGCTGACATTGTAATGGATGTTGCCATCGCCGAGATGGCCGAAGGGCACCGGACGCGCGCCCGGAATGAGTTTGACGACGGCCGCATTGGCTTCGGCGATGAATTCGGGGACGGCCGCGACCGGTACGGAGATGTCATGCTTGATCGAGCCACCCTCCGGCTTCTGCGCGGCCGACATCTCGTCGCGCAATTTCCAGAATGCCGAGCGTTGGCCCAAATTCGCAGCGATCGCGGCATCGTCGACGATGCCCCGTTCCATTCCTTGCGCGAGGATCGATTCCAGCGTGGCGCGGGCGTCATCGCGCGGGGTTGCCAGCTCCATCAGCACATACCAGCGATGCTGGTGACCCAAGGGATCGCGAATGTCGATGCCGTGGCGCACGCTGAAATCCACCGCAATGTCGGACAAGAGCTCGAAGCTCGTCAGTGTGCCGGCCGCCTCGCTCTGCGAGATCGAAAGCAGTCTTAGCGCGTCCGCCGGTGATTTGAGGCCGACAAAGGCGGTCTCCACCGCACGCGGTTTCGGAAACAATCTCAAGGTTGCCGCCGTGATGATGCCGAGCGTTCCTTCTGCACCGATGAAGAGGTTGCGCAGGTCGTAGCCGGTATTGTCCTTCTTCAGCTTCGACAGGCCATTGAGGACGCGTCCGTCCGCCAGCACCACCTCCAGCCCGAGCGCCATCTCGCGCGCCACGCCAAAGGCGAGCGCCGCGGTACCGCCGGCATTGGTCGAGAGGTTGCCGCCGATAGTGCAGCTTCCTTCCGCTCCCAGCGACAACGGGAACAGCCGGTCCACTTCGCTGGCCTTTTGTTGCGCGACTTGCAGTACCACGCCGGATTCGCAGGTCATGGTGTTCGACGCGATATCGATGTCGCGAATTTTGTCGAGCCGCCGCGTCGAGACCACCACCTCGCCATTGTGCGGCGTCTGGCCGCCGACCAGACCGGTATTGCCGCCCTGCGGCACCAGCGCGATTCTGTATTCGGTGGCGAGCTTGCAGATGGCAGAGACTTCCGCCGTCGAACCCGGCCGCAGCGCCAGCGGCGATCTTCCGTGGAACAGGCCGCGCTCTTCGGTGACGTAGGGCGCGATGTCGCCTGCTTCCGTGACCGCGTATTTGTCGCCAACGATGGCGCGGAATCGCGCGATCAGGTCGGACGAAAGCGGGGAGAGGGCGGGCTCAACGACCTTCATTTTCTTCTCTTGTCCGCTTTTTGCGTTTCTTTATTCCCGCCCCATCGCGGCGCGGCCCAGCCGGTCGTTGATCGCTTCGCCAAGCCCGTGCTGCGGCACCGGCATGACGGCGATGGCGCGCGCGCCTTTGCCATCGAGCGCTCGAAGATAAGCGAAAAGATTGGCGGCCGCCTCCGCAAGATCGCCGCGCACGGACAAATTCATCACGGCGTGGGCCGCCTCCGCGCCCGGGACGCTCGCTTGGCCAAACGCCAGCAGCGCCTCGCCGCTCTCGATGCGCTGGGCGTTAAGCCGCACCGGAGTGCGCGGCGCATAATGCGACGCCAGCATGCCAGGTGCGAGCGGCTGGCCATTCTCTTTGTCGGCATCATCAGGCAGCCGCGCCAGCGGCCGGCCCAGCACGCGCTCGATCTCGCCGCACTCCAGCCCGCCGGGACGGAGCAGCACGGGGACCTCAAAGCACCCGACGATGGTGGATTCGACCCCAACGGCGACTGGGCCGCCATCGACGATCAGATCGATCCGCCCCGCAAGGTCGCTTGCGACATGCGCGGCCGTGGTCGGCGAGACGTGCCCCGACAAATTGGCCGAGGGCGCTACCACCGGTCCGCCGAAAGCTCGCAGGATGGCGCGTGCGACGGGGTGGGCTGGAACGCGGACCGCAACGGTGTCGAGGCCCGCGGTCGCAAGCTCCGCCACCGGGCAATGTTCCGTCTTCGGCAATACCAGCGTCAGCGGCCCGGGCCAGAAGGCCTCAGCCAGCCTGGTCGCGGTCGGGTCGAAACGGGCAATTTTCATGGCGGCTGCGATATCCCCGACAGTGGCGATAAGGGGATTGAACAACGGCCGGCCCTTGGTCTCGTAGAGCCGGGCAATGGCGGGCGCATTTGCGGCATCCGCGCCAAGCCCGTAGACGGTCTCGGTCGGGAACGCGACCAGGCCTCCCTTCTTCAGGCAATCCGCGGCCCTTGCCACGACGGCCTCGCCGGCCGGCAGAATTGGCGTTTTCAGGCCTATATTCACTGGGGTTTAAGTCCTCAATTCGGCTTCTTGCGGTGCGCGGAAGCCAAGGCTATAAGCCGCGTTCTTGTCGGAGTGTGGCTCAGTCCGGTAGAGCACTGCGTTCGGGACGCAGGGGTCGCAGGTTCAAATCCTGCCACTCCGACCATTCTTTCAACTACTTATACTTTCGATGTTTTTTGCGCGCAACGTAATGCGCAATGAAATGAACGTTTTCGGCCCTAGCGCTTGCCCCCGGCAGGCTTCTGCTGCTTCTTTCCGAAAGTCAGGATGGTGGCGATGCGTCCGAGCAGACCGGCGATGCGCCCAGCCGTTTCCCTTTTCGGGGCCAGTCCGCCATCACGGACGAGAAAATCGAACTCATAGATTGCCGGCAGTCGGTGGCATCGTGGCGCGGATCGGCGTAGTGCACGCCTGGAATCAGGGTGGACTGGGGCCGCCTCCGCCGAAGCCAGGCCACAAGCCAGCCAAGGACTACATGGTAGTCAGATAAGCGATGAAAGCGTTCCAGGAACCCGGCTGTTTATTTTGGGAACGAGCCCGGAGAACCAATTGTTGTTGAGCATGGAGGATATTGCCATGCTTCTGTTTTACTTACCGATCATCATCTTCGAAGCGATGCTCGAGGCGAACGCGAATAAGCGCAACGCGGACTCGTCCGGTCTGCCAGCGTGTGCAAGCTTTCCCTATGGCGGCGACCGATCGTGGAGAAGTGCGTACCCGCGCAGGCATGCAAGGTCTACCGCATCGAACGGAATCAAGTCGGAGAGATTTGGGTGACGCTCCAGCCGCCAGGCTCGGCATGGAGCGACACGTTGGCGCAGGAGAGTTGGACCAGCCCGCCGCCGATGAAGTGAGAGGCCGCCTGAGTCGGCTCTACGGTGGTGATTATCTCTCGGGCGCGCTGAGCTTCATTTGCCAGGCGCTGACCAAACGAGATTTCGTGCTTAACGCGGGAGCTCGACGACATGACGGACGACATGACGGTTGCCTTCTTGAAACGCCGCTCCCAATGCATATACCCGCACGACAATCATGAAAGGTTCGTGCCATGGACAGGTCGAACCAATCCTATCGAAACCGTATATTGCAACTGTTAAATCCGGCTGATTTCGACCGCCTCCGGTCGCACCTTGAGGCGGTGCAATTCGAGTATCGCCAGTCCCTTTATGATGCGAACAGAGACATCACGTTCGTCTATTTCCCAATCGAGGGCGTCGCCTCTCTCGTCATCACATTGGAAAACGGCTCAGGAGTCGAGGTGGGCACCATCGGCAACGAAGGAGTTGTTGGCCTCCCAATACTTCTCTTTGATCGTCTCGCTCCCACCAATGCGTATATTCAGGTGCCCGGCACCGGTTTGCGGTTGCGTGCGGACGTTCTGCGCAAAGAGTTGGAGATAAACAGCCGAATGCGAACCGTCATGCTGCACTACGCGCATGCTCTCTTTAACCAAGTGGCACAATCAGCAGCATGCGCTCACTTACATTCCGTCGAGCAGCGATGCTGCCGTTGGCTCCTTATGACACATGACCGCGTGCAATCAGATCAATTCCTGCTGACGCAGGAGTTTTTGGGGATGATGCTTGGCGTTCGGCGCACTAGTGTGACCGAAGTTGCGAATAAGCTGAAGCGTAGAAAACTTATCGAATACGTGCGCGGACGAGTGACGATCTTGGATCGATCCGGCCTCCAAGAGCTCGCGTGCGAGTGCTACTCGGTTAGCAAACAGGAATTCGACCGCCTGCTCGGATATCCACTTGGACCGCAGCGCGGCTAAAGTCGATGATGCGACCAAAAACCGCCCCAAGGCGTAGGAACCTTCGCCAACCGATCTGCATGGTCGGTAGATGCAGGAGGGTCAATGATGAATACCCACCGTACAGCATTAGCTATCTTTGCCACAGCCTTGATCGTTGCAGTTGTCGCAGCGTTTCTCACGACGTCGCACAATGTCGAAACTCGCGGCGCCAGCATTGAAGCGCCGCCGGGAACGATGGGTTTAGCTCGACCCCATCCACCGTTGCCGCCGGCTTATGCCAGCCATAACTGATGGACAATTGCTGCGCCGCAGCGCGAGCGAGCAGGGTCGGGGCCGGGGCTGCGGGTGCTGGCTTCTTGTGTTGATTGGTTTGAGCCCCACCATCGCGGTCGCCCTTGTCAGTACGCACAAGCCTCGCGCCATGGGATGTTGTGGCAATCCGCTTGGCGTGGCAGACCCAATGCCGACGCGGGCCGCTGAACAACGGCACGCCGCGAAGAATCCGCGGTTGTTGCCCGCGGCAACCTATGACACCATCTGGGTGCCGAGTTGTCATGTCTTCTAGATGCCTATGCCGCGCCGAAAATATGCTTGGGAAAAGTTATCGGATGAGCAATTGCTCAAGCAACGCCTCAGTAGTCTGAGGGTTGGCCTCGAAGGCACTTGGCTCGAGGGTTGTCTCGGAGCTCTCTATGAAGAGCTCGAAGGGCGGGGCATCCGGCTGCGGCCACACGCATGGATATCGAGTGAATGGTTTAGCCCGGGAAACGTGCCCGGTATTGCCATCCCATTCTATCTCGCCCATCCCCGCCTGATGAAGCTCGAGAAGAAAAAGATGCTCGACGTCGAGGGCGGCACATGGTCCGCGTGCATGGCCATTCTCCGTCATGAGGCAGGCCATGCCGTGCAGCATGCCTACCAGCTTCAACGCCGCCGGCGTTGGCACCAGTTGTTCGGCCCGTCTTCGAAACACTACCCGCGCTACTACCGTCCAAATCCGGCCAGCCGGCGTTATGTCCAGCATCTTCGGCTCTGGTACGCGCAGAGCCATCCGGACGAGGATTTCGCCGAAACCTTCGCGGTGTGGCTGCGGCCGCGTTCGCACTGGCGCACGCGCTATGCTGGTTGGCCAGCGCTGAAGAAGCTCGAATATGTCGACGAACTGATGCACGAAATCGCCGGCAAGCGGCCGCTAATCACGACGCGGGAGCGTGTCGATCCGCTGCGTGAACTCAGCCAGACGCTTGGCGACCACTACCAAAAAAAGCAGGCGTTCTATGCCCTTAAGGCACCGAAGACTTACGACCGCGACCTCTCCCGGCTCTTTTCCGCCAATCCACGGCATCGCCGGGAGCAACCGGCTTCGATCTTCATCAGACAACACCGTGCTCAAATCAGGCAGCTGGTTGCCCGGTGGACCGGCGAGAACCAACTTACGCTTGATGCCGTGCTGGATGACATGATCACGCGCTGCCGCGAGCTCAATCTGCGTGCCGCGGGCTCTAAACGGAAGCTTGTGATCAACTTCACCATCCTGTTGACTGCCAAAACCACGCAGACGCTGTTCGGTCCGGCACGGCGCAAATGGATCGCTCTATGAGACGCTTGCGCATTCTGGTGCTCATGCATCCGGACTTCGTGCCCCCGGACTCGACCGACGGATACACCGCGCGGCAAATCAATGAATGGAAAACAGAATACGACGTCGTGAGTACCCTGCGCGCCGCCGGCCATGAAGTTCGCCCGCTCGGCGTGCAGGAGGAAATCAAGCCGGTGCGCGACCAGATCGAAAGTTTCAAGCCGCACGTGGTATTCACGTTGCTGGAGCAGTTTCACCATGAGCCGGTATATGATCAGCACATCGCAAGCTATCTCGAGCTGATGCAAATTCCGTATACGGGATGCAACCCGCGTGGTCTGATCCTGGCGCGCGGCAAGGATCTATCCAAGACGTTGGTGCACTATCGTCGGATTGCGGTGCCGGCCTTCGCCGTGTTTCCGATGCGCCGCAAGGTCAAACGGCCAAGGCGTCTTGCGTTGCCGCTGATCGTCAAGAGCCTGAACGAGGATGGATCGCGGGGTATCTCGCAGGCATCTATCGTCGATACGGACGAGAAGCTCGCGGAGCGCGTCGCCTTCATCCACGAGCGGGTCGGAACAGCCGCCATCGCCGAGCAATATATCGAGGGACGTGAGCTCTATGTCGGCGTGCTTGGCAACAATCGGCTGCAATTGCTGCCGGTTTGGGAATTGAAATTCGGCACCATGGGCGGCCAGGCCATAGCCACCGAGAAGGTCAAACACGATCCCAGTTATCAGCAGCGCGTCGGAATTGAAGATGGGCCGGCTAAGAACCTTGCCCCGGAGGTCCGCGCCCGCATTCAGCGAACAGCGAAACGCATCTACCGAACACTGGGGCTCGATGGATACGCGCGCATCGACTTTCGTCTCGCTGCTGACGGCACTCTGTATTTCATCGAAGCGAACCCCAATCCCGAAATCGCGAAGAGCCAGGAGTTCGCGACAGCGGCTCGGCATGATGGACTCGATTACCCCGGCCTGCTGCATCGCATTCTGACTCTCGGAATAAGCCGGGCAAAGGCGGGCGTATCTGCAGGCTAAAAGGTAACGCGCTAGAGGTAATTTTTGAGCAGGCTTCGTAGCAGTTGATCGTCAGGGCGGGCCTGTCCTTTCCGGCCAAGATCAGCACGCCGCCGCCTGATCCTCTTTATCGGCCCCCCGCGCTTCATCCATGGCGCTCGCATCCACACGTCGTATTCCTCTTCAGTCGTCAAGATCACCGGCACTGCCTTCTGGTGGATCGGTTCGACGACCGGATTCAGCAAGGTCGTCAGGAATCCATGGACGAGGTGAGGATCGGGGACCGGTTTGGACTCGGTGCCCCGGTCGCCTTTGAACTCCGTCCATATCCCGGCGAACCAGAGATGGCTGAAGCGCATGTCGCAGGATATTGTGTCGCGAGTTTCTATTTGATGGCGCCGGCGGCTTCCTGCTCCATGTCGCGGCCAGACAGGTCCTCAACCTGCATGTTGGCGTAGTCGCGCCCCATCTCCCGCATCAGGAATTTGGCAGGAACGTCGTGGTACGACCCGTGGTTGTTCACATATTGCATGTAGGTCCGGCCCGTGCCGTCGAAAGGATGCAGAAGCGCGTCGGCGTGGCCGTCGAAATCGAGCGGATGAACGCCGACCTTGGCGCAGAGCGTGGCGTTGAAGGTTGGTGTTGCCTTGCGCCAGGCACCGTCCACATAGACTTCAGTGAAGCCGTGCCAGGTGAAAACGTCCGTGCCCATGCTTTGACGAAGCTTCTCGGTCGTCAGGTGGTTGCGTACATCGGCGAATCCGATGCGGGCGGGAATGCTGTGGACGCGGCAGACGGCGGCGTAAAGCGCCGCCTTGCCCACGCAATAGCCGTTGCCAGCCGCGAGCACGTTGGAGGCCCGAAACGTCTCGGGCATGCGCATGTTGACATAAGGGTTGTAGCGGATGCCGTCGCGCACCGCCTTATAGAGCAGACTGGCCTTCTGACGGTTGCTGGCATTCGCCGGAACGGCGGCGCTAGCGAAGTCCCGGACGGCCGGATGATCAGAATCGATGAACTCGCCAGGAGCGGTGTAGAGACGCCGGATCGTGTCGGGAAGAATATTGGTCATGCCGCAGCCTAGCAAGTGGGTTAGTGAAATCCAATTGGGTAACTAATACTCGCCATTTGAGCTCAGAAGCAGTCATGACTGTTTTCCCAAATTCGGAATTTATTGTACGTTATCGCCGCCGATGATGTCTCGTTTGCGTACTCGGTATTGCCGCTGCTCTCCTCAAACAGCGTCTTCAGCAACCGCCATAGCTCGCGGTGACCGGCGGTTTCCCCGTCCTGATTCAGATAATCCGCAATATCCATCGTCGCTATTTGGGTGTCGACCGAACCTCCGGCGGCCGCGCCCGAATGCGTCAACTCAAGCTCGACGTACAAACGTTTACTGCCGGTTTCGAAGACCAGAGTATGGCGACCAGCGCGGGCATCCTCGGGGTGCAAATCTCGCTTTAACAAAGTCATTTTCCGCTCCCAATCCAGCCTAATGCGTCAGAAAATCCGGTCGCCTCGGGTGAAGACTTCAAACCCGTCGGCCCGCGCAATGGCGGCAAGTGTAATTCCCGCGTCATTCGCCACGCGGACCGCCAATGCCGTCGGCGCAGATACCGATACGATGACCGAAGCGCCAATGACGGAGGTCTTCTGTACCATCTCGACGGAAACGCGGCTGGTCAGGACGACTATTCCGTCATGACCGGTCACCGCATCGCGCGAAAGTGCGCCAGCGAGCTTGTCCAGCGCGTTATGGCGGCCGACATCTTCCCGCAATGCGACGACACCGTGGGCAGATTGCCAGAAAGCCGCGGCGTGAACCGCGCGTGTTTCGATATTCAGTCTTTGAAGTGGCAGAATGCTCTGTATTGCCTCAATTATCTGCCCTGAGGCAAATCTGCGGCCTTCACCGACAATTTCAGGCGGCCGAATCGATTCTGCCAGCGATTCGATGCCACATAACCCGCAGCCGGTCGGCCCCGCAATGCGGCGGCGGCGCTCTCGAAGCCTCAAGGAATTGCTGCCAGCGAGCCACATTCGCAGTTCAATGCCGTCGCGAGAGCGAACGAGATCGATGGATTTTATATCGGTGGCGCTGCGGACAACTCCCTCCGTGAGGCTGAATCCGATTGCGAAGTCTTCCAGATCCTCAGGCGTTGCCATCATGACCGCATAGGTGCTGCCATCATAGACCAAGGCTACCGGCGTCTCTTCCGGAATGGGTCGTTCGCCGCCGCTGTGCAGGCCGTCGCGCCAAATCTCCCGACATACGTTTCGGCTTGGAGGTGTCGCGCAAGTCCGATGTTCGGCTTGCGCAGCCTGATCGAGGGAAATTGGGGCGCATGTACCCATCACGCTGCAACCTTTGCGGCCTTCGCGGCGACCCTGGCGCGCAGCTTCTCGACCTCGACCACGAAGCGGCTATGGCTGCCGCGGCTGATTTCCTCGACCTGGTCTTTCGCCAGGAGATCGAAGGTGACGAGACGGCCCTCGATCTTGCTGACTGTCACGGTGATGTCGACGTGCATGCCGCGCAGCGTCGCGCCGCCGTGGGAGATGCTGATGCCGGTTCCGACCGAATCCTCGCCGGGATCCGTATGGGCAAGCAGAAACTCGCGGCAGGCGATTTCGAAATCGCGCACCAATTCCGGCGTGGCGTAGACGCGCAGCGCCTCGCCAAGGAAGTCGACGGTGCGTGGCGTGTCGATCTCGATTCGGCGAGTTGCCGATAGGCCGACGCTCAAGCTTGATTTCATGGGAGATCCTCCGTTGACGCAATTCCGAAGCTCCAGATGCGAGGCGTTGTCAAATAATGGCGCGTTGAAAGAGTCCGCGTTGAAGGTTGTGCAGCGCAAGCAATGGTTTGGCGCTGCTGCCGATCGAAAAGTGAAATGCGATACATCTTCATTGACATCTTCCCGGCCGCACTGTATCACTTATTTTCGTATTTATATACCAAAATACTAATTAGGGAAGTCCAAGGATTGAGGCGGGTGGCGAAATGCGACCCCGCGCGTATGGCTGAGGAGAACGCGATGAGCGCAGCCAGGAACGTCAAGCGCGTGCCTACTCTCTGCTATAATTGCGTCTCCGGTCCAGACTTCATGAAGGTGAAGGTGGAGGACGGCGTCGCCACCGAAATCGAACCGAATTTCGATGCACGGAACGTGCATCCGGCGCACGGCAGGGTTTGTGTCAAAGCCTATGGCTTGGTGCAGAAGACCTATAATCCGAATCGAATTCTCTCGCCGATGAGGCGCACCAACCCGAAGAAGGGGCGCGACGAGGATCCCCGTTTCGTACCGATCTCCTGGGACGATGCGCTGAACATCGTGGCCGAGAGGCTGAAAAGTATCAGCGACAAGGGCAAGATTGACGAGTCCGGCCTGCCGCGCCTCGCCGTCAGCTTCGGCCACGGCGGCACCCCCGCCAACTACATGGGTTCGTTCCCGGCTTTTCTCGCGGCTTGGGGGCCGATCGACTACAGTTTCGGTTCGGGGCAGGGCGTCAAATGCGTCCACTCCGAACATCTCTATGGCGAATTCTGGCACCGCGCGTTCACCGTCGCCGCCGATACGCCCAACACGCGTTACATCATTTCGCTCGGCGCCAATGTCGAAGTGACGGGCGGACCTTGCGCGGTAACTCGTCACGCCGATGCGCGGCTACGCGGCTACAAGCGCGTGCATGTTGAGCCGCATCTTTCCATCACCGGGGCCTGCTCGGCGGAGTGGGTACCGATCCGCCCGAAGACCGATCCGGCCTTTATGTTCGCCCTGGTCCATGTGCTGCTGCATGAACACGGGCTCGCCAAGCTTGACATTCCCTTCCTGCGTGACCGCACTGCCTCGCCCTATCTCGTCGGGCCGGACGGGCTTTATCTTCGCGATTTTGTCACCGGAAAGCCGTTGGTGTGGGACGAAGCAAGCGGGCAGGCCGTTACTTTCGATACGCCAGGTGCTGTTCCTGCCGTCGACGGCCGCTATCGCGTGGCCAGCGCCGCCAGCGTCGATGCCGACGCAGCGCGACGCGAATATTCCGATGTCGAGGGGGCGACCGCCTATCGGATGCTGGTCGACCATATCGCGCGCTACACGCCGGAATGGGCGTCGGCTATTTGCGATGTGTCTGCGGCGACTATCCGCCGCATCGCCGGCGAATATCTCGAAGCCGCCAGTATCGGCGCGACAATCGAGATCGATGGCAAGATTTTGCCATTGCGGCCGGTGGCAGTGACGCTCGGCAAGTCGGTCAACAATGGCTGGGGCGCCTTCGAGTGCTGCTGGTCGCGTACGGTGCTCGCCGCGCTGGTCGGTGCACTCGAGAATCCTGGCGGCACGCTCGGCACCACCGTGCGTGTCAACCGTCCGCAGGACAATCGCCATCTCAGCGTCAAGCCGGGCGAAGACGGCTTCATGGTTCAGCATTTCAATCCGACCGGCAGCAATAGCTGGCGACCTAAGCCTGAGACGCGCAACCTCCACACGACGCTGGTGCCGATCGTCGGCCGCAATGGCGGCTGGAGCCAGGCACTCGGCCCGACTCAGCTCGCCTGGATGTTCCAGGAGAATACGCCGTCCGATTGGACGATGCCCAAGCCGACCCATCCGGAGATGTGGATCGTTTACCGCTCAAACCCGGCGATCTCGTTTTGGGAATCGCGTCGCCTCGTCGACGCGGCTGCGCGTTTCCCGTTCATGGTCGCCTTTGCCTATACGGTGGACGAAACCAACTACATGGCCGACCTTCTTCTGCCCGAAGCCTCCGATCTCGAGTCGACGCAGCTCATCCGCATGGGCGGAACCAAATTCATGGAGCAGTACTGGGACTGTCATGGTGTGGTGTTGCGGCAGGCGGCTGTCGCGCCTCGAGGCGAAGCCCGCGATTTCACCTGGATCACCACAGAACTCGCCAAACGCACCGGCCTTTTGCCCGAATATGTCGCCGCGCTCAATCGTGGCATTGCCGGCGTGTCGCCGCTCAAGGGCAAGGACTACGATTACTCGCTTGATCCGGCTACGCCGCCCGAGCCCGACCAGATCTGGGACTCGGTCTGCCGGGCCGCGACCAGAACGCTTTCGGAGGGCAAAGACGAGCACGGCTTGGACTGGTTTAAGGAGCACGGGTTCTACGCCGTGCCGATGTCGCGTCTCGATTGGTACCTGACGCCGACCATGGAGAAGCAGGGTCTGCGCTACGAACTGCCCTATCAGGAGCGCCTGCTACGCATCGGACGCGAATTGGGCAATCGCCTGCACGAGCAGAAGATGCACTGGTGGGATGAACAGCTCTCCGAGTATGTCGCGCTGCCGGTATGGGACAACGTGCCGGCCCGCTGGGAGCGCGAACTGGTCAATTCAGGCGCACGGATCGAGGATTTTCCGTTCTGGCTACTGACCACCAAGAGCATGCAATATCACGCGGGCGGCAACGCCGGGATCGCGATGATGCACGAAATCTCCGAAAACGTGCGCGGCAACACCGGGGTCATCATGAACGCGAATACCGCCGCCGGACTCGGAATCTCGGATGGCGACCGCGTCGAGGTACGCTCGCATATCGGCGCGACCTACGGCAAGGCTTCGCTGATGCAGGGGGTGCGGCCGGACACGCTCGTGATCGTTGGCCAGTTTGATCATTGGGCGACCCCATTCGCCAAGGACATGGAGCGGGCGAGCCTCAACACGATCGGGCCGATGTCGCTGGAACTCACCGACGCCACCGGCTCAGGCGCCGATATCGTGCGCGTCGCCGTCCGGCGCATGGCGAGGGAAGCGGCATGAGCAAGCGTTACGCAATGGCGATCGACCTCAGGCGTTGCGTCGGCTGCCAGACTTGCACGGCCGCCTGCAAAAGCGCCAACGCCACGCCGCCGGGTGTGCAATGGCGCCGCGTGCTCGACATCGAGAGCGGCGAGTTCCCCGACGTCCGCCGCACATTTCTGCCGGTCGCGTGCATGCATTGCGCCAATCCGCCCTGCATGCATGTCTGTCCAACGACCGCGACGAAGCAGCGTGAGGACGGTCTTGTCACCATCGACTACGACCTCTGCATCGGCTGCTCCAATTGCATCATGGCCTGCCCGTATGATGCGCGCTCGATCGAGCATATGCCGCGCTACGCCTATGGCGAGCCGATGGAATCCGAGACCGCGCGCTTCGATCCCGAGCGCCTGTCGGTCGCTACCAAATGCACGTTCTGCAAAGATAGGATCGATCTCGCCGCCGTCACCGGGCAGACGCCCGGCGTCGATCCGGATGTCACGCCGGCCTGCGTCAACTCCTGCATCTCAGGCGCGATGCACTTTGGCGACGTCCACGATCCCCAAAGTAACATATCGAAGCTGCTGGCCGGCACCGAGCATTTTCGGATGCACGAGGAGCTCGGAACCGATCCGTCGGTCTACTACATCTGGGACGGGACGAAGGCATGAGTGAATCGCAGAAGATCGGCGACCGGATGCTGCCGCGGCAGCAGAAAAACTGGGACGCGCGCGCCGCTGCCAATTTCATTTGCGGCGGCGCCGGCGGTGGCTTGTTGTTTGCGACCGCGCTGGCTTCCCTGCACGGCGAAGACTTGCGTTCGCTTGTCATCGTCGCGCTCGCGCTGGTCGGCATCGGCCTTCTTGCGGTGTGGCTCGAGATCGGCCGCCCGTGGCGCGCGCTCAACGTTTACCTCAACGCGGCAACATCGTGGATGACGCGGGAGGCGATGGTGGCGCCATTCCTGTTCGCGGCTGGCGCAGCGGCCGTCATGCTCAACTGGCAGGCGGCGTTCTGGCTCGCGGGTCTGCTGGGGCTCGCTTACGTCTACTGTCAGGCGCGTATGTTGCAGGCCAACAAGGGAATTCCTGCCTGGCGGCATGCGAGTTGCGTCGGCATGATCGTCGCCACGGATCTGGCTGAAGGCGCCGGCCTGCTTTGCATCGGCGCATTGGTTTGGCCTGGCCTCGCGCCTTTCGGCGTTTTGCTCGCAGTCTTGCTCGCGGCGCGGTTGTTGGCGTGGCGGAGATATCTTGCGTCGCTGCGCGGCACGGGCGTTCCGCTCGGGACATCGAAAGTTTTTGACGCGGTCACCATCGGTTTTGTCTGGCTCGGCCATGTGGTGCCAATCTTGCTCGGCGTAGCGGCAGGCTTGACCGGGCTTTCTCTGCTCGCGGTGCTGGCCGGCATTCTCGCGGCGGCCACCGGCGGCTGGTTCAAATACACGTTGGTGTGCCGCGCGGCCTTTACCCAAGGATTCGCACTGCCGCGGACGCCGTCGCGCGGCCAAGGCAGTGCAGGGCAGGGCGTGCAGCCCGGTTGGAATAGCGTACGGCTCCCATAGCCGGGCGGATGACCGCGCGGGTCGCACCAACGAGGCGACGAGGCTCGGTGGAGGAAGACGATGTACGAAGTCCGTCTACATGGACGCGGTGGGCAAGGTGCCGTCATGGCCGCCGGGATGCTCGCCGCCGGATTGGTCGCGGAAGGTAAATTCGCCGTTGCCATTCCCTCGTTCGGGTTCGAGCGGCGCGGCGCACCGGTCGTCGCATTCTTGCGCACGGACCCGCAAGAAATTCGCCGCATGACAAACATCACCGATCCAGACTGCGTCATCTGCATCGACCCGACCGTTTCGCGTTCGGTCAATATCTTCTCCGGCATGAAGGCCGGCGGCTCGCTGGTATTGACGACGGCAAAGGCGTTGTCGGATCTCGCCATACCGAGCATTGTCGACACCGTCGGCCTGATCGACGCCGTTCGCTTCGCAATCGAAATCTTCCGGCGCCCGATCACCAATACGCTGATGCTTGGCGCATTCGCCCGCACCACTGGGATGGTTTCGCTCGATTCGCTGAAGCAGACCTTGCTGGAATCCGAGTTCCGCGATGCCGGTCTCGACCAGAACCTGGCCGCGCTCGACCGGGGCTACAACGAGACCCAGGTCCATTGCCTCGGAAGCAGGGCCGCCGCATGAGCACGCATCGCGCCTATCCGATGTTCAACCCGGCCAAGTCCGGCGTGCCGGACGATCTCTGTCCGATCGCAACCGAGATGTCCCCGATGCTGCCCGGCGACTGGCGCAGCATGCGTCCGATCGTGGATCGCGACAAATGCGTCAAATGCGCGGTTTGCTGGCTCTATTGTCCGGTGCAATGCGTCGTCGAGCGCCCGGCGTGGTTCGATATCGACCTGCGGACATGCAAGGGCTGCGGCATCTGTGCGACCGAGTGTCCGCATCGCGCAATCGTCATGGTGGCGGAGACAACGGAATGAGCGCCGCGGTCCTGGAAAAGAATCGATACGCGGCGACGGCCAAGCCGCATCATATCGTCTGCGAGGGCAACGAAGCGGCCGCGCTCGCCGTGGCCATGGTCCGGCCCGACATGATCTCGGTCTATCCGATCACGCCGCAGTCGAGCCTCGTCGAGCATCTCGCCAAACTGGTGGCCGACGGCCGCATGGACGCGGAGATCGTCGACGCCGAAGGCGAACACTCTGTACTCTCGGTGCTGCAGGGCGCCTCGCTTGCGGGTGGGCGCACATTTACCGCGACCTGCGGTCCTGGGCTGGCCTTCATGTTCGAGCCGTATTTCCGCACCTCGGGAATGCGCCTTCCCATCGTCATGGCCCTCGTTACGCGCGACGGCATCACCCCGCAATCGGTTTGGGGCGGTCACCAGGATGCGATGACCGTGCGCGAAGTGGGCTGGGTGCAAATGTACTGCGAAACGGTTCAGGAGGTCCTCGATACGACCATCATGGCGTTCAAGATCGCCGAACACCACGACGTGATGCTGCCAGTCAATATCTGCCTTGATGGCAATTACCTGTCGTTCGGTGCCGCGCGCGTAACCCTGCCAGAGCAGGCCGAGGTCGACGCTTTCATGGGCCAAACCGACGTCAACTGGCATGCGGCGCTCGATCCGTTGCGGCCGATGGCGGTCGACCCGCTCACCGGCGGTTCCGGCGGCAAGGGGCCGGCGACGTTCGTGCGTTACAGGAAGGGCCAGTGCCGCGGCATGCAGAACGCACTGCGCGTCATCACGGAAGTGCATGAGGAATACGCGGCGCGCTTCGGCCGGACGTTCGCGCCCTTGGTCGAGCGATACCGCTTGGAAGATGCCGAGTTCGCGCTCATGACGCTCGGCAGCATGACCGGTGCCGCCAAGGATGCGGTGGATGAGGCACGTGCCGCCGGCAAGCGCGTCGGGGTCGTCAAGATCAAGACCTTTAGCCCATTCCCTGTCGAAACGCTGGTGGAGGCGTTGTCAGGCATCAAGGCGGTAGGCGTGGTCGACCGTTCCGTCGCATTCCGCTGGAATTGCGGGCCGATGTTCCAGGAGACACTGGGCGCGCTTTACCGGCTCGGTCGCCACGTTCCGGCGGCGAGCTTCATCGGCGGGCTCGCCGGGGCCGATATCACCGTGGAGCATTTCCATCGAGTCATCGAACAGACCGAGGCGTTGCTTCGCGCTCCCGCGCCGACCGAGCCGATCTGGATCAACGAAAGCGATTGAGGAAACGATGGTGCACGCTCAATATCTGGTTGTTGGCAGCAGCCATGCGGCGCTAGAAGCCGTCAGCGCGATCCGGATGCACGACCCCGAGGGAAGTCTCGCACTGGTGACGCGCGACAGTCGGCTTCCCTATTCGCCCACTGTGTTACCCTATGTCGTCTCCGGACGCTCGGCGGCGGACAAGGTGTATCTGCGAGCGCCGGATTACTTTTCCGGACAACGCGTCGCCTACATGGCCGATCGAGGATTGACGAAACTTTATCCGGAGCGCAACGCCGCGACGATGTCGGACGGCGTCGAGATCGCCTACGACAAGCTGTTGCTGGCGACCGGGGCATCGCCGGCGATTCCCCCCATCCCCGGCATCGACCTGGTTCCCTATCATGTGCTGCGTACGCTCGACGATGCGCTAAAGCTGAAGGCGGCCGTCGCCGCTTCGCGACGGGCTGTTGTGCTCGGGGGCGGGTTGGTCGGCATGCACGCGGCCGAAAACCTGGTCAAGGGCGGCGCCGATGTCACTATCGTCGAAATGCAGCCGCATGTTCTCAGCGCCTATTTCGACGGCGTCGCGGCCGGTCTCATCGAACGCGCTTTCGTCGAGAACGGCGCGCGCCTTCTCACCGGGCGTCGCGTCGTCAAGCTGTCGCCGGTGGCTACAGGCGCCATGGTGCATCTGGACGACGGCGAGATGGTAGAGACCGATCTACTGCTGACGGCGACCGGCGTGAAACCGGACATGAGGTATCTCGCCGGCAGCAGCGTTGCCCACGACGCCGGTATTCTCGTCGATGATTACATGCGTACCAATGTCGCGAATGTCTGGGCGGCCGGTGATTGCGCGCAGGCTCGGGATTTCTTCGGCGGACGCCTGGTGATGAATGCGATCCTGCCCGACGCGGCCGAGCAGGGACGCATCGCCGGCATGGCAATGGCGGGCGATCCGGGCGTAAAGGCCTATGCGGGTGGCGTGCCGTTGAACACGTACAATTTCTTCGGCCGCCACGCGATCGCGGTCGGCATCGGCGCGATGCCGGCCGGCAGTGAAGAGCGCGTGCGTCAGGACGAGGTGCGCCGAAGCTATTTGAGGGTTGTTGTCAAGGATGGCCGGCTGCAGGGAATTTTCGGCGTCAACGAATTTTTCGACGGCGGCGTCATGCGGCAGTTGATACTGCGGCGCGTCGACCTTTCGGACGCACTCGATCGGCTGGTCGCCGATCCGCTCACCACCGGTCGCCAGTTCATGTCTCGCTTGTGGAAATGATCATGGGACAATCCTACGCCACAATCGCTTTCGACGCCGCCAAATGCGACGGCTGCTTGAAATGCATGAGTGCCTGCGCATTGGCAAAGACTGGCGCGGACGATATCGCGCGTGCGCGTATCCAGGTCATGCCCACGAATTTCAGATTCGAACTGGCGATGTGCCGCCAGTGCGGCGATCCGAAATGCGTCACGGTATGTCCAGCCGGCGCGCTCGCGAAAGATGGCGAAAGCGGGGTGATAGCATGGGATGGTGACAGATGCGTCGATTGCCTGCTTTGCACAGTGGGCTGTGCTTATGCAGGCATCGCCCCCGATGCGGTCGATGGGCGGGTCGCCAAATGCGATATGTGCGACGGAGCGCCAGCCTGCGTGTCGGTATGTCCGACCGGGGCGCTGCGTCACGTCACGTCGGCGCGCATCTACAATGAGGTCGGCGATTGGGAGGACATGTTCGCGCCGGGCCTCGCCGGCTGCCAGGGCTGCAACACCGAACTCTTGATGCGCCACACAATGCGCCGCGTCGGCCCCGACGCGGTGCTGGCGACGCCACCTGGCTGTGTGCCGGGCATGGGCTCGGTCGGCTACAATGGTCTCACCGGCACCAAGGTCCCGGTCTTTCATCCGTTGCTGACCAACACGGCAGCGATGCTCGCGGGGGTCAAACGCCAGCTCAAGCGCAAAGGCCGCGAGGTTACTGCGATGGCGATCGCAGGGGATGGTGGCGCTTCAGACGTCGGCTTCCAGTCGTTGTCCGGCGCCGCCGAACGTGGCGAGGAAGTGCTGTTCATGGTGGTCGATAACGAGGGCTACATGAATACCGGCATGCAGCGATCGAGCTGTACGCCTTATGGCGCATGGACTTCGACGACTCCGGTTGGACGGGAGTCCAAGGGAAAGACGCAGGACGCCAAGAACCTGCCTTTGCTGATGGTCAATCATCGCTGTGCCTATGTGGCGACGGCATCGACCGCTTTCATGGAAGATCTGTACGGCAAGCTCGACAAGGCGATCGCCGCCTCGAAGCATGGCTTCGCCTATCTTCACGTCTATTCCCCTTGCACGACCGGCTGGCGCTTTCCGACCGACCAGAACATGGAGGTAGCACGCAAGGCCGTCGAGACCAATTTCGTCATGCTCTGGGAGTTCAGCCCGGGCGATGGCCTGCATTTCACCCATCCGGTCGACGCGCCGCTGCCCGTCACTGAATACCTCAAGGCGATGGGCCGTTTCCGGCATCTCGACGAAGAACAAGTCCGACACATTCAGGCGAAGGTCGAGGAGAACCGCGCCATCATCGAGCAGATCGCCACGAAATCGAACGTAGCCTGAGCTTTCGGGCGCAGGAACATGTCTCACCCGGTAAAATACGACGCGCTGAGCCGCGAGCAAGGACCGATGCGGCAACAGGAGGAGCGCATGAACATAAACTTGAAGTCAGCCGGGCCCGAGCCGGTGGAAGTCGCCAGCCGTGATGGATTGCTTGCGCTGCAGCTCGAGCGGCTGAAATGGTCGTTGCAGCACGCCTACGACAATATCTCGCATTATCGGCGCAAGTTCGATGAAGCTGGCGTCCGGCCCGCGGATCTGAAATCCCTGGCTGATCTCGCCAAATTCCCATTCACCACCAAGGCCGACCTGCGGGAGAATTATCCCTACGGAATGTTCGCGGTGCCGATGCGCGATATCGTTCGGGTGCACGCCTCGTCCGGGACCACAGGCAAGCCGACCGTGGTCGGCTATACCGAACGCGATATCGCGATGTGGGCGTCGCTGATGGCGCGCTCGCTGCGCGCGGCCGGCGCGACCGCCGACGACATAATCCTCAATTCTTATGGCTACGGCCTGTTCACCGGCGGGCTCGGCGCCCATTATGGCGCCGAGCATCTCGGCGCGGCGGTGATCCCGATGTCGGGTGGTCAGACCGAGAAGCAGGTGCAGATGATTCTGGACCTCAAGCCGACCGTTCTGATGTCCACGCCGTCCTATTCGCTGACCATCGCCGACGAATTGTCTCGCCAAGGCGTCCGTCCGAACAGCACCAGTTTGCGCATCGGCCTGTTCGGCGCCGAACCCTGGACCAATGAAATGCGAAGGGAGATCGAGGCGCGCCTGGGTATCGACGCGATCGACATCTACGGCCTCTCCGAGGTCATCGGACCAGGCGTGGCGTGCGAAGCCATCGAGACCAAGGACGGTCCGCATATCTGGGAAGATCATTTCTATCCCGAGATCATCGATCCCGTCAGCGGCGAGTTGCTGCCGGAGGGCGCCGACGGCGAACTGGTGTTCACCACTCTGACCAGGGAAGGGCAACCCGTGATCAGGTACCGCACGCGCGACCTGACCCGGCTGCTGCCGGGCACGGCGCGTGTCATGCGCCGCATGGGCAAGATCACCGGGCGATCGGACGACAT
>DATGGY010000008.1:0-10430 GCA_035308285.1 Bradyrhizobium sp. | reverse complement strand
AATCGCCGTTTTGACCGTCGGCCGATTACTTTGGGTCTACTCCGATAATCGGACGTGCTGGGTGGCGGCCCGTACCGGCCGCAACGCTGCACTGCAATGTTGACCGCCCCAACGGCGACGGCCTAAACCCAATTCATCCATCCCAACATCTCCCATCAAGAGAGTCATCCCATGGATCTTCATTTGCGCGGCAAACGCGTCCTGATCACCGGCGCCTCGAAGGGCATTGGCGCGGCAGCCGCCGAAGCCTTTGCCGAGGAGGGTTGTCATCTTCGACTAGCGGCCCGCAGCGGCGATCAGTTGAAGGCGCTGGCCGAACGCCTGCGATCGGCCCACCAGATCGACGCCGCGAGCCACGTCACCGACCTGCGCAAGCCCGAAGACATCGCGCGGCTGGTGAAGGACGCTTCCGATATCGACATCCTCGTCAACAATGCCGGCGACATTCCCGGTGGCTCGATCGACAAGATCGACGAGCCGACCTGGCGCCACGCCTGGGAATTGAAGGTGTTCGGCTATATCAACATCACCCGGGCGATCTACGCGCAGATGAAGGCGCGTGGCGGCGGCGTCATCGTCAACGATATCGGCGTTGCCGGCGAAAAATTCGACGCCAATTACATCTGCGGCAGCACCGGCAACGCGGCGCTGATGTCGTTCACCCGCGCGCTCGGCAGCAAGAGTCTGGCCGACAACATCCGCGTGGTCGGAATCAATCCCGGCCCGGTCGGCACCGACCGCCACGTCACGCTGCTCAAGACCCGCGCCAAAAACCAGTTCGGCGACGAAAATCGCTACAAGGAATTCCAGAAGGGCCTGCCGCTCGGCCGGCCTGCGCATGCGCGCGAGATCGGCGACCTCATGGCCTTCCTCGCCTCCGATCGCTCCGCCTATACTTCGGGCGTGATTTTCACGGTCGATGGCGGCATCGCGGCGGGTTGGGGGTAGGCACGAGGGCCACCGCCGTCATTGCGAGCGAAGCGAAGCAATCCATGGAAGCCAAAAAGGAAGAATGGATTGCTTCGTCGCTTGCGCTGCTCGCAACGACGGGTGACACCTACATCCCCTCAAACAACTGCCTCACCATCATCGTGATCCGCCCCTTCGGCGAGAGCAGCCCGTCCATGATGGTAAAATGGTTGGCGCTCCTGATCTCCTCATAGCTGATGGGCAGTCCGTATTTGGCGCGGTGGCCTGCGAAGTCCGCGGTCTGCCTGCGCAACAACGGCAACTCCGCGGCTCCGACCACCAGCGAGAGCGGTTTCATCGGGCCGCCCGCCTGCATCATCGGCGAGTTGCGGTGCGACGCCGCCTCGTCGAGGCCGAGCTTGACGTTGAGATAGCTGTGGCGGATCGGCTCGAGGTCGTAGATGCCGCTGATTGCCACGCCGCCCTTGATCCGTGGGTTCGACAGCGCCATCGCCGTCAGGTGACCGCCGGCGGACCACCCCGAGGCGGCGATCCGGTTCGCATCGCCGCCGAGATCGGGCAAGCGGCCGGCGAGAAAGTCTATCCCAGCGTGAATCTCGGCGACGATTTGGTCGAGCGTCGCTTCGGGCGCAAGCGTGTAGCCGATCAGCGCGACGTTGATGCCGTGCGCCATGGGACCAGCGGCAAACAACGTAAAGGCTTCCTTGGCCCTCATTTGCCAATAGCCGCCGTGGATGAACAGAAGCGTCGGCGCATTCGCTGCCACCTTGAAGAAATCGATACGGTTGCGCTCGCGCGGGCCATACCGGAGATCGAGATGCTCGGAATGGGCCGCGCGAAATTCGGCCGAGCGGCGATCCCAGCCGGCCACCATGTCCGCACTCCCGGCGACGGCGTTGCTGTTGTTGAGGCCGGCGTCGAGGCCCTCTCGGCTCAAGCCGCGCCAATCGGGCGCGTCGAACGGCGTGGTCATGCTGAAATCTCCGGATGCTGGTTGCGTTTACAGTTTGCCGTAAATTGTTTTACAGGGCTACACAATCCGCTATCAGGAGGCGCACGGTGGGGAGATGTGAATGTCATCGGATCAGGCGCTGATACGGTCAACGGCATGTGCCATTGTCGACAAGCTCAATTCGGGCGAAATCGCCCCGCTCGACCTGCTTGACGTGCTGGAGCGGCGGATCGCCGAGGTCGACGCCAAGGTCAATGCGCTACCGACCCTTTGCTTCGATCGCGCCCGTATGCACGCCAAGGCGCTGATGCAGAAGCCCAAGGGCGAGCGCGGCCTGCTTGCGGGCCTGCCGATCCCGATCAAGGACCTCACCAACGTCGCGGGCGTTAAGACCACGCAGGGCTCGCCGATCTACAAGGATAACGTCCCGGCGAGTTCCGATATTCTGGTCGAGCATCTCGAAGCCAATGGCGGGGTGATCTACGCCAAATCCAACACGCCGGAATTCGGCGCCGGCGCCAATACCTTCAACGAGGTTTTCGGCGCCACCCGCAACCCGTGGGACCTGTCGCGCTCCGCCGCCGGCTCGTCCGGCGGCTCGGCCGTAGCACTTGCGACCGGAACGGCCTGGCTCGCCCACGGAACCGACATGGGGGGCTCGCTGCGCAATCCCGCAAGCTTTTGCGGCGTCGTCGGCATGCGGCCGAGCATCGGCCGCGTGGCGCGTTCTCCCGCCTTCAAGATCGACCGCAATCTGACGGTGCACGGACCGATGGCCCGCAATGTCGAGGACCTAGCGCTGTTGCTCGACGCGATGAGCGGCGAGCATCCCGCCGATCCGCTGTCCCTGCCTTCGCTGCCGTCGTCGTTCCGCTCCGCCGCCCGCTCCGGCAAAAAGCCGAAGCGCGTCGCCTATTCGCCTGATCTTGGCATCACTCCGGTCGATCCCGAAGTCGCCGCGATCGCCCGGAAGGCGGCTTCGCAATTCGCCCAGGCCGGCGCCGTCGTCGAAGAAGCCCATCCCGATTTGCGCGAAGCCCATCAATGTTTCCACGTGCTGCGCGCGTTCGATTTTGCCATCAGCAAGGCGGCTTTGCTTCGCAGCAAGCGCGATCAGCTCAAGCCGGAGGTGATCTGGAATATCGAAGAAGGTCTTAAACTGACCGTAGAGCAACTCGAACGCGCCGAAACCCAGCGCGTTGCCATGACCGCGCGCACGCTCGAATTCTTCAAGACCTACGATCTGCTTCTGACGCCCGCGACCATCGTCGCGCCGTTCCCGGTCGAAAATCGATATGTCGCGGAATGTGCAGGCAAGAAGTTCGACAACTACGTCGAGTGGCTTGGCATTGTGTATGCCATTACGCTGGTGTGCTGCCCGGCGCTGTCCTTGCCATGCGGGTTCACCTCCACGGGCCTGCCGGTCGGGTTGCAAATGGTGGCGGCGCCGCGCGGCGAGGCAGAACTTCTCGCCGGCGCGAACGCGCTGGAGGATATTCTGGGCCTGCGCGGCACGACGCCGATCGATCCGAGGCCGGCGCCATAGGCCGGGAACTAGCCTGGAGATAGCTGCGATCGGGCGCTGGTGAACGGCGCGCGCACCGCTATAATCGGCAAGGAAACAACAAGTGCGCCACAACCGGCGCCGCTACAGGGAAACGCCGAATGTCAGGAAAGCTGAGAGTTCACGTCGATCAGGATAAGTGTCAGGGGCATGCACGCTGCAAATCGCTGGCACCCGAATTGTTCGAGCTGGACGAGTTCGGCAACGCGCACGAGATCGGCGACGGCACCGTCCCCAAAGGGCATGAGGACAAGGCCTGGCTCGCCCAGACCAACTGTCCGGAAATTGCGATCGAAGTGATCGAGGAATAGTTTGTTCGCCTTTTTATCGGCTTTGCGCCGATTGGAGCGAACGGAACCAAGAGGAATTTATCCGATGTCCGATCATGCCCCCGTTACCGATTGGGTCCACGATTTTGACCATACCGATCCTCGCTGGACGGAGAACCCTTATCCGATCTGGGATGAACTGCGCGCCACAAGCCCCGTGGTTCACACCGAGCGTTTTCTCGGCTGCTACATGCCGACCACGTTTGAGGCGGTAAAGCAGGTCGCCTACGATACCGTGCATTTTTCCTCCCGCCGCGTCGTGGTGCGCGATATGCGGCCCGAAACCGTTCCGGCGCCTCCTATCACTTCCGATCCACCCGAACATAAGCCGGCCAAGCAACTGCTGCTGCCGCCATTCACGCCCGACGCCATGAAGAAGCTTGAGCCTCGTGTTCGCGCGATCTGCAACGAGCTGATCGACGATTTCATCGAGGACGACGGATGCGATGCGGCTGCGCGCTACAGCAGGCATATTCCAGTTCGCGCGATCGCCCACATGCTCGGCATTCCGGAAACGGACGGCGATCTATTCATCAAATGGATCCACGAGGTTCTCGAACTCGGCATCAGGGATCCAAGCATCCTGATGAAAGCCGTTCACGAAATGAGCGCATATTTCGCAGGGCATATCGGGCACCGCAAGAAGCATCCCACCGATGATCTGATTTCGACGCTGATGAACGCGCGGGACAAGAACGGGCAACCGCTCTCGGATGCGCATGTACTGGGCTCGCTGCGGCTGCTGTTGATCGCGGGCATCGACACCACCTGGAGCGCGATCGGCGCCTCGCTCTGGCATTTGGCCATGACGCCGGCGGACCGCGAGCGTCTGGTCGCCGAACCGGAACTGATGCCGAGTGCGATCGAGGAATTCCTGCGCGCCTATGCTCCGGTGACGATGGCGCGCGAGGTCATGAAGGAAACCGAGATCGGCGGCTGCCCGATCAAGCCCGGCAACATGGTGCTGTTGTCGTTTCCCGCCGCCAACCGCGATCCCACGGTGTTTCCGGACGCCGACAAAGTGGTGATCGACCGCAAGCAAAACCCGCACGCGGCATTCGGCCTCGGCATTCACCGCTGCGTCGGCTCCAACCTCGCGCGCATGGAGATGACGGTTGCGATCGAGGAGTGGTTGAAGCGCATTCCGGATTTCTGGCTTGACCCGGCCGGCAAGGTGAGCTGGTCGGAAGGCACCGTGCGCGGGCCGCGTCAGCTTCCGCTATTGTTCGGAAAAGCATCCTGAGGGGCCGCCCCTCCTTCATCATAGTATTGATGGTATTGTCTGGAATCCCCCGAGGAAAACCAAACGTGATCGATCATGCCGCTAGCCTGAGTGCCGACCGCCTCGATATCCATGATGTGGAACGCCGCGTTAAGGCGATCTTCATCGGCTCCGTCGGCAATCTCGTCGAATGGTATGATTTCTACGCCTATACCGCATTCGCGCTTTATTTCGCGCCGGCCTTCTTTCCGAACAGCGACCCGGTGGTGCAGCAGCTCAACGCCGCCGTGCTGTTCGCCGCGACCTTCCTGATGCGGCCGCTCGGCGGCTGGCTGTTCGGCTATATCGCCGACCGTCACGGCCGGCGGCTGTCGCTGACGCTGTCGGTGGTCTGCATGTGCTTCGGCTCGCTGATCATCGCGATCACCCCGACCTATGCGTCGATCGGCGTCGCCGCGCCCGCGATCCTGGCGCTCGCGCGCGTGATCGAAGGTCTGAGCCTTGGCGGCGAGTACGGCGCCAGCGCGACTTATCTGAGCGAAGTCGCCGACGCCAAGCATCGCGGCTTCTACTCCAGCTTCCAATACGTCACGCTGATCGGTGGCCAGCTCACGGCGATCATCGTACTTTTGTTGCTGCAAAAGGTGTTTCTGACCCCGCAGGAGTTGCAGGAGTGGGGTTGGCGGATACCCTTCCTGATCGGCGCTTTCCTGGCGATTTTCGCGGCCGTGATGCGGCGCAATCTGCACGAAACCGAGGCGTTCGAGGAAGCGAGCAAGATCGCAAGACCAACCGGCTCGATCGTCAGCCTGTTGAAATATCCGCGCGAGCTTTTGCTGGTGGTGGGTCTGACCGCCGGGGGCACCGCCGCCTTCTATACCTTCACGACGTATATGCAGACGTTCGTCAGATTGTCTGTCGGCCTCACGGCGGACCAGACCACCCTGGTCATCTTCGGCACGCTGGTTTTCGCCACCCTGCTGCAGCCGATTTACGGCGCGATATCGGACAAGATCGGCCGCAAACCGGTGCTTATCTTTTTCGGCGTCGCCGGCACGCTTGCGACCATACCGATCCTGATGACGCTGAAGGAGACCAAGTCGCCGGCAATCGCGTTCCTGCTGATTTGCGCGGCCTGGATATTCGTCGCCGGCTACACCTCGATCAATGCGGTGGTGAAGGCGGAGCTGTTCCCCACCAAGGTCCGCGCACTCGGCGTCGGCCTGCCCTATGCCATCACGGTATCGGTGTTCGGCGGTACCGCGCCTGCGGTCGCGCTTTACTTCAAGAGCCTCGGGCATGAGAACTGGTTCTATTATTATCTCAGCGGCATCATCTTTATCTCGCTGATCATCTACACGACGATGCGCGACACCAAGCACGAATCGGCGATGCATCGCCACGAGTAGCGCGTCGCCGCGAGCAATCATGGCATGACAGATGACCGGAGAGAGCGACGAGCAGCCGACGTCGAAGCTCACGCGCACCAAGGAGCGCTGGGCGCGCGAGGGGCGTTTCCTCACCGGAAAGACCGCGCGCCCGCAAGATCAGCGCCTGCCGCCCGGACAGCACCTCACCATGGATTGGCCGGTCCTCGATCTCGGCGTGATGCCGAATATTTCCCGCGAGCGCTGGCGGCTCGACGTCTACGGCGCGGTTGAACTTCCGATCTTCTGGGATTTTTCGCAGTTTACCGCGCAGCCGCAGACCAAATCCGTCTCCGACATCCATTGCGTCACCACCTGGTCGCGTTACGACAACCAATGGGAAGGGTTGGCGACGCGCGATCTCTTGATGGCGTGCCGGCCGCGCGACGAGGCGCATCACGTTCTGCTGCATTCCCATGACGGCTACACCACCAACCTTGCGCTGGAAGATTTTGCCGCCGAGGACGCCCTGCTCGCGCATAGCTGGTCGGGCCTGCCGCTGGAGCAGGAACATGGCGGCCCGGTGCGGCTGGTGGTGCCGCATCTTTATTTCTGGAAAAGCGCGAAATGGCTCCAGAGCATCGAATTCCGCTATTCGGATGCGCCGGGCTATTGGGAGGTTCGCGGCTATCACAACCGCGGCGACCCCTGGGCCGAGCAGCGCTACTCCGGCGACTGAGTTAAACAGCTCTCCCATCCAACTCGGGTTTACCCGAGTTGGGCATCTAACATTGTCGAAGTCGGATATATCCGACTTCGATGGGGAGAGGTCGGATTTCGAGCGCGCGAGAAATCCGGGTGAGGGGTTACGGTCTATCGAGAGAGCGGCGCCCCTCACCCCAGCCCTCTCCCCAACGGGGAGAGGGGTCCACTTCCCTCACGGAGAACCACCATGCCGACCGAACGCTTTCAATTCCCAGGTGCGGGCGGCCAGCAATTGGCCGCCGCCCTTGATATGCCTGAAAAGGACATCCGCGCCTTCGCGCTGTTTGCGCATTGCTTTACCTGCGGCAAGGATGTGCTCGCTGCAAAGCGGATCGCGGTGGCGCTGGCGGAAAAAGGCATTGCGGTGTTGCGGTTCGACTTCACAGGCCTCGGCTCCAGCGAAGGCGATTTTGCCAATTCCACCTTCTCGTCCAATGTTGCCGATCTCGTGCGAGCCGCCGATCACTTACGCGAAACCAGGCAAGCGCCGGCGATCCTGATCGGCCACAGCCTCGGCGGCGCCGCGGTGCTGGCTGCGGCCGCGCAAATTCCGGACGCGAGAGCCGTCGTCACCATCGCGGCTCCGTCCGATCCCACCCATGTCACCGGTCTGTTTGCCGACCGCATCGAAGACATCCGCAAGCACGGCAAGGCGGAAGTCTCGCTCGCGGGCCGGCCTTTCACCATCACGCGTGAATTCCTCGACGATATCGCCGAGCACAGCCTGATGGCGCATGTCGCTCGCCTGCACCGGGCGCTGCTCGTCATGCACGCGCCGACCGACAACACCGTCGGCATCGACAACGCGACCCGCATCTTTGTCGCTGCCAAGCATCCCAAGAGTTTCGTCTCGCTCGCCGACGCCGACCATCTCTTGAGCGACAAGCGGGATTCCGCCTATGTCGCCGACGTCATCGCCGCCTGGGCCTCGCGCTATCTCGATGCGATGGCGCCGGTACAGACAGCCGATGTCGGCGACAGACCGCGCGAGGTGGTCGTCCGCGAGACCTGCAACGGCAAATTCCAGCAGACCGTCACCGTGGGGCCGCATCGCCTCCTGGCCGATGAGCCCGCGGCCGCCGGCGGCGATGACACCGGCCTTGCACCCTATGACCTCGTGCTGGCAGGTCTCGGCGCCTGCACCTCGATGACCATGCGGCTTTACGCCGACCGCAAGTCGCTGCCGCTCGAGCGGACCACGGTGACGCTAAGCCACAACAAGATCCACGCCGAGGATTGCGCCGCATGCGAAACCAAGGCGGGGATGCTCGACCAGATCGACAGGGTCATAACCATGGAGGGACCGCTGGACACCGAACAGCGCAAGAAACTGATGGAAATCGCCGACAAGTGCCCGGTGCACCGCACCCTGACCTCGGAGATCCATATCGTGACGCGGCAGGCCGATTGACGAACCCTCAAGCCGGCGTATGATTCGATTCACAGGAGGCCGCTGATGCCGGTCGTGGCGCGCGTCGATCCGAAAACGGTTTTCTCGCCCGAGGAATGGAGCCACTTGACCTCGCGCAGCTCGCTGCGCGGCCTGTGGCTGGTGGCGCATGCGTGGGGAACCATTCTTGCTGCTATCGCGCTGGTCGCGCTTTGGCCCAATCCGCTGACATGGCTGATCGCGGTGATGATCGTCGGCACGCGCCAGCTTGGGCTGGCGATCCTGATGCATGAAGCTGCCCACGGCGGCCTGCACGCCAACAAGGCGGTCAACGAGTGGATTGGGCAATGGCTGTGCGCGGTGCCGGTCGGCGCCGACCTCGCAAGTTACCGGTCGTACCATCTGCAGCATCACAAATTCACCCAGCAGCCCGAGGATCCCGATCTCTCGCTTTCGGCGCCGTTTCCGATCACAAAGGAGAGTTACGCCCGCAAGGCGATCCGCGATCTCACCGGCCAAACCTTCATCAAGCAGCGCCTGCCGCTATTCCTGTCGCTGTTCTGGCGCGGCAGTGGCGACGAAGAAGTGTCGCATGAGAGCTTTGTCTCCAGTGGCGCCGACAAGATGGCGCGCTTCCTCATCGTGAATGCGATCATGTTCGCGCTGTTTTGGCTCGCCGGCGTCGGCCTCTGGTACTGGGCGGTCTGGGTGATTGCGATGGCGACCTGGCTGTCGCTGGTGACGCGCATCCGCAACATCGCCGAGCACGCCTGCACTTCCACTGGCGAGGACCCGTTCAGCCACGCCCGCACGACGCTGGCCAACCCGATCGAGCGGCTCCTGATCGCGCCCTATTGGGTGAACTACCACGCCGAACATCATCTCTTCATGTATCTGCCCTGCTATCACCTTCCCGTGGCGCACCGGCTTCTCATCGAAAAGGGCCTGATCAAACGGATGGAAGTGCGTCCCGGCTATCTCGACGTGATGCGGCTCGCTACGTCGAAGCCGTCCTAATTTAGGCGCCGGATAAATTGCTTCGCTCGCAATGACGGTCCGAGCGCCTACGGCCGCAGAACGATGCGATCGCGCGAGGAAGCGGCGACCGCAAGGAAGGCGGCCTTGGCTTCTTCCAGTGGAAAAATCGCGTTTGCCTTGATCGGAAACGGCTTGAGGTGCCCGCTGACGAAGCCAAGGCCGAGCTCCCTCAGCACGGCGCCGGTCGCAGTCGACGACAGGCCGAGCGTATCGATGCCGACATAGGTGTGCTGGCCGCGATAAAATTCGAGAATGTCGAACTGAACGATCCGATCGACGGCGGCGATCAGGATCTGGCGTCCCCGCAGAGCGAGCGATTTGTGGGCTGCCTGAAAATACGGATCGCCGACGGTGTTGAACACGATGTCGGCGCCTTTGCCGCCGGTGAGCTCGCGAACCCGCGTCGCCACATCCGTCGTGGAAGCATCGATCACCTCGATGGGGGAATTGGTATACCCCTCGTATGGTTCGTTCTTGCGTGCGACGCCGATCACGCGGGCGCCGGCCCAGCTCGCGATCTGCACCGCGGCCTGCCCAACCTTGCCGTTGACGCCCATCACCAGCACCGTATCGTGCTTCTTCGGCCTTCCGGCGCGATGATAGCCTTCGATCGCCGTCACAAAGGGAACGCCGATGCCGGCGGCTTCTGCCCACGACAGGTTTTTCGGCTTTTCCACCACCGCGTCGGCTTCCACGACAAGGTGGGTGGCGTGGGTGCCGTCGCGCCGGATACCGAGGTCGCCGGACGAGCCGAATACTTCGCGGCCGATTGTGCCGGGCGGGCCGTCGATCACGACGCCTGCGTAATCGCGGCCGGGCGTTCGCGGAAACACCGCGTACGCCATCAGCCCGGTCGCCGCCTTGACGTCGGAG
>DATGGY010000007.1:0-15511 GCA_035308285.1 Bradyrhizobium sp. | reverse complement strand
GGAAGATGTCGCCGCCGAGAAGCCCGAATTGCCGCTCCAGGTCGAGCGGGGACAAGATTTGTCGTCCGATCACGCTAGTCGAAAAGCCCGGTGCGTAGCGATCGACGGTTGCGATCATGAGGTCGGCGACTTCCTCGCGATGGTCGTCCCAGGATTTTCCACCCGGTAATTCCGGCGCGACGTGCTGGCAAAAGAGGCTGGCGACATGCTGGCCTTCCGGACAGAGCGTGTCGTCCAGCGTCGAGGGGATGAGCACCTCGACCACGGGCTCGCGGCTCCATCCGAACTCGCGCGCGTCCTGCCAGGCGCGGTCCATATATCGCAAGCTCGGCGCGATGATGATGCCGGCGGTGAGATGATCGCCCGCGCCGGGCAGCGCGGTGAACGAGGGCAGGGCGCTGAGCGCGACGTTCATCCGGAAGGTGCCGGAGCCGTTGCGCCAGTTTTTGATGCGCGCGAGAAAATCGGCAGGCAGCGCGTCGGGTGGTATGAGCCGCGTATAAAGCAGTTTTGGGTTGACGCTTGAGGCGACGTATCGGGCGCGCAGCGTCTCGCCATTGTCGAGCACGACGCCGGTGGCGCGGCCGCGCTCGACGATCACCTCGCGGACACCAGCCTCGAGCGCGATCTCGGCGCCGGCTTCTTTTGCGGCGCGCGCCATTGCTTGGGTGATAGCGCCCATGCCGCCGATGGCGTGGCCCCAGACGCCTTTCTTGCCGTTCACCTCGCCGAAGGCGTGGTGCAGCATCACATAGGCCGAGCCCGCCGCGTAAGGGCTCGCATAATTGCCGACGATGGCGTCGAAGCCGAACAACGCTTTCACCAGATCGCTCTCGAACGCATCGTCCAGCATCTCGCCGGCCGATCGGGTGAACAGATCGAGTAGCGCGCGGCGTTGCTCCAACGACAATCGACTGAGGAGTTTTGCGGTTCCGAGCGCGTTAAAACCCTCGCGGACCGCGCGCAAACTGAATCCTTCGACGATGTTCGGCGGCGCCCGCAGCACAAGGGCGCGCAGCACGTCGGCGATCTCTTCGAGCTTGCGGCTGAAAGCCTCAAGCCGCGCGGCGTCGCGTTCGCTTAAGCTTGCAAGCGACGGACCAGTGCGACCTTCGCCGGTGAGGAGGTAACTTCCGTCGGGCGCCGGCAAGAAATTTTGCGCGGGGCGCTCGACGATCTTCAAGCCATGCTCGGCCAGTTTCAGATCCGAAATCACTTTCGGGTTGAGCAGGCTGACCGTGTAGGCCGCGACCGAATTGCGAAAACCCGGATGAAACTCCTCGGTGACCGCCGCGCCGCCGGCCACCTTGCGGCGCTCGACCACCTTCACGCGCAGGCCGGCAAGCGCAAGATAGGCCGCGCAAGTGAGGCCGTTGTGGCCCGCGCCGATGATGATGACGTCCGTTTCGTTCATGCGCGTTTCATTGTTGGTCGTCATTCCGGGTTAGTCCGTCATTCCGGGTCTGGTGCTAACGCACCATCCCGGAATGACGATGTTGAAGCGCGCAAGACAATTTCGAGGTTCCGGGTTCCTGCCTACGGCAGGTCCCGGAACGACGATTTAATGGCTCACCGCTTCCGCACCTCCATAGCGAAGATGTGAACACTGGCACAGCGGGAAGTCACGGATTTGCTGTTCCGTCCGGGATTGCCGGGTCCGTTCCGCTATGCTCCATTGCCGGCCCCCAGAACCCCTGGCCGGAGTTCTCATGACGCTGCCTGATCCATCGCTGACCGCGGACCAGCCCGCCGCGGGCCGGAACCGGTTGGTGCTGGCCGTCTATACCGCCGCGATTTTTGTCAGCGCGCTTCTGTTGTTCTCGGTGCAGCCGCTGTTCACGAAAATGGTGCTGCCGCGGCTCGGCGGCTCGCCGGCGGTGTGGTCGGTGGCGATGGTGTTCTTCCAGTCGTTGCTGCTCGCAGGCTATGCCTACGCGCATTACCTGATGCGGCTAAATAGCCGCGCGATTCCGGTCGCGGTGCATCTCGTGCTTCTCGTGGTCGCGCTGTTCACGCTGCCGCTGTCGATCGCGGGCGGGTGGGGCGAGCCACCGACCAGCGGCTACGCGTTCTGGCTGCTCGGCTTGTTCGCGGTCTCGATCGGTCTGCCGTTCTTTGCGCTCGCAGCGAACAATCCGCTGCTGCAGGCGTGGTTCGTCCGCACCGGCCACCCCAATGGCGGCGATCCCTACTTCCTCTATGCCTCCTCCAATATCGGCAGTTTCCTGGCGCTGTTGTCCTATCCGGTGCTGCTGGAGCCGATCTTCACGCTGCGCATGCAGAACCTGATCTGGAGAGGGGGCTACGGTCTGCTGATCGTGCTGATCGCGGCGTGCGGCGTGCTGCTTTTGCGTTCGCCGGCGTCAGCCGCGGTCGATACGCTTGCGGTGGACATCGATGCGCCGGCGCCGCCTTGGGCTTTGCGCGCGCGCTGGATCTTTCTCGCCGCGGTACCGTCGGGCCTGTTGATCGCGGTGACCGCGCATATTTCCACCGACGTTGCCGCCGCGCCGTTGTTGTGGGTGCTGCCGCTGTCGCTTTATCTGTTGACCTGGGTGCTGGTGTTCCAGTCGCGACCGTTATTGCCGCACAAATGGGTGTTGATGGTGCAGCCGGTGGCGATCGCGGGCGTCATCGTGCTGCTTGCGGTCGGCGGCGAGCAGAATTTGCTGCTGACGCTCGGCGGGCATCAGGTCTGCTTCTTTGTCATTGCCATGGCCTGCCACGGCGAACTCGCGCGCACGCGCCCGCCTGCGAAATATCTCACCGGCTTCTATGTCGCGCTTTCGTTCGGCGGCATGGTCGGCGGCCTGTTCGCCGGCCTGGTCGCGCCTTACGCGTTTTCCTGGGTTGCCGAGTACCCGATCCTGCTGGTGCTCGCGGCCTTGTGCCGCCCGCCCGCCGCGGAGCGATGGCCGCGCTGGAGCCGCTGGTACTGGCCGGCGCTGCTTGCGCTTGCGATCGGTCTGATCGCGCCGTCCTTCAGCGCGGGTGAAGCTTTCGAATGGCTCGAAGAGCAACGGGTCTATGTGGCCGGCGCGGTCGCGGCCACGGGCATGTTGCTGGCGGTCGCGCTCAATGCGGGCCGCTGGAAGCTCGCCGCGATCGTGACGCTGGCGCTGGTCTTGATCCGCGTCTATCCGGCGGACGAAGGGCGGGTTGAAACCGTGCGCAGCTTCTTCGGCGTTCACAAGATCGTGGTGACGCCGCATGGCCAGTTTCACGTCCTGATGCACGGCACCACGATCCATGGCGCCGAAAAATTCCAGAACGACGACGGCACGCCGGTTTCCGGGCGGCCCGAGCCGATCACCTATTATCACAGGGATGGCGGCATCGGTCAGGCGATCGCCGCGATCCGCGAGCGCAAGGGCGCTGCCCTTCGCGTCGCGGTGATCGGGCTTGGCTCCGGCACGCTGGCCTGCGCGTCCGAGCCCGGCGAGAGCTGGAAATTCTTCGAGATCGACCAATCGATGGTCGATACCGCGCGCGATCCCAGATTTTTCACCTACATCACAGCTTGCGAACCGGATCTGAAGCCGGTGATGGGCGACGCGCGGCTGACCTTCGCCCGTGAGCCAGATCGTATCTACGATCTGATCATCGTGGACGCCTATTCGTCCGACGCAATCCCGATCCATCTCGCCACCAAAGAGGCGATGAATATCTACAAGGACAAGCTCGCACCGCAGGGCGCAGTGCTGATGCATGTCTCGAACCGGCATCTGGAATTGTCCAGCGTCGTGGTCGGCATTGCCGAAGCCAATGATCTCAAGAGCTGGGTCTACAGCGAGGATTCCGGGCGCGACGGCGAATACATCTTCTCGACCTCGGTCGTGGTCTCGGCGCGCGCGGAGGCCGATATCGGCAAGCTCGCCGCGTCGGAGCAATGGGCGGAGACCGAAGCCGACGAGAAGCAGCGGATCTGGACCGACGATTACTCCAACGTGCTCGGCGCGGTGTACCGGCGGCTGCGCGACGGCGAGCAATGATCCTCCTCAAAGCGTGAACTCAGTTAACCTGCCTAAATTCGCGTTAATGTGGGAACTGCGGGTTTTGCGGCGGCGTTGACGCGCTAGGGTTGTCCCAACTGTGCCGCTTTCGACCTGGAAGCAAGGCTTGGACGCCGGAGGAGGTTGCCGTGTCAAAGCTCAAATTCCTTTCCGTGATTGCTCTTTCGCTCGCGCTTTCGGGCGCGGCGTATGCTGGCCGCGGCGGCGGCGGGGGTGGCGGTGGACATGGTGGTGGCGGCGGCGGCGGCCATGGCGGTGGCGGCGGTGGTCATTTCGGAGGCGGCGGTGGTCATTTCGGTGGCGGTGGCCACTTTGGCGGCGGCGGCCACTTTGGTGGTGGCGGCCATTTCGGCGGTGCACGCGTCGGCGGCTTCCGCGGCGGTGGCGGGCATATTGGCGGCGTCCGCGGCGGCGGCGGACATCTCGCCGGCGGCGCGCGGAATTTCGGCGGCCGCTCCGCGATTTCCGGATCGGCCGGACGGTCCAATCTAAGCGCCAACCGCTCGTCGTTCCGCAATTCCGCCAGCAGTCTGGCCGGCCGCAATGCTGCTGGCCGGAACGCCAGCGTCAGGACGGCGGCGGTCAACAACGCGATGCATTCGCGCGCGGTTGCCGGCGCCATGCATAACCGCGCGGCTTTGCGAAATCCGGGCAACCGCGCACGGATCGCAGCCACCGCGGCGATGGCCGGAATGCATGACCGGCACGGCGGACTGGGCGAACGCGGCGGATTCGGGCAGCACTTCGATGGCGGGTTCGGCTGGGTCGGCCCGCTGTTCTGGCCGTTCGCCTTTTACGACATCTCTGATTACTCGCTGTGGGGTTACGATCCCTTCTGGGGATACGGCTATGGCGACATCTACGCCGGCATCTTCGCGCCTTATGGCTATGACGATTTGACCGGCTATCTGCCGTCGGGCCGCGGTTATTCCGGCGGCGCAGCGTCGTCGGCGTCAGTAGCGGCAAATCAAGCGCCGGACGAATTGTCGCAAATGTGCGGCGAGGACAGCCGCGATATCGCAGGCGTGCCGATCGATCAAATCGACCATGCCATCCAGCCCAACGACGCCCAACGCGCCGCGCTCGACGAGCTGGCCAATGCGACGCTGCAGGCCTCGCAAACCATCCGGGCGGCGTGTCCGACCCACATCGCGTTGACCGCGCCCGGCCGGCTCGCCGCCATGGAAACGCGCCTCGGAGCGATGATCAAGGCGGTCAAAATCGTACAGTCGCCCATGGATCAATTCTGGGGAATTCTCACTGACGAACAGAAATCACGGCTGACCGCGCTTGGCGAGGATGAACGCCGCGCCGGCCCGACCGCCGAGGGTTCGCTGACCCAGGGTTGCGGCAATACGCCCGGCGTGACGGATTGGCCGACCGCCGAAATCGAGGCGCGGTTGCATCCGAATGAGGCGCAGCGCGCCAGTCTCGCCAACCTCAAGGACGCCAGCGCCAAGGCCGCGGATATGCTCAAAAACTCCTGCGCGCCCGGCGACGCGTTGACGCCGCCGGCGCGACTCGCCGCCTCCGGCAAGCGGCTCGACACCATGCTGCGAGCGGTCAAGATCGTGAGGGCGGCGGTCGACGATCTCTACGAGAACTTGGCCGACGAGCAGAAGGCGCAGTTTGAAGCCATCGGTCCGGGCCGCGCTGAGGCTTCGTCCGACGAAACCGCGACCCCGTCCAGACATCACCGGCGGCACCATTACGTCGGCATCGGCGGGATCGTTCGCCGGATGATTTCGTTCGGGTTCTGAAACTTTCCGGCGCTGACCGCCTATCGCGCCCGCATGCGCGGCAGGTCGGCGGCGGCGCCGATCGCGGCCCGCCGGTCCACGACCGCGTTATGAAACTGTTCGAGCACGAGGTGGTAGGCGGCCAGATCCGCTTCCTCGATCGCACCGTCGTCGTAGCAGACGAGCGTTTCGCGAAGAATGTCGTCGGCCTCGCGCTGCAAGGCATCCAGTTCCTCGATTGAATCGATCTTTCGCACCTGCGCGATCGCAGCCAGCAGCTTGTCCCGGTGCTCCGTGTTCAGCCTGCGTTCGTCCCGCATGAGGTAATGGCGCGACCACGCGCCGCCTGAACCGAGCACGGAAAGCAGCAGTATCCCGCCCCAGAGGTAGTCGCTGTATTTGTCGAGGAATGTCCGCTCGGTGCCGTCGATATAGGCGGCCGCTCCCGGATGGGCGAGGATGGCGGCGTCCTTGTCGGTGTCGGGCTTTTCGATCTTGGCCGCGCCCGGAATTTCCTTGGCGAGCGTGGGCCGCACGGTGAACAGCGCCCGCGCGAAGGCGCCGACCGTACTGTCCGACAGCGACTTCGGCGCCACGATCAAATGGTTGACGCCGACGGTCTCGACTGTGTCGTCGGGCCGGGCGGGGGACGAAGTGAAGGAGCTTCCGGGAATCTCCTCCGATTGATAGAGCGGATGCTTGTGGGCGAGCGCCTCAGATACGTCGACGGCGAGAAACGTCGGTTCGCCCCTCAGGCGTGCGGTGGTGGTGATGGCCTCGACCGTGATCCTGCTGTCGAGCGGTCCGACCGCCATGAAGGCATCGATCGAGGGATCGCGCGCCATCTCCGCGATCTGGGCGGTGGAGAATTGCGAGACCGTCACCTTGTCAGGGTTGACGCCCGATTCCTTCAGGATCACGCGGAGTAGCGTGACGTTGACTGGGGTTCGGCCGATGACACCGACGCGATGACCTTCGAGTTCGCCGATTTCCTTGATCTTCGATTTGACGTCCTTCTTGGCGCCCTTGCGGGGGGCGCCGGAAGGCGCCCACAGCACCACGACGTTCTTGCGCAGAATGGCGACCGCGCCGGTGCCGTTGGGTATTTCCTCATCGGCGCGAACCACGGCCAGATCGGTTTGGCCGGCTCCGAGCAGCGAACTGCTCTCAACCGCGCCGGCGGTCGAGATCACCGCGAGCCGAATCTGGCCGCCGTCACGCGCGAAGGATTCCGCCAGCCTCTGAATCAATTTCTGGTCCTCGCTGCCCGGCGGCCCAACCGCAATTCGCAAGGTAGTCGGCCGCAGCAGCAAAAAGCCGGTGCCGGCGATTGCGGCGAAGATCAACAACCCGGCGGCCAGAAGCAGAAAGGGCGAACCCTTCCTCCGCCTTCGGGAAGAGAAGCCTGCGTTCGAATCGTCCAATGTCGACATTTGGCCGCCGAGCTGTGAAGGAACTTTTGGATGTGCCGTCGCACCATAACACGCTTCAACCGCCTGCTCTATCGGACGCCTTAAGCGCAGACCGCGAGGGCGCAAGGGGTGGGGGAAATTGTGTTTCTTCCCCGCGCCGGGGCATCACCAGGCTCCGCGAATCGCGTAACCATGCGCCTTAGCTTTGGGTTCTTTTTGCCCGGCTCGCGGTGACGGCCTTCAGTCTTACGCGCTTATTTTGAACACGATTTGGCAGAAACGTTTGGGCCGTTTGACGGGTTGACATGGGCTGGGCGCCTTGGCCCGCAGACCTTGGCCCGCAGATGAAGTGGGGCCAGGCTATTCAACCACGAGCATTTGGAGAGCGCGCCGTGCGACTGCGAAGTCTCCTTTCCTGGACTGCACTGGCTATCGTTCTCGCGGGCTGCTCGAAGGAAATAGAGTACACTAGCGAGCAGCGTGCGTGCATCGCCCAGCACTACACAAACTACGACGCAAGTAAGATCGACCAGTGTGTCGGGGTGTGCAAAGCCTGCATGAAGGGCAACAGCGTCACCTGCAACACCTCGTGCAGACTCAGGGGTGCAAGCTGAACACGGCCCGCGAAGGACGCGGGGATTCTTCCTGGGCGAATTGGCCAAGAGCGTCGCGGCTATTCCCAAAGAAGCTATGCTGCACCGCGATCAGCTCGCGCATGCCGTTGGTGAATTGCACAAGGCCTTGGCGCGTCGCTAGAGCAATATTGGTTCTGATTGAATCAGAACCGAAGCTCTAGATTTTTGTTTTGACGCGTTTTCTTCACGCGAACCGGTATCCACCCTGGATCAAGTCCGGGGTAGGCTTTCGCTCGAAAACGCTCCGGCGGCCACGGGCCCGAACGTGACGCAAAGGCCACAGCGGTAGGCAAATGCTTTTGCGACCACCCGCACGGGACTTGACCCTCTTCCAAACGGACTGAATCATGAGCGTTTTCAGGGCAAGCGCCCAATGTTTGAGATCGGTATTTTTTGCGTGATTGCGCTGGCGGTCGGCTACTGGGCGGTCCTTTGGCTGATGGAACGCCACGATGATGTTTTGCACGGAGACTTCGTCCATCCGGAGCACGGGTCCGAACCGGCCTCGGCGCCACTTCCGCCGGCGCGCGCCGAGAATACCGATACGCTGCAAAAGCTGCTGGATTCCATCAAGCGCGATTTGAAGGACGCGGCCCAGCTCTAGCTGATACCGTCAGTTCGGATAACCGAACAAGCCGCGTTGCGGGGGGTAGCGCGGCGTCTGCGGCGGGTATTGATTGCCGGAGGAGCCGTTATCGTAAGTCGGCTGCTGCTGGTAGTAGACCTGTCCGTCGTAGCCGCGCCGGCTGCCGCGCGGCGCCGGGTAGCGTGTATCGCCCGGACTGCCGTCGGCCGGATAGATGTAGCCGTCATCGGCTTGGACCTGGGGAGCAACGCGGCGGCCTGGCAACAACTGTGGCTGTGGCGTTAGTTGGACGGGCTCGCCGGCGGCGCCGTATTGCCGGTCGCCCTGGTACTGCTGATCATATTGCTGCGCAGGATCGCTGCGCGCGACATTGTCCTGTCGCGGGCGTGGGTTGCGCGCCAGCGCGATTTGGGCTGAGCCGGTCAGCGTCACCGTGGTGTTGAGCACGCCTTGCCGCTCGACCAGGGCATAAAGCGTCGCCGCGTTGGCGCGCGAGAGGCGGACGCAGCCGTGCGACACCGGCGTGCCCAACCGGCCTTCCGAATCCGTGCCGTGGATCGCGTGACCGATCTTGGTGAAGAAGATCGAGTGCGGCATCGGCGCGTCGTCGAATTCCTTGGAATAGTGGTCCTCTTCCATCCGGAAGGTGCGGAAGCTGCCGTTCGGCGTCTCGTGCGATGGATTGCCGGTTGAGACCGGCCAGCGGTAGCGATCGACACCGTCGACCGCCACGGTCATCGACTGCGCATTCTTGTCGATGGTGATGGAAACATTGGCCTGCGCCGCGCCGGCGGCAAACAGCATTAGTCCGGTAACAGCAATGAGGAAGGAACGCATTTTACCTTTGGCCTCCAAGCCGTGACCCATAGAGCCCTTGTCACGGGCTCGTCGCCCTGACCGCCGCTCACCGTCCCCTGCGGTGAATATGCCCGAATCCTGCCGCTGGTTCCAGTGGCGCCATGAGGATCGTTAATGCCGTGCCGGGCGCAAACAAGGCGCTGGGCGGGCCGAATCCGGGGCGCGGCTCAATTTTCGTGGCTCGCCGAGAGGCGCTCTCTCGTCAATTCTTCAGCCGGTACCCGGTCTTGAAAATCCACCACACCACGATCATGCAGACGGCGAGGAAGGTCAGCGTCATGCCGAAGCTCAAGGCGACGCTGACGTCGGAAATTTCGTAGAAGCTCCAGCGGAAACCCGAGATCAGATAGACCACCGGATTGAGCAGCGTGATCGTGCGCCAGCCCGATGGCAGCATGTTTATCGAGTAGAAGCTGCCGCCAAGGAAGGTCAGCGGCGTCACCACCAGCATCGGGATCATCTGAAGTTTTTCAAAGCCGTCGGCCCAGATGCCGATGATGAATCCGAACAGGCTGAAGGTCACCGCCGTCATCACCAGGAAGGTAAACATCCAAAACGGATGATGAATGTGCAGTGGCACGAACAGGCCGGCGGTGGCCAGAATGATCAGGCCCAGCACGATAGATTTGGTCGCGGCGGCGCCGACATAGCCGAGCACGATTTCGAGATAGGAGACCGGCGCCGACAAGATTTCGTAAATCGTGCCGATGAATTTCGGGAAATAAATTCCGAACGAGGCGTTGGCTATGCTCTGCGTCAGGACCGACAGCATCACCAGCCCCGGCACTATAAAGGTGCCGTAGCTGACGCCTTCAACCGAGGTGATGCGCGAGCCGATCGCGGCGCCAAACACCACGAAATAAAGCGATGTCGAAACCACCGGCGAAACGATGCTTTGCACGATCGTCCGCCAGGTGCGCGCCATTTCGAACTTGTAGATCGCGCGGACGGCCCTGAAGTTCATGGCTGCCTCACCAAACTTACAAAGATGTCTTCCAGCGAACTCTGGGTGGTTTCGAGGTCCGAGAAGCGGATGCCCGCGTTGCGAAGATCGCCGAGCAGGCTGGTGATCCCCGTGCGCTCGCCCTTGGTGTCGTAGCTGAAGGTGAGCTCGCAGCCGCCGTTCGACAGTTCGAGATTGTAGGCGGCAAGACCCGGCGGAATCGTTTCGATCCTGCCTGGCAGATGCAGCCTGAGCTGCTTCTTGCCGAGCTTTTGCATCAGCTTCGCCTTGTCCTCGACCAGGATGATCTCGCCCTTGTTGATGACGCCGACGCGGTCGGCCATTTCCTCGGCCTCGCCGATGTAATGCGTGGTGAGGATGATGGTGACGCCGGAAGCCTGCAGGGTTCGGACCACTTCCCACATGCCCTTGCGCAACTCGACGTCGACGCCCGCGGTCGGTTCGTCGAGAAACAGGATTTGCGGCTCGTGCGACAGCGCTTTTGCGATCATCACGCGGCGCTTCATGCCGCCGGACAGTGTGACGATCTTGGCGTCCTTCTTGTCCCACAGCGACAGGTCCTTCAGCACCTTCTCGATGTGGTCCGGATTTTTCGGCTTGCCGAACAGGCCGCGGCTGAAGCTGACCGTCCCCCACACCGATTCGAAGGCGTCGGTGTGCAGTTCCTGCGGCACGAGGCCAATCATCGCGCGGGCGGCGCGGTATTCGCTGGCGATGTCGTGGCCGCCGACGGTGACGCGGCCTTCGCTCAAATTGGCGATTCCGCAGATGATGCTGATCAGCGTGGTCTTGCCGGCGCCGTTCGGCCCGAGCAGCGCGAAAATCTCGCCGCGCGCAATCTCCAGATTGATGTTGTTCAGCGCCTTGAAACCGGAGCCATAGGTCTTGGACAGATTCGAAACGGAGATGATGGAAGGCATTTGCGTTTTTTTGGGCGGGTTTCGGAAAAAGGCGAGAGGAGAGGGGGCTAAACAGATAGGAATGCAAGCAGGATTGCGCAATCGGTCTGCCGTCCGCCTTTCAAAGCCTATGGAGACGACGAACAGCGTTGCATTTTCCGCGATTGCCGGTTGGCCGCCAATCAAAATATGCTGCTGCTCGGGGCAAATCAAAAACGACCGCCACAGAGGGACGCCAGGGCCGTGTCACTTTCCTTGCCATCTTCCAATCGATTTTGGGTAGCTTCGCTGCTCGCCGCAATGCTCTCGATGCCGGCTGTAGTTGCGGCTGCGGCCGATGACACCATCAAGCTCGGCAATACCGCGCCCTATAGCGGGCCGGCTTCCGCCTACGGCACGATCGCCCGCGCCGAAGCCGCCTACTTTCAAATGCTCAACGACCAGGGCGGCATCAACGGGCGCAAAATCGAGTTCCTGACGCTCGACGACGCCTACTCGCCCGCCAAGACCGTCGAGCAGACCCGCAAGCTGGTCGAGCAAGAGGACGTGCTGGCGATGTTCAGCTCGGTCGGCACCGCGCCGAATATCTCGGTGCAGAAATATCTCAACGCCAGGCGCGTGCCCCAGCTCTTCGTCTCATCCGGCGCGACGCGGTGGAACGACCCCGAACATTTCCCATGGACGGTCGGCTTCAACCCCACCTACGAACTCGAGGGCCGTCTCTACGCCGAATACATCCTGAAAACCCGCCCCGATGCCAAGATCGCGGTGATCGCGCCGAACGAGGACGCGGGCAAGGACTACGTCCGGGGATTCAAGGCGGGGCTGGGCGAGCATGTCGATCAGCTCGTCTCCGAGACGACATACCTTACCGCCGATCCGACCATCGATTCGCAGATGGTCACCATGCGGGAATCCGGCGCGGATGTTTTTTTCGCGGAAGCGACGCCGAAATTCGCCGCGCAAGCGATCAAGAAGGCTGCGAGCATGGGCTGGAAGCCGCTGATCATCCTGCCGTCGGTATCGAACTCGTTCTCCGCGGTGCTCGAGCCCGCCGGCATCGAGAACGCGATCGGCGCGGTGACCGGGCTTTTTCTCAAGGACCCCAACGACGCGCGCTGGGCGAACGACCCCGCCCTCGACGACTGGTTCGCGTGGATGAAAAAATACCAGCCGAATGCCTCGACCGGCGATCTATACAATGTGCAGGGCTATACGGCGGCGCAGATCATGGCCACCGTGCTCCGCAATTGCGGCGATGATCTTTCCCGCGACAACATCCTCAAGCAGACAAAATCGCTAAACGGCGTGGCGCTGCCGATGCTGCTTCCGGGCATCGCGATCCATACCGATCCGCAAAACGTCACGCCGATCCGGCAGATTCAGATGGCGCGGTTTGACGGGAAGTCTTGGGTGCTGTTCGGCGAAGTGCTCGGCGAGAAGTAGCGCAATTTTCTCCCGCGAGGCGGGATCAGCCGAAATAATTGTTGATGATGCGCAGGTCCGACATCGAGGGCTGCCTGCCGTTGACGCTGGCCTCGATGACCCGCCGGCAGATTTCGGCCGTCGCCTCGTCCCTGAGATCGGTCGCGGCCTCGAGCACGGTGCGGGCCGTATCCAGCGCGCCATCCTGCTTCGATGGTCCCCCATCCTGGTTTGCCGTATCGCCGCCCTTCTTGCCGAAGCCCTGGGGTGCGGCGCGGCCAAAGGCCGGCACGGCTTTGCCGAATACGATCGCGTTCATGGCTGACGTTTCCCCTTATGGTGTAGCAAACGCGGCTTGCCGCATCGCGCCCGCATCCATCGCCCCGCCGTTCTTGCGGGTCTGATAGAATTCCAGAACGCTGCGCGACGTCTCGATGTTGAGACGGCCGTACTCGCTCTCGAGATCTCTGAGATCGTTCGCGGTGATGCGGTGATCCTTGGCGCCGAGGAACAACAGCGACATCGTCGTGTCCCAGGAGAAGTCCAACGCCTTGCAAAGGATCAGGAGCGTCTCCCGGTTCTTGTCGAGCACCGCGCGCTCGATCACGTCGCCGGGGAGCGAGCACAACAGCGACAGGCCGATGGTGACCTCCTCGAGGCGGTGGGACCGGGCATAGGTCGATATGCTGCTCTCGTTCAGATTGCCCAGCCGGTGCTGCGTCGACACCACCCGTTTTGCGACGAAATGGGTTCGCGACACCGGGCCGAATTTCGACTGCAGCTCGCCGGCAAGATCGGTGACCTGCGACTGGATCTGACGGGCCATGTCGGGCCGTTCGCGTTCCAGCCGCTGCTTCACGTCGCTCGTGGCCTTGGCGATAAGCTGCTGGAAAACGTGTCGAGGAATATCCTTGCGCAGACCAAGTTGCTCGGCGAGGATCGAATCGTTCTCGGCACGCTTGATCATATGCAGGAAGCCGAAGTCGGAAAAACGCGCGCCATGATTGTTCGCGACCGAGTTGACCACTTCCTGGTTGCCGCGCGTCACCAGCTCGTCCGTCACCCGCTCCTCGAGCGTCTCGCGTTTTGAGATCGAGAGCATGTGGGCCTGGCTCTTGGTGCAGACATTGGCCACCAGCGCGTAGCTTTCGAGTTGCTTGGATTCCCGTAGCACGGGGCCTGCGACCTCGATCGAATCGTCGAAGGCGAGCTGGTGGATGATGTTGACGGGCGCGCGGTCGAAACGGGCGAGCCGCTCGGACAATTGGGCGCGGGCCGCAACCTCGATCTCCTCGGCAAGCCGCGTCACGACTTCGCCGAAGGTCCATATCTCGTCGTCGCTGAAGCTGCCGGCGATCATCAGATCGGTGGTATGCCACAATGCCCGCGCGCGGCTCTCCGGTGACCCGCGCGAGACGGCCTCGTCGAGATCGCGCAGAAACGACTTGTTCTCGTGGTTCTCGTTCTTCTTCACAGACTTGAACTGCAAACTCATCCGGGCAGCCTTAGATCGCAATCAAACTGCGGACAAAAGGTCTTCTGGCTGGGATGATACCGTTCACGCCCAAGTTTTCGGTAAATATGGCTGCGAAGTATTGTCGGTCAAAATTCGCTCAAATGCGGGTGGTTTTGGTTAGTTTTCCGCTTTTTCGTTGGCTTTCAGAGCATTGCCGCATGATGCGGCGCGACAGTTGGGCAGCGATGCCGTCGCGTGCGTAACGAATGATTAAGTATCGGCGGATCGTCAGGCGGGCTGCGCGCTCACGCCCGCTCCACGAAACTGTCGACCACCTTCTTCTCGCCGGCCTTCTCGAAGGCGATGGTGAGCTTGTTGCCGTCGATCTTCACCACATGGCCGTAGCCGAATTTCTGGTGAAACACCCGGTCGTCGAGATTGAATTCCGAGGTGGTGCCGGTGGATTTGGCGACCAACTCGCCCTCGATCACCAGCGGCGCGCGCCTGGCCCGCGAGAAGCCGTCGCGGCGTGACGAAGCATCGCTGCGCGAAGGCGAGGCATCGCTTCGTGGACCGGAGGTATCGCTTCGCGAACCCGTAAATTCCGACTGGCTTTCATCGAAGCCGCCGCCGCGTCCGCCTTGGCCGCGTGCGCGGTTGGCTTGCGCGCGCTGCCAGCCCGGCGTCGCATAGCTCGATCCGAAGGACTCGACATTGTCGAAGCGCGAGGGGCCGTAACCACTTGAGCCGCCCCAGCCCGAGCCACCCTTGGATTCGGTGATCTCGACATTGTGCGCCGGCAGTTCGTCGAGGAAGCGCGAGGGGATCGTGGTCGACCAGGTGCCGTGGATGCGTCGGTTGGTGGCGAAATAGAGTTTGGCGCGGCGGCGGGCGCGGGTCAGGCCGACATGGGCGAGCCGCCGCTCTTCTTCCAGCCCCGCGCGGCCCTGTTCGTCGAGCGTACGCTGGCTCGGAAACAGGCCTTCTTCCCAACCCGGCAGAAAGACGTTGTCGAACTCAAGCCCCTTGGCCGAATGCAGCGTCATCAGCGACGCCGCATCGTCCTCGGTGCCGCCGTCGCGGTCCATCACCAGCGAAATGTGTTCGAGGAATCCTTGCAGGTTTTCGAACTCCTCCATCGAGCGGACCAGCTCCTTGAGGTTGTCGAGCCTGCCTGCGGCGTCGGCGGAGCGGTCCTTCTGCCACATATCGGTGTAGCCGCTCTCGTCGAGTACGGTTTCGGCAAGATCGGTGTGCGAGGTCACCGCGGCTTGCGCGCGCCAGCGGTCGAAACTCGCTAATAGATCGCGCAAGGCGCCGCGCGCTTTCGGCTTCAGCTCGTCGGTCTCGATCACGGCGCGCGCCGCCTCGTACAAGGGAATGCGGCGCTTGCGGGCATGGTCGTGCAGCATCTGCACCGTGGCGTCGCCAAGCCCGCGCTTGGGCACGTTGACGATACGCTCGAAGGCGAGGTCGTCGGCGGCCGAGCTGATCACGCGCAGATAAGCCAGCGCGTCGCGGATT
>DATGGY010000006.1:0-3957 GCA_035308285.1 Bradyrhizobium sp. | reverse complement strand
TCGGAGAGCAGGATCGAGTCTTCGAAGTTGTAGCCGTTCCACGGCATGAACGCGACCAGCACGTTGCGGCCGAGCGCGAGTTCGCCGAGATCGGTCGAGGGACCGTCGGCAATGATGTCGCCCTTCTTGACGACGTCGCCGACTTTCACCAGCGGACGCTGGTTGATGCAGGTCGACTGGTTGGAACGCTGATATTTCATCAACCGGTAGATGTCGACGCCGGACTTGGTCGGGTCGAGATCCTCGGTGGCGCGGATGACGATACGGGTGGCGTCGATCTGGTCGATCACGCCGGTCCGGCGCGCCGCGATCGCGGCGCCAGAGTCGCGCGCGACCACGCCTTCCATGCCGGTGCCGACGAACGGCGCCTCGGCGCGCACCAGCGGCACGGCCTGACGCTGCATGTTGGAACCCATCAGCGCGCGGTTGGCATCGTCGTTTTCGAGGAACGGAATCAGCGCGGCTGCGACCGAGACGAGTTGCTTGGGCGACACGTCCATGTAGTCGACCCTGTCCGGCGTGATCATCACCACGTCGCCGGAGTGGCGGCAGACCACGAGGTCGTCGGTGAAGCGGCCGCGGTTGTCGAGCGCGACATTGGCTTGGGCGACGTGATAGCGGCCCTCCTCCATCGCCGAGAGATAGATCACCTCGTCGGTGACGCGGCCGTCCTTGACCTTGCGATAGGGCGTTTCGACGAAGCCGTATTTGTTGACGCGCGCAAAGGTCGCGAGCGAATTGATCAGGCCGATGTTCGGACCTTCCGGCGTCTCGATCGGGCAGATGCGGCCGTAATGCGTCGGGTGCACGTCGCGCACCTCGAAGCCGGCGCGCTCGCGCGTCAGACCGCCCGGGCCAAGCGCCGAGAGACGGCGCTTGTGGGTGATCTCCGACAGCGGATTGGTCTGGTCCATGAACTGCGACAATTGCGAGGAGCCGAAGAACTCTCGCACCGCGGCGGCCGCGGGCTTGGCGTTGATCAGGTCCTGCGGCATCACGGTGTCGATATCGACACTCGACATGCGCTCCTTGATCGCGCGCTCCATACGCAAGAGCCCGATGCGATACTGGTTCTCCATCAGTTCGCCGACCGAGCGCACCCGGCGGTTGCCGAGGTGATCGATGTCGTCGATCTCGCCCTTGCCGTCGCGCAAATCCACCAGCGTCTTGATGACGGCGAGGATGTCTTCCTTGCGCAGCGTGCGATGGGTGTCGGGCGCGTCGAGTTCAAGGCGCATGTTCATCTTCACCCGGCCGACCGCGGAGAGGTCGTAGCGCTCGGGGTCGAAGAACAGCGACTGGAACATGGCTTGCGCCGAGTCCAGCGTCGGCGGCTCGCCTGGACGCATCACGCGGTAGATGTCGAACAGCGCGTCTTCGCGCGTCATGTTCTTGTCGGCATGCAGGGTGTTGCGGATATAGGCGCCGACATTGACGTGGTCAATGTCGAGCAGCGGCAGCTCCTTGTAACCCTGCTCGTTCAGCCCCTTCAGAAGCTTGTCGGTGATTTCCTCACCGGCCTCGGCATAGATCTCGCCGGTCTTCGGGTTAACGAGGTCCTCGGCGACATAGTTGCCGACCAGCTCCTCATCCGACATGCGCAGCGCCTTCAGCCCCTTCTCCTGGAGCTGGCGCGCGGCGCGCACCGTGAGCTTCTTGCCGGCTTCCAGCACCACCTTGCCGGTATCGGCATCGACCAGGTCGTTGATCGTGGAGTAGCCGCGGAAACGGTTGGCGTCGAACGGCACGCGCCAACCATCCTTGGCCCGCTTGTAATTGATCTTCTTGTAGAACGTCGAAAGGATCGTCTCGCCGTCGAGCCCGAGCGCGAACATCAGCGACGTCACCGGGATCTTGCGGCGGCGGTCGATGCGAGCAAACACGATGTCCTTGGCGTCGAATTCGATATCGAGCCAGGAACCGCGATAGGGGATCACGCGCGCGGCAAACAGAAGCTTGCCCGACGAATGGGTCTTGCCCTTGTCGTGATCGAAGAACACGCCGGGCGAGCGATGCATCTGGGAGACGATGACGCGCTCGGTGCCGTTGACGACAAAGGTGCCGTTCATGGTCATGAGCGGAATGTCGCCCATGTAGACGTCCTGCTCCTTGATGTCCTTGACCGACTTGGCGCCGGTTTCTTCGTCGATATCGAACACGATCAGGCGCAGCGTTACCTTCAGCGGCGCAGCATAGGTCATGCCGCGCTGACGGCACTCGTCAACGTCGTATTTCGGCGGCTCGAATTCGTAGCGGACGAATTCCAGCATCGAGGTGCCGGAGAAATCCGAAATCGGAAACACCGAGCGGAACACCGCCTGCAAGCCTTCGTCCAGCCGGCCGCCCAAGGGTTCGTTGACCATCAGGAACTGGTCATAGGACGCCTTCTGAACCTCGATGAGGTTCGGCATCTCTGCGACTTCCTTGATGTGTCCGAAAAATTTGCGAACGCGTTTGCGACCGGTGAACGTCTGCTGCGCCATCGTGGCCTCTCATTTCGTCGCCCTGCGAGGGGCGAACCTTCCGGAGCGCGATCGGCATCGCCCCCGGGTTGAATTTCGATTCGTTCCTAAGCCCGGGAGCCCAATGTCAGGACTTAAATCCTGAATCAAAGTATCCGATCTAAAGAACGCAAAACGACGCGCGGGCGCGTGACCGCACCCGCCCGTCAAAACTTGTTCGTCACGGACTGAAAAAGCCCGAAATTGCCTGTCTCCCAACGGCTTGCGCAGAAACCTTGCGGTTCCCGACGCCGACCGTATTTTCCTGCTGCCATCCCGATATGGGATGGCAATCGTGGAAATTCGAGGGGTATCCCTGCCAATCCCCACACATTCCCGTGTAAAGCGCGTGCCGGGTTGCCCCGGCGGTACGCTTTTGTCGCTTTTACCTTCGTCACCGCCGGGCTTGACCCGCCTGCGGGGCCGAAGCCGCTTCGGCGCGGCGGAGCTCCGGCCATCCACGTCTTTGGTCGCGAGATCCCCGGATCGCGCTCCGCTTGCCCGGGGTTCGATCCCGGGTCTCGCTGCGCTCGCCCGGGATTTCGCTGAACCAACTTGCGTTACTTCAGCTCAACCTTGGCGCCGGCCTTTTCGAGCTGGGCCTTGATCTTGTCGGCTTCTTCCTTGTTGACGCCCTCCTTGACCGGCTTGGGTGCGCCCTCGACGAGGTCCTTGGCTTCCTTGAGGCCAAGACCTGTGATGGCGCGGACTTCCTTGATGACCTCGATCTTCTTGTCGCCCGCGGCGGCAAGCACCACCGTGAACTCGGTCTTTTCTTCAGCCGGCGCTGCGGCCGCGCCGCCACCGGCGGGACCGGCAACCGCAACAGCGGCAGCCGCGGACACGCCCCACTTCTCTTCAAGGAGCTTTGCAAGCTCGGCCGCTTCGAGCACGGTGAGGCTCGAGAGGTCATTAACAATCTTCTGTAGGTCAGCCATTGATCTGTTTCCTTAAGCGTATCGGTTCGAACCAGGTTTACGATGTGCGAAGGGCGTCAGGCCGCTTCGCTCTTTGAGGCATAGGCCTGAACAACGCGCGCGAGCTTGGCCGCGGGCGCAGTCGAGAGCTGAGCAATCTTGGTCGCCGGCGCCACCAGGAGGCCGACGATCTTTCCGCGCAACTCGTCAAGCGACGGCAGGGCGGCAAGCGCCTTTACGCCATCGACATTCAGGACGGTTTTGCCCATCGATCCGCCGAGAATGACGAACCGCTCGTTCGTCTTGGCGAATTCGATGGCAACCTTCGGCGCCGCTACCGGATCGTTTGAAGTCGCGATCACGGTCGGCCCCTTCAACAGGGAACCGATGGCAACGATGTCGGTGCCTTCAAGAGCAATTTTGGCGAGACGGTTCTTCGAGACCTTCACCGACGCGCCGGCCTGCTTCATCTGCATGCGCAGCTTCTGCATCTGGGCCACGGTGAGGCCGGAATAATGGGCGACGACCGCAACGCTGGT
>DATGGY010000005.1:0-3945 GCA_035308285.1 Bradyrhizobium sp. | reverse complement strand
CAGATGATCGCCGTAGGTCTTCAAGTGCTCCTGCCAGCGTTTCGACAGAAAAGGGTTGAGATCGCTGCGCGCATGCAGGCTCGGATGGATATCGCAATCGATGATCCGAAGCCTCGCGTTTGCGGAGGCTTCCCGGTCGAGCACGGGGCGGTCGATGACATCACTCATGCGATCCTCCTTGGTAAGGGCCTATGCGGCGAGTTTCAGCCGCGGAAAGGTTTCAAGCGGATTGTCGGCGCACATGCGCGAAACGATATCGGGCGGAAGATGCGGCGGTATCGCGTCGTCGCCGTCGAACTGCCAGTGCGGATAGTCCGACGCAAACAGGAACATCTTGTCGGAACCGATCATGTCGATGATGTCGGCAACGTCAGCCGCTTCGGGCGGGGCATCGAACGGCTGCGTGGTCAGGCGAATATGGTCGCGCATGATCGAGGCCGGTTCGCGGTCGATCCAGGGCACCTCGACGCGGACGCCGCGCCAGGTCTTGTTGGCGCGCCACATGAAGGTGGGCAGCCAAGTGACGCCTGATTCCATCAACACCACCTTGAGATTAGGGAATTTCACGAATACGCCCTCGTAGATCAGGCTGAGCACCTGGGCCTGAAACGCCTGCGCCTCGGCGAGATAATATTCGTAGCGGTAAGACGGCCAGCCGACCGAACTCGGCGCCTGGCGGTACTGGCTGCCGGCGTGGATCGCGATCGGCAGTTTGTGCTTCTCCGCCGCCTGCCACACCGGCCAATAGTGCCGCCGCCCGAGCAGGCTCTCGCCCTGCGCTAGCACTAACACCGAAACGAACCTGTTGTCGCCGGCGCGGCGTTCGATTTCCTCGATCGCCAGATCCGCCGCCTGCAAGGGGATGACGATCGAGGCGCGCAGGCGCGAATCGCGCGAAAGCCATTCGGCCGCGATCCAGTCGTTGATGGCCTTGCAGAAGGCAGACGCCATGTAGGGATCGTAGACCGCTTGCGCGCCGTACAGCACATTGCAGATCGCGTGGCTCGCCCCCAACTGATCGAACGCGCCGCGCTGGACCATGGCCAGATCGCTGCCGGGCTTGCCGTTCGCCGGCCGCCAGTCGGCGCGGCCCGACAGCGGCATATTCGGCGGATAGCTGGTGAGATCGAGACCATCGATGGCCCGGCTCACCACCTGCTCCTTCCAGTGATCGTCGAGATAGGGCAACAGCGTGGTGCGCGTCCCACCAACGGCGGGATGGATGTCGCAGTCGATCCGCGTGGCCGCCATGCGGTTTCCTGGTTATCGTTCTCTTGTCATTCTTGGCGGCCTCGCGGGCCGCGCTGTCGATTGAATGTGCAGCCGACCGGCGGCGAGCGCAAGGGCTGGACGCCGGACAGGCAGGGCTAACCGCCCGTCAAAAACCCGGGATTCGCGGCCGACTTTCGAGCGCAAAGCGCCTTGCGGTGCGTCAAATCCTTGCCTCGCGAAACGTGATCACTAATTGCATCAAGGTTCGATCACGATTTGGAGGCAACAATGCTCATCGGCGTTCCCAAGGAAATCAAAACCGACGAATACCGCGTCGGTCTGACGCCGGCGACCGTCACGGAGCTGACTGCGCGGGGCCATCGAGTCCTGGTTGAAACCTTGGCGGGCGCGGGCGCCGGTATCGCCGACCAGGAGTACATTGCCGCGGGCGCAGAGATCGCCGCCGGCGCGGAGCAGATATTTCAGCGCGCCGGGCTGATCGTGAAGGTCAAGGAGCCGCTTGCCTCCGAACGCAAGCAATTGCGCCGAGGTCAAATCATCTTCACCTATTTGCATCTGGCTCCCGATTCCGCGCAGACTCACGACCTCATGGCATCGGGTGTCACGGCGATCGCTTATGAGACGGTCACCGACGCTGCTGGAAGATTGCCGCTGCTGACGCCGATGTCGGCGGTCGCCGGCTGCATGGCGCCGCAAGTTGCCGCCCAGTTCCTGCAACGCCCGCACGGAGGCCGCGGCATCCTGCTCGGCCGCATCGAAGGCGTGCCGTCCGCGGAGGTCGCGGTGCTCGGTGGCGGCATCGTCGGAACCAGTGCAGCGGGGATGGCGATCGGCATGGGCGCCAACGTCACCGTCGCCGCACGCAGCGCCGAGACGCAGCGTCACCTGTCACAGCTTTTTGGCCCGCGTGTCCGATTTGTCAGGGCCGATCCAGCGGCGATCGAAGCGCTCTGCGTCTCCGCCGACGTGGTCGTCGGGGCGGCGCTGGTTCCGGGAGCGGCTGCGCCCAAACTGATTTCGGCGCGAACGGTTGCGGCCATGAAGCCCGGCTCCGTCATCGTCGATGTTTCGATCGATCAAGGCGGCTGCGCCGAAACCTCGCGCCCGACGACGCATTCGCAGCCGACCTATGTGGTGGACGGTGTCGTGCATTATTGCGTGGCGAACATGCCCGGCGCGGTGCCCAGAACATCGACGTTTGCGCTCGACAATGCAACGCGGCCGTTTGTTCTGGCGCTGGCCGACAAGGGCTTTCCGCGGGCGTTGATCGACGATGTGCATCTGCGGGATGGTCTGAACGTTCATGACGGCAAAGTCGTTTATCGTGCCGTGGCAGACAGCCTGCGGCTGCCCTACACCGCGGCGGCCGATGTTTTGGGACGGTGATCCGCGAGAGAGATGGCCAGCGATCCCGTGACCTAGGCAACAGGCTCGAAAACTCCCGTATGGCAACGATCAACGACGCGTGAATGTCGTCAAATCGACAAAAATGCGGATCGAGATTTCATCCATGACGGCGTGCAGCAAGCAGGGGATCCACGCTCGGGGCGTGCGAGGCCAGCCATGAAAAGATTACTGGCGCTTTGTTTCCTGCTGACGTCGGTCTCGGGCGCGTCCGGCTCCGAGCCGGGGTTGTCCGACCTCCCCGCTCTGATGGTGAGGGTGGGACTTACCATCGACGATTCATCGGGCGCCGCGCCAGACAACGCCCTGGCGGATGATGCAAAACCATGCGCCCACGTCTCGTTTTCGAGAAACTTGAAATATGGCGAGAACGATTTGAACGTTCTGGATGTCGCAACCGGCGACTCCAAGGAAGCAATGCCACGTCCCGTGCTCCTGTTCGTGGCCGGAGAGAGCTTCACGGGCGATGAAGGAACGGACGGTGCCACCGGCGCGCGCCTTGATGAGGCAGCTTGCTTTGCCGTGCGCCACGGAATGGTTGGCGTAAGAATGACCTACCGGCCCGCTCCCGCAGACCAATGGCCCGCCGGCGCCCAGGATGTCGCGGCAGCCACCTCATGGCTGCACCAGAACATCGACCTGTTCGGAGGAAATCCCAACGAGATCGTGACGATCGGCTATTCGGTAGGCGCATTTCACGTGGCAAGTTTTCTCGCCCACCGGGAATTCCAGGAACAGGATTCCAATGTTGCCGCTGTCATTCTGGTGTCGGGCATTTACCGTATTGGCACAGATGCCAGTGCGACCGAAAAGTCATATTTTGGCGCCGACGCCGGCAAATACGACGAGCGATCCGCATTTCCCGGCATCCTGAAAATCGAGATGCCGATCTTGCTTGCCTGGTCAGCCCTCGACCCACCCCGTCTGATAGCTCAAGCCGAGAAACTTAAGGAGATGCTGTGCAATTCCAGGGCCCATTGTCCGCGCACAACTGTGCTGGACAAACGCGAAAGTCTTCCGTCCATTCTTGGGGACGATGCCGCCAGTGGGAGCCTTGCCAAGCCAACGCTGGAGCTGGTGCGGGAAATCGAAAGCCGGGGCCTGCCGTGAAGCGCGCGCGAATCGGCGACGTCTGTGCTGGCTCAACCACATCTGCGGTGCGATTTAGAGTGGTGGGCACGACAGGGATCGAACCTGTGACCCCTACCATGTCAAGGTAGTGCTCTCCCGCTGAGCTACGTGCCCTATCGCAATCGGGTGGGGTTCGTATATCGGCTCCAAGGGGGGCAGGCAAGGTTGCCCGGCGAC
>DATGGY010000004.1:0-20423 GCA_035308285.1 Bradyrhizobium sp. | reverse complement strand
CCGCCACGGAAAGGCAAATCACGCTGGGTTGCGCCAATAGCGCTGCTTGTCGCGCTGTGTGTCGCCATCGCAGGTATCCTCCTGCGTCGGCACCAGGAAAGCGAAGTGACGCAGTGGACGGCCGAGCAGGCAGTGGCCACCGTCGCCACGGTCGCGCCGAAGCAGGGCGTTACCGGACAGCAGACTGTTTTGCCCGGCGATATCGAGGCCTGGTACGAGGCGCCGATCTATGCGCGGGTCAGCGGCTATCTCAAGGCCTGGTATTTCGATTTCGGCGCGCACGTCAAGAAAGGCGAGCTGCTTGCGGAAATCGACGCGCCCGATCTCGATGCCCAGCTCGCCGCCGCCAAGGCCAGGCTCGCCTCCGCCGAAGCGCAGGTGAACGTCAGGGAAGCGGAGCTCAATTTCGCCGAAACGACCTATACACGCTGGCGCGACTCGCCGAAGGGCGTCGTCTCCGAACAGGAGACCGAGGCAAAGAAGGCCGAATCCGGCAGCGCCAATGCGCGCTACAAAGCTGCCCAGGCGGAGGCCAACGTCAACCAGAGCCAGGTCGATCAGCTCACCGCGCTCGAGGCGTTCAAGCGCATCGTTGCGCCGTTCGACGGCATCGTGACCGCGCGCAACACCGACGTCGGCGCTCTGATCAATGCCGGCAGCGGCGTCGGCGGCGGAACCGGGCCCCAACTTTTCCGTGTCGCCGACGTGCACGAGATGCGGGTGTTCGTCCAGGTGCCGCAGGAAATGTCGGCGGGGATGCACGCCGGCCTCACGGCCGAACTGGTGTTGCCGCAGTATCCGGACAAGAAGTTCAAGGCGGTCGTGTCGACAACAGCCGAAGCGATCGCCAAGACCTCGCGGACGCTGCTGGTCGAGCTCCATGCCGACAATAAGGATAATCTGCTGCAGCCGGGCACCTTTTCCCAGGTGAGTTTCAACCTCGCCGACAGTCCCGGTGCGCTGCGGATTCCGACAAGCGCGCTGATCTTTCGTGAGAATGGCGCGCAGCTCGCAGTTCTTGGTCCTGGCAACAAGGTCGAGCTCAAGTCGGTGACGCTCGGCCGCAATCTCGGAACCGAGTTCGAGGTTCTGCAGGGCCTTTCGATGTCCGATACGGTCATCAACAGCCCCCCGGATTCGCTGTCTCCGGGAGAGCTCGTCAAGGTCGCGAAGGATATTCGGCCCGTCGCGGCGCATGAGGCCGAAGCGAAATGAGGCAACGGCTCCGTCGCGTCCTTTCTATGGGGAGAAAGAGATGCCGGCGACGCCGCAGGCATCTCGCAAGCGCTGAGGGACGCTAAATTTTATATTAGTTGCCGCGTCCTGAGGGGATCACGATCATCCCGCCGATAGCTTTTCCCGCCGCCAGGCGGGTCGGTGTGGTGTTTCTTGGTGTCCTGCCGCGCCAGCAGGCGTTCGGGGGACCGGAAACTGTCGATTGAATCCAAGCTCCAGATATGAAGTTTTTGTGGCGTCTCCTTCCGGACGCGCGCGGTAAACGGCGTAGCCGTGGACCGAAGAGCAGCGTCATGATCCGGCCCCCCTTTGGGGTTAGACTTGGACCCCCCGTTGGAGGCAGGTGCGCGCCTCGAACGGGAGAAAAAGACAGCGATGCACACGGCGGCGCTGTGGTGGACATCGGCGCCGCCGCCCGCGAAATCGCTTCTCCGCAAACATCGAAGTCTGCTAGTGTTTTTGCGGGTCTTGGCCTGATGGACCGGGTGTCGATCTGGATGAAGATCATGCGGGATGGCGGCGATGTGGCACCGGTCGGAACCGGCGGCGCGGATGACGATGAGGCCGTTGGCGGCAGTCTCATCGCGGCTGGTCAAATCGTGACAACGAACTGCGCACGCAGCCGCTGCGAAGGCTTCGAAGGACAAATCCGGCTGTGTGGAATGGGCGCATGAGGGTAGGAAATCTCGCGTGCTTGGCCGCCGTTGCCGGTGCATTGGCGGGATGCGCCGTCGGCCCGGAATATTTCACCCCTGATGCCGCGCTTCCCGCCAACTTTGTGGCGCCGCCGGCCGGAAGGGAGTCGCAGTCCGGAGGCGCGAGCCCGGAACTCTGGCAATGGTGGCGGACGCTACGCGATCCGCAATTGAACGATCTCGTCGATCGCGCCATACAGAACAATCTCGACCTCAAGATCGCACTGGACCGTTTGCAGCAAGCGAGGTTGCAGCTCGTCGTGATCGGCGCTCAGGCGCTTCCCCAGGTCAACGGCTCGGCAGGAGGCGGCGCCGGCACTGGTACCGACGAAACCCTTGGCCGTGCCGCACAGCCGCTGAGGGCCGGGAAAAACGCGACGAATTTGACCAGCATCAACTGGATCGGCGGTCTCGACGCCGAATGGGAGATCGATATTTTCGGCAAGATCGCCCGCCGTTTCGAAGAGCAGGTCTACACCGCCGAGGCGCTCAAGGAGGCGCGCGACTGGGTCTATGTCGTGATCGCGGCCGACGTCGCACGCCTGTACTTCGATCTGCGCGCCCGTCAGGAACGCCTCCAGATTCTCTACCGCGACATCGAGGCCGCGCGTAAGGTGCTCGATCTCGCCCAGACCCGTCTGGATCGTGGACTGACCAACGAACTCGATGTGCTGCTGGCGAAGCGCCAGGTTGAGACGCTGCAGGCGGACGTCGAGCCGCTCAAGGCGCTGATCGCCGCCAACGGCTATGCGATCGCCGTTGTTCTGGGAGAATATCCGGAAGCGATCGCCCACGAACTGCGGCGGCCGGGCGCCACCCCGCGGCTGCCGGCCCGGGTACCGGTAGGGCTTCCCATCGAACTCCTGCGCCGGCGTCCCGACATTCGCGAGAACGAACGATTCCTGGCCGCGGCGGTTGCCGATATCGGGGCAAGGACCGCCGACCTGTTTCCAAACCTGGTGTTGACCGCCGGAGGCGGTGCGCAGACTGGTCCTCGCGCGGGCTCCGCGATTCCGATCACCTGGGTCGGATCGGTCGGCCCATTTGTCAACGCGCCACTGCTCGACTTCGGCGCGCTCGATGCCAAGATCGAAGCAGCCGACTTCAGGGCGCACGAGCTTGCTACTGTCTATAAACAAAGCATTCTTGTCGCGGTGCAGCAGGTGGACGAGGCCAACGCTGCCTATCGAGGTTTCCGCCAGGGTGTGCGCAGCCTCGATCTCGCAATCGATGCCGCGCGTCAGGCCACAAAGGTGGCGACCGAACGCTATGACCGCGGCCTGACCGATTTCCTCAACGTGCTGGACGCGGAACGGCAGCAATTTGCCCTGGAACAGCAGCGTGCCGAGGTTATCCGCCTTGAGGGCGACAGCTTTGTGGAGCTCTATAAGGCCCTTGGCGGCGGCTGGCCTCCGGACGAAATCATTCCGCCGATCAGGCATCCTGACCCGGCCGTGATTGCTGCCGCCAAGCGTTTGGCGGAAGATCCGCCGCATCCGCCGCCGCCTCCACCGCCGACCGGGCTGATGCCCTGACGCGAGCAAGGGAGCAAGTCGTTGACGAAGAAGCCTGCGACCCCTGCCCAGACCATCCTCCTTGTCGAGGACGAGAGGGAAATGGCGAATGAGATCAAGGCTGAACTCGAGGGGCTAGGCTATCAGGTGCGTATGGCTTCGATTGCCGAAGCCGCCGATGCCGCGCGGGTGGGCGCCGCCGCGATGATCGTCATGGACCGGATCGTCTTCGGCGACGACAGCCTCAACACCCTCGAAGTCTTGCGCAAGGAAGGCATCAAGGTGCCCGTGCTCGTGATCTCGGCATTGTCCTCCATCGACGAGAAGGTTCACGGCCTGAAGGCGGGAGGCGACGATTATCTCGCCAAACCTTTCGCGATGGTGGAATTTGTCGCGCGGGTCGAAGCGCTGTTGCGCCGGCTCGACGACGTGCGCACCACCAAGCTGCGCGTCGGCGATCTCGAAATGGACCTTATCGACCAAACGGTTTATCGCGGCGATACCAAGATCGACCTGCTCCCGCGCGAGTTCAAATTGCTGGAATACTTCCTGCGCCATCCCGGCCAGGTGATCACGCGGGCGATGCTGCTCGAGGAAGTGTGGCAATACCATTTTTCACTCGAGACCAATGTCGTCGACGTCCACATCAGCAATCTGCGGAAGAAAATCGAAGTGCGAGGTGTCCCCTCGCTGATCGTGAACATACGCGGAGCGGGCTTCATGCTGAATGCGAATGCTTGAGTTCTTTCGATCATCGGCGGTGCGAGTCGCGTTGGCATTCGTCCTCGTCACGATCGTGGCGACCACGGCCGTTTTTAGCCTGGTGTACCTTCAAATCAGGGAGGCGAATGAGACGCGAAATCGCGTCATTCTCGAGGACGAAGCCGCCAAGAGCGTAAATCTCGCCGTCGAAGAATTGAGAACCGCGTTCGAGGTGCGGCTGACGCACGACCTGCGCCGTGTCGACTATGCGGCGCTTTTTGGCGCCGACCGCAAGGCCATGTTCGGCAATATCGACGTGTTGCCCGCTATCCCGGTGGACGGAAAGGCTCACTTCGTCGCGGCCTCGCCGGTGCGGGGCACCGTCAATCTCCCGGGGCCGGCGATCTTCGTGGCGCGTGCGCGGTCGGACGGCACCGTCATGTTGCTCGGCCGCAGCCTGCTCGAAACCCTTGCTTTTCGCCGAACCGTCCAGAACGCGCTGGCCACAGGGCTTGCGCCGATGTTGCTGCTGGCGCTGGCGATCGGCGCGTTCTTCGCGCGACGCTCGTCGCGGCGTCTCACCGACATTCATGACACGATCGCCCAGATCATGAAGGGAGACACGCATCTTCGTCTGCCGGTTCGCTCGCGGAACGACACGATCGACAAGATCTCCGAGGACGTCAACCTGATGCTCGATGAGATCATGCGCCTCTTGGTGCAGATCAAGGGCGTCAGCGACAATATCGCTCATGACTTGCGCACCCCTCTCGCCGTCGTGCATGCGCAACTCGAGCGCGGACTGGAAAACTCAAACGACGAGCAGTTGCGTGCAGTGGTCAAGCAGGCGCTGGCGCACATCGACAAGGCGATGCTGACGGTCGCCGCGCTGCTGCGTCTTGCCGATGTCGAATACGGTCCGAAATCGAGCAAATTCAGGCCGATCGACCTGTCGGCGATCTGCACCGACCTGTTCGAATTCTTCGAGCCGCTCGCCACGTCGAAGTCGATCAAGATGACGCTGGAAATCGAGTCGCCCGTGCAGACGCTCGGCGACGGCGACTTGATGCGCGAGGCGGTGTCGAATCTGATCGGCAATGCGATCAAGTTCACCCCCGAGAATGGCAAGGTGAGCGTATCGGTCACTGAGGAAGACGGCCGTCCGGTCGTCCGCGTCCGCGACACCGGTATCGGTGTCGAGCCGGCGGAACGCGACAGGATATTCCAGCGGTTTTACCGCACAGCCAGCGGTCATCGCGTTCCCGGCAGCGGGCTTGGCCTGAGCATCGCCGCGGCGATCGCCAACCTTCACGACTTCGACCTTCGCTTCGACGACAATGACCCCGGCGCGGTGTTCGAGATGGTCGGACGCATCCGACACACCGGCGGGAGTTTCTCCCAGGCAAGCCACCCGTCCGCTTGACCTTTTCAAGGGTTCGATGGGCTGGGGAGCCGGTTTTGAATCCCGTTATCGCCCCCGCTCGGAAAGACTTTATTAACCAAGAATTGGCCAAGCTCGGCGCAGTCTCTCCTCGCGAAAAAGAGCGCAAAACATGCCGGCAACCTCGTTCGCTGTCGCTTCCCCGGATGTCGGTAGCGATGGCTCAGCCATCGGGCAGCACACCCCGCCCGGGCCGGAGCACGACGGCGCCGGCACGACCGATTCTGCAATCTCCGCAGCCGGATCCGGTCTTGCCGCCGCCGAGGCGCCGGGCTCCCCATCGGTCGATGCGACCGCGAAGCTACGCGTGAAACTCGGCGATGCCGCCATGCTTGGCGGCGATTTCGAAGCGGCAAGCCTGCACTACCGGACGGCGCTGCAGATGGCGCCTCACCTCGCGGACGGCTGGTGCAATTTTGCCAGCCTGCACTTCAAGATGGGGAAAGTTCAGGACGCCATCGCGCTCTATCTCCAGGCGCTGAAGTTGAATCCGCGCCATTGGCCGGCGCGCACCAACCTCGTGCAGGCGCTGATGGCCACGCAGCAATATATCATCGCCAAGGCGCTGCTGCTTGAGCTGAAGGAGGAACGTCCGCACGATAGCCAGATCCACCATCAGCTTGGCAAGACCCATTTCGAGCTGAACGAGCCGGAGCTCGCGATCGAAAGCTTTCGCGAGGCGGTCGCGCTCAATCCGCGCGATGCCGAAAGCATCAACTGGATCGGCGCGCTCAAACAGGCGATCGGCGATATCGAGGGCGCGCAAGCCGCTTACGCGGAGGCCGCGATGCTGCAGCCTCTGATCAAGCGCCCCGCCGCGAACTTCCCGGCGGAATTCCGCGTGTTGGCGCTGTATGCGCCTTTCGGCGGCAATACGCCGACCGAGTACCTTTTCCGGGACGCCGTTCACGATACCGATACGCTCGCGCTGTTCGCATCGCGTGAATATGATGCCGCGCTGCTCGGCAACAACGCCCAAATCGTCGTCAACCTGATTTCGGATGCGGATCAGACCGATGAATTGTTGCCGGTGGCCGCCGATCTGGTCGACCGCTTCGGCTTGCCGACGATCAACGATCCACGCAAGATCCAGCGGACGACGCGCGACGCCGTCGCCAGCCTGCTTCAGGATATTCCGGGCTGCCGCGTTCCGAGAGCCTTGCGCCTGAAGGCGGGCTCCGATCGTTCCGCAGCCGAGCTTGCGGCGCTGCTGCCGTTCTCCTCCAGCGTGCTGGCGCGGCCGGTCGGCACCCATGGCGGCGATGACTTTGAAAAGATCGAAGACGCGCAAGCGCTCGCGGCCTTCCTGTCGCAGCGCTCCGATCACGACCACTATCTGATCGAATATATCGACTATATCTCCGCCGACGGCTATTTTCGGAAATACCGCTTCATCTTCGTCGGCGGTCAGATCCTGCCCTATCACCTCTGCATCGGACGCGACTGGAAACTCCATCACATCAATACCGACATGGCCCATCAGCCATGGATGCAGCAGGAGGAGGAGGCGTTTCTGAACAACCCTGCCGCCGTCTTCAGCGCTTCGAATTATCAGGCGCTGCAAATCATTCAGATGCGCATCGGCCTTGAATATTGCGGCATCGATTGCGGGCTGGACGCTTGCGGAAATGTCGTCGTCTTCGAAGTCAACGCCTCGATGCTGGTGCATGCGCGCAACGAGGAATTTCCCTACAAGACGCCCGCTGTGCAGCGCATCAAGGCCGCATTCGAAGAGATGTTGCGGAAGCTTGCAAATCGCAGCTGAGTAGATGACGCTCTACTCTGCGCCCCTCCCCACCACTCGCTTCGCTCGCGGGAGGAGGGGAGCGCATTGTGCCTTGCGTCTCTCTAAGAGCAAGCTTCGTTCGTCTCGGCCCCGCGAAGGGCGGGGCGAGGAGTTAAGCCTACGCTGTGGTCCTCACGCCGCTACTCCGATTCCTGGGCCTGCAGCATCACGCTCAGCGTGCTCTCGCTGAGCCGCCCCGGCGGGTTGTGAGGCTTGCGCTCGGCGCCTTCGATCGCCGGGAAATTTGGCGGAAGCTTTCCGGCAGGAAGTGCTGACCGGCTGGCTGCGGTCGCTTCCGCGTCAGTGGCCTCTTCCATATCTTCCACTTCACCGACGTCGATGCGGCGTTTTTTCTTTTCAACTTTCTTCGGTGGCGGCGGCGTGTAGGCAAGCGGCGGCAGCATATGATGTCGTGACATGATTCGCTCCTGTGGGCCCCAACTCCCGCAACAGGCACAAAGGCAAATCCTTAAGATGAGTAAGCAAGCCGCGGGCCAAAGAAATTTATAATTAATATCAATGACTAAGCTCGATCAACGAGAGCTGACCCCGGCAAGCTTTGCCTTCCTGAATTGTCCAAGTACCCCGGCGTCCCACTCAGAAGAACCGCCCACTTCTCTGCTCCAGCCGTCAGAACTTTGCCGTCAGGCCAACCTTTGAAAGCTTCACGTTCTGACCGGTATCCTCGATCTTCCCCTGTTCGTAGCTCACCTTGATGCCGACATTGCCGGCCTCGTCGAGTGCAAACCCGAGGGCGGCCAGGAAATGGGCATATTCCTCGTCAGTGGCGAGATTCTTCAACCAGCTATAGCTCGCCGTAAAACTAATGCGTTGCAGCGTTTTGGAAACCGGTGAGTCTGGCCCCTGCTGGGGCGCGATGGTAAGAGCCAGTACCACGCCCCCTCGCGTGAGGCGGTCTTGCTTGCCAAACAGCGGATCAGTGGTCATCGCCGCGCGCTCCGCGTATTGTAATCTCCCGATTGCATCGAGCTCATAAGTCGCGGGAAGACCAAAGAGCCCGTTGGGTGCTCCGATGCTGGGAATACGGGGATCAACCGGTTCCGTGATCGGTTGATATTCGAGAGTTTCGGACCACGAATGGATATCGCCCTCGAATGTGCCGACTGCGGAGGTGCGGGTCCTGAAATAGTGGGTCGTCGTCTCGTCGAACATGTGTCCGATCCCGACCTCGCCGGTGCCACCATAGGTCAGGATGTCGATGTTGTTCTTCGCAAATTTGGGGTTGCTGTCGGTAACGCGCTGAAAGTTCACCGACGGGCTCAGAGCAAAGCCGACCACGTAGGGATCGAAGGAGGATCGGGGCTCAGGGTTTGTCGGGTTTTGCCAGACTACAGGATAGGCGGCGACGCCCTTTGCGGACCATGAGGTATTTGAACCAATGTCGTCGCGGGTCCAACCGAAGGTCGCGCCGCTGGCCGATGAGGCCGGTTTCGGATTGCCGAAAACGGAGATGTCCTGAAAACTGTCGCGCAGCAAAAAGTATGACTTCCATCCGCCCGGCGAAGGCGTTTCGGTGGCGGGCGTCTTGATTTCCAGCGGCGGCAGGTGAGCTTGGCGCCTTCGTGCCTCGTCATGCTCCGCAAGGGGATTCTTTGCGTCCAGCCAGGCGTTGTAAGCCGCCAAATCGGGATGGTTGTTGCACTTCTTGTCGAAGTATTTATAGAGGTCGCTGTTCTTATGGCGCTCGATCAGCGTGGCGCTGGTCCCCGGTTTGCAGGCAACGATTTTCGGTTGTTCCTGTGCAAGGGTTGCTGGCGCGAAAAAGAACAGGAAAAGGCTGCAGCTAATATTGAATTTTATTGCCCTCAGGCTGAGTGTCTTCAACGGAGGCTCCTGTTGAAAAAATCAAAGTCATAATTGGAGTTATTGTCGACATGACCGGATCATGCGGTCTTTGGCTTCGGCAACGACGTGACTGCGCTCAGCTTAGCCATGCCGACCAGCTTCGGAACTTTTTTCCAGATCAGAGCCACCAACGCGCCCAATGTCGTCGCACCCGCCATCTCGGGCTGCGCCAGGCGCACGCCTATCTGCTTCATCCACGGCATCGCGGTTAGGGTCCCGGCAAACGCCGCCCAGCTAGGATCACTGTAATTGAAGCGTTGTTTGAGATCGGTCGCGGCGGTCAGCGACGCGGGATCGGTGCCGCCAAATTTCGCAACAAAATATGCGATGATGTGATCTTCAATGTCGGCCTGGGAGACAGATAAAAACTTCGCTGTCGCGGACGATGCTTTCTTGGCCATTATGGCGCCCCTCAAATGTTAAGGGGGTCATTACAATCTTTAGTTGCTCTCATTGCAAGCAGGAATCTTGGCATACCGCCGAACCAGTCGGCGGCTTAGTTTCCATCGTAGTCTAGAAAGGGGAGGTCCGCGCCCTTCTTCCCTCGATCGGATAGGCCGGATCGTTGTAGCCGGGCGTCGAGGGATGGCCGCTCACGACCAGGCGGTCGATCAGGGCCTCGTCCTCGGCGGTGAAGCGGTAATCGAGCGCGCGCAGGTAGTCGTCCCACTGCGCTTCGGTGCGCGGCCCAGCGATGACGCCGGTGACGAAGGCGCTGTTGAGCACCCACGCGACGGCGAATTGTCCACCCGTGATGCCGCGCGCTTCGGCGTGGCGGCAGATCTCCTGCGCGAGCTTCAGCGACTCGGGGCGCCACTCGGTCTGCATCATCCGCGTATCGTTACGGCCCGCGCGCGTTTCCTTGTCGGGCGGCGCATCGGGCCGGTATTTGCCGGTAAGCACGCCGCGCGCCAGTGGGCTATAGGGGACGATGCCAAGTCCGTAATAGCCGCAAGCCGGGAAGTGCTCGACCTCGGGCATGCGGTTCATCGCGTTGTAATAGGGTTGGCTGACGATCGGCCGGTCGATGCCGAGGTCATCGCAGATGTTGCAGATCTCCGCGACCCGCCAGGCGCGGTAATTCGAGACGCCGAAATAGCGCACCTTGCCTTGCCGGATCAGTTCGCCCATCGCGCGCACGGTCTCCGCCAGCGGCGTCGCATGGTCTTCCCGGTGCAGATAATAGATGTCGATGTAGTCGGTGCCGAGCCGCTTCAAGCTTTCGTCGGCGGCCTGCAGCACCCAGCGGCGCGACAGACCGCCGCGATTGGGATCGTCGCCCATGGGGTTGGCGAGCTTGGTCGCGAGCACCCAGCCCGGCCTGTTGTTGGAGATGGCGCGTCCGACCACGATTTCCGAATTGCCGTTCGAATAGGCATCCGCCGTGTCGATGAAGTTGACGCCGGCTTCGCGGGCCTTGGCGATGATCCGCGTCGAGGTCGCTTCGTCGGATGGCCCGCCGAACATCATGGTGCCGAGACAGATCGGCGATATTTTCAGGCCGCTGCGGCCGAGTTGACGATATTCCATGGGTCGGGTCCTTTCGATCTGGTTGTTGTCATTCCGGGGCGCGTTGAAAACGCGAACCCGGAATCTCGAGATTCCGGGTCTGGTGCTTGCGCACCATCCCGGAATGACACGATCTTCTACTACCTTGCTCCTCACAATCGCGAAGCCTTAGCGCGGTGTGCCCTTTGATTGAATCGGTCTGTCAGCGGTTTCGCTTCACCTCTCCCCGGCGGGGAGAGGTCGATTTGCGCAGCAAATCGGGTGAGGGGGCACTTGCCCTATCGAGAAACCGTCATCCCTCACCCCAACCCTCTCCCAACGGGAGAGGGGGCATACTTCCGTTGCCGCTACTACTCAACCTATTCTCATCGTGCGCTAGCTGTCGTTCTTCAGTATCTTGAATACCCCGTTGGCGGTGGCGACACAGCGGCCGTCAGCGGTCACCTCGGTCGTGGTGAAGATCAGGCTGCGGGTGGCGCGGATCACGCGCGGCTTCGACATCAGAATTTCGCCGATTTTTCCGCTGTCGATGAAATGGGTGTCCATCTGGATCGTGGCCAGCGTAGGCCTGCCCGACACGTACCGCGCTGTCATGCCGGAAGCGCGGTCGGCAAACGTCATCAACAGACCGCCCTGGACCAGGCCGCGGCGGTTATGATGCTTGTCTTGGGCAACGATCGCATATTCGCGCTCGCCGTTCACGGCCCGCTGCCAGAGCGGCCCGACCAGGTTGAGAAAGCCGGTTGTCTCAACGATGGCCCAGCCGGCGGCCTTGAGTTTCTCCGCGGCCAAATCCTTTGTCAAAGCAAGTCCTTTGTCACCGCATGTCTTTCGTCATGAGAGGTCTGCCGTCGCGGGCGGGTTCGCGGCCATTTCATCAATCGCCGCCGTGGTGTAGTCAAGCCTCATGGTGAGGGCATTCGACGATACGTTGCGGCGGGCGATTGCAGAGCGCTGCGCGGGCTTTGCGCGACTGCCCGCAGGCGAAACGGCTTCCGGACTGAAGCGGGCCGCGGTCGCCATCGCCCTCGTTGAGGCCGATGACGCCGCCGGCGGGGCCGCGCTGCTGCTGACCTATCGCGCGGCAAGCCTGCGCGCCCACCGCAACCAGTGGGCGCTTCCGGGCGGGCGCTGTGACGAGGGCGAGACGCCGGTCGAGGCGGCCTTGCGCGAGCTTGACGAGGAGGTTGGAGTATCGCTCGAGGAGGCTAGCGTGCTCGGCCTGCTCGACGATTATCCGACCCGCTCCGGCTATCTGATCACGCCGGTCGTGGTGTGGGCGGCAACGAAACAAGCCATGTCGCCCAATCCGGCGGAGGTGGCGTCCGTACATCGGATTGCACTTGAGGAAGTCGAGCGGCGGGACGCGTTCGACTTCGTGGCGATCCCCGAGAGTACGCGGCGCGTCATCCGGTTTCGTCATGCCGGTCAGCTCATTCACGCACCGACGGCGGCGCTGATTTACCAGTTCCGCGAGGTGCTCGCCGGCCGCGACACCCGTGTGGCCGAGCTGGAGCAGCCGGTATTTGCGTGGAAATAGCGATGCTCCGTGTGTCGTCCGCAAATCGGGTTGCGGACCTCCGATCTTTCGACGACGATAGGACCAACAATAACGCTGAGCTTTCGGGAGGTCTCCTAAAGATGCGTGGGCTAAACGCATCGCTTTGCATTTTGACGCTCGCGTTCGGCTTTTGCGGCTTCGATCGCGCGTGGGCGCAAGCCTATCCGAACCGAACCGTTACCGTGGTCGTTCCATTCGCGCCGGGCGGCAGCACCTCGATCGTTGGACGCGTGATCACCGACAAGATGAGCCAGTTGCTGGGTCAAGGCATCGTCATCGATCATCGCCCCGGGGCCGGCGGCACCGTCGGCACCAAGGCGGTGGCGAAGAGCGATCCGGACGGCTACACCCTTTTGCTCGGTTACACCGGCACGCTTGCCATCGGGCCATCGCTCTACAAAAATCCCGGCTACGATCCGCGCAAGGATTTTGCGCCGATCGGCATGATCGGTTACGCGCCGGCTTCGCTGGTGGTGCATCCATCATTTCCCGCCAAAACCGTCGCCGAGCTGATCGCCTATGCCAAGGCCCACCCGGGTCAGGTCAATTTCGGTTCCGCAGGCGCCGGCACCGTCAGTCACATCACCGGGGAATATTTCGCCCGTACGGCCGGCATTACGCTGACGCACATTCCTTATAAGGGCACTAGCCCGGCGCTAAGCGATTTGCTGGGCGGACATATCCCGATGGCGTTTGCGCCGATTCCCTCAACCCACGCCAATGTCTCGGCCGGGTTGCTGCGGGCGCTGGCGGTGACCGGCAAAACCCGCACCAGCCTGCTGCCGGACGTACCGACGATATCGGAATCGGGCTTACCCGGATTCGAGGCCTCGCTCTATTACGGTCTGGTGGCGCCGGCCGGCACGCCGCGCGCGGTGATCGACAAACTCAACGGAGCGTTGCGGGCAGCGCTGGCCTCCGACGAGGTGAAGGAGCATCTCGCACTCGACGGCACCGAGATCGCGCCGGGAACGCCGGAAGACTACGCCGCTTTCATCGACAAGGATGAACGCAAATGGTCGGACTTGGTCAAGGCCAGCGGCGTCGAGCAGGAGTGAGGGAACCGCGACGGAAAAGTCGTTCCCACTATTCGCAAAACATGCACTAGAACACTCCCATGCATCCTCGTGCGATTCGTCGTTGCGCCGGATATCTTGCGCTCGCCCTGCTGTTCGCGCCGCAGGCCAGCGCCATCGATGCGGTTGCGTTTGCGGCGACAAGCCGCGACGCCATGGCACAGGCGGCGTCCGTGCAGGCCGCCGCCGAATATCGCCGCCTGCTTAGGGAGTATCAGGCGGCGCGCGCGGCGTTCGAGCAGGAGGCCGATGCCTATTGGAATTCGATCGCCGAGAAGCGGCGCGGCCGCAGCGCCAAGCGGCGCGAGCATCTCGCCGTCGCGCTTGATGACTATGTGTTGACGCAGCCGCCGGTTTACACAGGGCCGAAGCGGCCGGTAAGTCCGGAAGGCGAGGTTGCGCCGGAAGTAAAGCCGCGCCAGCACAAGGTGATCCCGCTCGTCGGCGATCTCCTGCAGGCGGCCAACGAATATTTCCAGTGGACGCCGCAAAAGCCCGCCAGCGAGATCGAGTTCAAGCGCGCCTATGCGCGCGTGGCGTCGGCCGCGGGGCTGACGCGCGAGCAGGCGGTGCGGGTCTATTCGTTCGAGACCGGCGGCAACGGCAATTACGACATGCAGTCCGGCCTGCGCGGCGGCCGCGCGATTTCCACCGCCATCGGCTACAACCAGCTTCTCACCACCAACAGCGTCGAGCTACTTGCCGAGCAGGGCCACGAATTCATCCGCGACCTTACGCAGCGGGCGGCGCAACTATCGGGGGTGCCGCGCCAGGCATTGGATCGCAAGCTCGCCGTGCTGAAGAAAATGGTGGCCTTTGCGCGCTCGGTGCCGGACGACTGGTCGCAGCATGAGAAGCTCGCCGATACCCCGCAGGGCTGGGCGCTGCACGCCATGGTGCTCGACATCGACGTCGGCCCGCTCTTGCAGACGCACAAGCTTTTGACCTCGGTGATTTTCGCGCGCGCCAAGGGTTTTAACCGCCCGCTCAGCGCCGCCGAACTCGAAATGATGAACCTGACCGGCGACAGCACCGGGCTCGACATGGTGACGATGCCGCAGGCCTTGCGGGAGCAAGTCCCGACATCGAATTTCTTCCAGCGTGCCGGCTACGAGCGCAACCCCGTGGCGATCCGTCACAACACGGTGGCGAAGCTATTGGCAGTCACCGATAGCCGAATGGACTCCAACAGCAATCTGCCGGGCGCAAAGGAACTGGCGGCGGCGTTTTAGTTTGTCGTCGTCCCGGCGGATCGATCCGATCCTTGCCGTCATGCCCCGCGAATGCGGGGCATCCAGTAACCCGCACTGTTCGAATGATGACCGCAGGCCGCGCGGAGTACTGGATCATCCGCTTTCGCGGATGATGACATCAGGAGACAGAGTGCCCCTCAATTCGGCCCGAACATGAACTTGCCGTCGCCCTCGAGGAACGGGCCGGTGCGCATGTAAAGTTGTCCGTTCTGGCCGATGAAAAACAACGTGCCCTTCGGCACCTTCTTTGCGCCCTTCAGGAGCAGGCCCGCATTATTGGTACCCATCTTGTAGACGAAAGTCTTGCCCTGCTTGTCGTAGCCGTAGCCCATGTCGGGCTTCAGCTCCCAGGGCGCCGCCGGCTCGGCAAACGCCGGGGCTGTCAAGGCGGCGAACGCCGCCGCCATCAAGATCGTCTTGGTCGAAAATCGAATCATATCCTGCATGCTCCCACCGTCGATTTTTGAACAAATCACGAACGCTGCGGTCACGTCAACACGATGCGCCTCGCAGATGGTCTTAAGACTTTGTGATTTCCCACCTTAGACTTCGCGACTATCTTCCTCGCCACTACACCAGGACCGGGTGCTCGGGAAAAAATAATGGGGATGATTTGGATGAACCACGTTCTGAAAATTTGTGTTGGCATCGCGCTGCTTGCGACGCTCGGCGCCAAAGCCCAGGCGGACGAATTCAAGCTCAGCAACAACCAGAGAATTTCCTGCAGCCGGGGGCTGAGCGCGGGCAAACTCAATACCGCGACCTGCAAATCCTACGCCTACATCTTCAACGTCAGGACTTCCGAATATTTCAGGTGCCAGGTCAGCCTGGCGCTGACGCGCGACAACAAAGAAGTGATCAACGTCCAGGCCGACGGCAGTTGCACCAAAAAGCCCCGCATCTTCGAAACCGATTCCAGTTATTCGTTCGATGCCACCGAGACCGAGCCGCCGAACACCAATTCGTTCTTTGGTACCGGCGGCTATTCGGTATGGGCGAGCGACAACACCAAGCAGAAAGTGCGCGGCTGCATCACCATCAGCTCCGGCCTCGGTTCCGATATTTCGAAATGCATAGACATGACGTTCCAATAGGACCTGCGTGAATCGAAACCGGCTTTTTTGAGAAATCCAATGCGCCGAACCCGGCCCGCGCGCCTCTGTCGGTCCTGGCTTTTCGTCGAGGGCGCCAACGAAGCTGCGCTGCGCCGCGCACCGGCAAGCGGCGCTGATGTCCTGATCCAGGAGCTGGAGGATTTTACGCCGCCGGCATCCCGCTCCGCCGCGCGGGCGCTTTCGGCTGATCTTTTTCGTTTCTGGCGGGAAGCGGGGGCCGTGGTCGCAGTGCGCGTCAATCCGCTCGACCAGGACGGCATGGACGATCTTGCCGCGGCGATGCGCGGCGCTCCCGACGTCGTGGCGCTGCCGAAGGTCGCCGAGCCTCAGCACGTGGTCGAGCTCGATGCGGCGGTGACGCGATTCGAGCGCGACTATGGCCTCGCCCCGGGTTCGACGGCATTGCTGCCCAACATCGAATTTGCGCGCGCCCTGGTTCAGACGGCTGCCATTGCGAAAGCAAGTCCGCGAACGGCGGCCTGCCTGCTCGCCGCGGAAGACCTGGCCGCCGATCTCGGCGCCGAGCGCGGACCGGACAGCGTGGAGCTCGCTTATTGCCGGCAGCGCTTCATCGTCGAATGCACGGCCGCCGGCGTCGTCGCGGTCGATTGTCCCTATACCTGGAGCGATGCGGACGGCGTAAGGCGCGATGCGCTGTGGGCGCGACGACTGGGCTATGTCGCAAAAAGCCTTGTCGACCACGCCCACGCCGCGGTCATCAACGGCATCCTTTCACCGGACGACGACGAAATTCGCCGCGCGCATCGAATCGTCACGGCGTTCGAAGCGGCCCGCGCCGCGGGCCAGGCCCGCGTCGAAGTGGATCGCTCGCTGGTCGAACTGCCGACCTATCACACCGCCAAACGCCTGCTCGCGCGCGGCGAAGCGATGCGGCAATTCGAGCGCGGAGCGACGGATTGATCCCGGCGATCGTAGCACCTCTCCCGCTTGCGGGGGAGGTCGACGCGCTCGGCAGCGCAATCGCGCGCCGGAGCGCGGCGGGTGGGGGAAGTCTATCCACTCGACCAGTGCGTCGTGCCGAGGCACCCCCACCCCAACCCTCCCCCGCAAGCGCGGGAGAGGGGGTGCACTTCCGTTGCCGCAGCAGATCAACCCGATCTCAACATCGGCGCTAATGGCCTATCCGCGCCGAGGCCGGATGGCCAGGCACCTTGAACCGCTTGCCGGTATCGGTGAGCTTGCTGCCGTTGACCTTCAGGATGGAGAAATCCTGGGAGATATAATTTCCGGCCAGAAGATATTTGCCGTCGGGCGTGAACACGACCGCCTCGGGCAAGCCGCCGACCTCGATATCCTGGGTCTTGGTCACCTTCTTGCCGTCGATCTTGAGCACCGTAAGGCTGCCGTTCTTGTTGTAGTAGAAGGCCTTCTTCATGTTCGAGCCGCGCAGGATCGCGGCGACCGCGACGTCGCCCTTCGGCGACATGGCAAGTCCCTCCGGGCCGTCGCCGACCACCACCCGATCGATGATGCGCGGGGGGCTCGCTTCGAGGTCGATCACGCTCGTGGTGTCGACATTGCCGTCGGACGATCCGGCCCCGCCATTGTCGGAAGTAAGCGCGATCTTGCTGTTGGGCGTCACCACCACGTTGTAGGGCCATTGGCCGGTCGGCAGGTCGATCTTGCTGTAGGTCACCTTGTCGCCGTCGACGTCGAGCACCGACACCTTGTGCGCGGGGAATCGCACGGCGAGCGCGTGCTTGCCGTCGGGCGTGAACTGCACATGCGCGACGCTGTCGGGGAAACCGATGGTGTCGGTGACCTTGACGTCGGTGCCGTTGACCGAGAGCACGCTGACCGAATTATCCGCGCGGTTGGCGACCAGCGCCATCTTGCCGGATGGGCTGAAGCTCAACCCCGACGGCTGCTTGCCGCCGGTGATGGTGGCAGCGAGCTTGGGCGGGTTGGCTTTCAGGTCGATCACGAAGATCTTGTTGTCCGGCACCTGCTTCAGCTTATCGCCGTCCTTGACGACGTCGACCGAATTCGCCACCAGCGCGATCGAGCCGGTGGGATCGATGTCGACATTGACCGGCGGTCCGACGACGGAATTTTCGAGCTGCAATGTGGCGGCGATCTTGGGATTTTCGGGGTTGGCGAGATCGACGATCAAGACCTGGTCCTTGCCCGGCAGGGACAGGACCGTCTTGCCGTCATCGTCCCACGAAACCTTCTCGTCGAGGCCGACGATCATGAAGGGTTTGGCGTGAGCGAGATTGAGGCCGGCGATGCCGAGCAGGATCGCGGCACCCAGGGATAGTAATCCGACATTACGAAAGGCGGGCATTGTGGCGTTCTCCAGGTGAGGGCCGGCTTCTGACGGGCCGGTTCGAAGGCCTCGAGAGTACGCGGGCAGCCGCCTTGTTGGAAGAGCGAAGCGGCGTCCCCGAGACGATCGGGATGACGGCTTGACCATCCGCCCGCGCCCGGCCAACTTCGACGAAAGACGGAGATCTTGAAGTGGGACGCCTTGAAGGAAAGACAGCGATCGTGGTCGGCGCCGGCTCGATCGGGCCCGGCTGGGGCAACGGCAAGGCCACCGCCGTGACCTTTGCACGCGAAGGCGCGCGCGTGTTGTGCGTGGATCGAAACGCCGCCGCCGCCGGGGAAACCGCTGGAATCATCGCCGCCGAGGGCGGCACGGCTGCCGCGTTCACGGCGGACGCCTCGCGAGAGGCCGACATCAAGGCGATGGTTGCGGCGTGCCTGAAGGCCTATGGCCGCATCGACGTGCTCGACAACAACGTCGGCATTGCCGAGACCGGAAGCGTGATCGACGTGTCTGAGGCCGATTGGGATCGGGTCTTCGCCGTCAATCTCAAGAGCGCTTATCTCGCCATGAAGCACGTCATCCCGGTGATGGTGGCGCAGGGCGGCGGCTCGATTATCAACATTTCGTCAATCGCCTCGATCCGTCATCTCGGCATATCCTACGTCACCTATGCAACGACCAAGGCGGCGATGAACCAGATGACGCGCACGACGGCGGTCGAGTTCGCGCCCAGGAAAGTCCGCGTCAACGCCATCCTGCCGGGGCTGATGAAGACGCCGATGGTGGAGCACTCGGCGGGGTTGGCAGCCAGTTATGCCAAGGGCGACGTCGAGGCGATGTGGCGCGCGCGTGATTCGCAGGTGCCGATGGGATACATGGGCGACGCCTTCGACGTCGCCAACGCCGCGCTGTTTCTCGCCTCCGACGAATCGAAATACGTCACCGGCATCGAACTCGTGGTCGATGGCGGCATCACGCTGAAGGTGACGTAGGCTCTCGCGTCGTCCCTGCGAAAGCAGGGACCCATAACCACCGGCTTTCGTAATAGAGTGTCTGTCGTCCAACAGCTTTTTTAAAATGAAACGCCGCGGCGTATGGGTCCCTGCTTTCGCAGGGACGACGCAAACAAGATATAGCTGCGATCGCCGTGCCATGAGCAATTCGATGCAACGCTATTCCAGGTCCCCGATCCGAAGTGCGGCCCTCGCTGCCGTGCTTTGGGCAGCGCTGCCGCACGCCGCCCATGCCGCGACCAGCGAGCCGACCGAGGAGCAGATCGATTCCGCGCCGTGCATGGCCGCGGTGATAGCCAATGACGATGACAAGATCATCGCCGTTTGCAATTCGTTGACCGGCAACGAGAAGGCACCGAAGGCCGATCGGGTCAAGGCTTTGATCGCCCGCGGCGCCGCCTATGAGCGCAAGGACCAGATCGATCGCGCCATCGGCGATTACGACGTGGCGCTGCGGCTCGATCCGACGCTTGCCGATATTTTCAATGTCAGGGGCGAATTGTATCGCAAGAAGGGCGACCGGCGACGCGCGCTCGCCGATTTCGGCGCCGCGATCAAACTCGATCCGAATCATCCGAAGGCAAGGGCCAATTACAAATCGCTGGCGTTCGAGCTGGAACGGCTGGGCGCGGCGATCGCGGTTAACAACAAACCGAGCTTCAATTGTGCCGCTGCCAGACGGCCGGTCGAGAAGGCGATCTGCGCCGATCCCGAGCTTGCCAATCTCGATCGCGAGATCAACGCGGTGAATACCAAGGTCGTCCGCCAGGCGGCCAGGGATAATCCGCGCGCCGGCCGCGCCATGCAGCGCGAGCAGGACGACTTCGTCGCCCGCCGCAATGCCGAGTTCGGCCGGGGCGATTACGACCTGCAGAAGGTCATGCGGGAACGCCTGGATCATCTGATGGCGATTGTATCGCGCTAGCGGCATACGGGTTCGGTCATCTCGCCCCGCGAAGAGCGGCGAGAGGAAGCAGTCGTCGCCGCTGTCGCGGCGTGGTCGGATGCTGAGATCATGATCGCCATGGTCGGTCACGCGTTAATCGCGCTCGCCCCAGCCGTCGTCCCTGCGCACGCAGGGACCAACCAACCACAGACCTCAATTGTTGCGCGAAAGCCGTCGAACAGCGTCTTCCAAACCAGCCAACACGGCGTATGGGTCCCTGCTTTCGCAGGGACGACAATACACCTTGCCGCGTGAGAGGCTCTCCACAGTCCAAGTTGTCGAAAGAGCACCTCATCGCCAGGCAGTAGCGTTTAGACGAATAGCGAAGCTATTCCCGCTTGATCTCACCCTGCATCCCGTGACAATGGCAGACGAATAATTCGCGATTTAGCCCGCGCTGCCGGGAGCTAGCCGATG
>DATGGY010000003.1:0-13707 GCA_035308285.1 Bradyrhizobium sp. | reverse complement strand
GATTGGAATGACCACGGTTGCCTCGCTGCTCGCGACAAGCGCGTTCGCGGCCGATCTGCCGATGCGGAGCTACTACACAAAGGCGCCGGTCTTTGCCGAGCCGCTGTTCAACTGGACGGGATTCTACATCGGCGGCAACCTCGGCTACAGCCTGGGCAGCTCCTCCAATACCGAGACCATCTCCAACTCCCTTACCGGAGCGAGCGTGGCCGGCGCGGCCCGCGATAACGTCAACGGCTTCATCGGCGGTGGCCAGTTCGGCTACAATTGGCAGATGTCCAGATGGGTGGCAGGCTTGGAGGGCGACATTCAGGGCAGCCGCGAGCGCGGATTTGCGACGCTGGTTTGCACGGGCTGCGGCGACGGCCCCAGCAACATTACCTCGACCTTGACCCAGCATCTGGCCTGGTTTGGCACGGTGCGCGGCCGCGCCGGCTTTCTTGTCACTCCGGCGGTCCTGCTATACGGAACCGGCGGTCTTGCTTACGGCGAATTGGACACAGCCGGCAGCATCTCCGGACCGACGTTGCAGGGGGCGGGGTCGGCCGTTTTCCCCAATCTCAACTCGACCAGGGTGGGTTGGACGGCGGGCGCCGGCATCGAGGGCGCGATCGGCGGCAACTGGACCGCCAAGCTCGAATATCTCTACATGGACCTCGGCACCGCCAGTTTCGGCCCGCTCGCAACCAACATTCTGGTGCCTATCCGCACCAATGCCGGGGCTTCCTACTCCTCGCATTTCACCGACAACATCCTGCGCGTCGGCGTCAATTACAAGTTCGACAGCCCCGTCGTGGCGAGGTACTGAGCTCAACGCTCCTCAAGTCAAACTTAAAAGCCCGGCCTTGCGCCGGGCTTTCGTTTGTCCGGAGCCTTCTCGTGTCCCGGACGCGGTGCAGCGTGTAACGCTGCTCCGCAGAGGCCGGGACCCACACCGATGGACCCCGGATCAGCAGCGCACCACGCCGCAAAAGCGGCGTATTGCGCAGCATCCGGGGAACGCGGGCAAGGTCGGTTCATCAGCAACCGTAGGCCGCTATCAGTTGATGGTTTCGCGGAGTTCATCATCCGAAGCGGAGCCTACTTGCCCTTCCAGTTCGGCGTGCGCTTGTTGAGGAAGGCGTCCATGCCTTCCCGGAAATCCTCGCTCATATAGGCGCGCAGGATCAGATCCTCGCCCTCGTCGCGCGTCAACGTCCGCCGGATGCGGCGCACCGCCTCCTTGGTCACTTCCATTGTGATCGGCGCATGACCCGCCAATAGCTTGGCGGTCTCATCGGCGCGGCGCTGCAACGTCTCGACGTCGGGCACGACCTCGTTGAGCAGGCCGAGCGCGAGAGCCTCGGGGGCTTCGACCAGCCGCGCCTTGAAGATCAGATCCTTGGTCCGCGCCGGCCCGATCAGGGATACCAGCCTTGAGATATTGGACATCGAGAGGCAATTGCCGAGCGTGCGCGCGATCGGAAAGCCGATTCTAGCGGAGGCCGTGCCGATCCTGATGTCGCAACAGGCCGCAATCCCCGCACCGCCGCCGGTGCAGGCGCCGGCAATCGCCGCGATCACGGGCACCCGCACCTGCTCCAGCGTGCCCAGCACGCGATCGATCCGCGCCTCGTAATCGAGCGAATCCTGCGCGGTCTTAAACGCGCGGAATTGCGAGATGTCGGTGCCGGAGGCGAACGCCTTGTCGCCTGCGCCTGTGAGGATCATCGCCTTGATCGAACGGTCGGCGTTGACGCTCTCGCAGATCGCCGCCATCTGCTCATACATCGCAAAGGTCAGCGCATTGCGCGCCTGCGGACGGTTGAAGGTCAGCCGCGCGATACCGTCTTCGACGGTGTAGATGAGGTCTTCGCTCGCGGCTGCGGGGGCGTTCATTGCGCGCTCTTTCTGTTCTTGTGGTTGGATGCCGCAACCGCCGATCAGGCGACGGCCGCTTTCGATTTCGGCATCGCCACCACGTCGCGGCGTTTGAGGACCTCCATGGCGGCGATCACGCCGCCGGCGCGGTGCGGCACCTTGGCAAGGTCCAACCCCATCTCGACGCCGGATAGCGTCCCCATCAGCATCAGATCGTTGAAGTGCCCGATATGGCCGATCCGGAACGCCTTGCCCTTGATCTTGCCAAGGCCCGTGCCGAGCGACATGTCGAAGTTCTCCAGCACCACCTTGCGGAAGGCATCGGCGTCGCAGCCCTCGGGAACCATGACCGCGGTCAGCGACGGCGAATAAGCATGCGGGTCGAGGCAGACGGGCTCCAGCCCCCAGGCCTTGATCGCCGCGCGGGTCGCGGCGCCATGGCGCTTGTGCCGGGCGAAGACGTTCTCGAGGCCCTCCTCCTCCAGCATCGCGATAGCTTCGCGCAACGCGAACAACAGGTTGATCGCGGGCGTATAGGGGAAGGTCCCTTGTTTATTGATCTCGAGCATGTCGTGCCAGTCCCAATAGGAACGGAGCGAGCCGTTCGCCTTGGAGGCCGCGAGCGCCCTCTCCGACACCGCGTTGAAGCTCAAGCCCGGCGGCAGCATCATGCCCTTCTGCGATCCGCCGACGGCAACGTCGATGCCCCAGGCGTCGTGCTCGTATTCCATCGAGGCAAGGCCGGAGATGGTATCGACCATCAACAGCGCCGGGTGATTGGTGCGGTTGAGGGCTTTTCGCACCTCGAACGGATGGGTGACGCAGCCGGTCGAGGTCTCGTTGTGGATGACCATCACCGCCTTGATCTTGTGCGCGCGGTCGGCGGCGAGCCTCGTCTCGATCTCGCTGACATCGGCGCCGCGCCGCCAATCGGTGGCTAAGAATTCGACGTCGAGCTTGAATTTTTCGGCAATGCCGCGCCAGAGCACGGCGAACTGGCCGGTCTCGGCCAAAATCACCTTGTCGCCGGGCGACAGCGTGTTGACCAGCGCGGCTTCCCAGGCGCCGGTACCGGAGGACGGAAAGATGATGACCGGCTGCTTGGTGCGGAAGATGCGCTGGATCCCGGCAAGGACCGCGTAGCCGAGTTCGGCAAATTCCGGGCCGCGATGATCAAGGGCAGGCATGTCCATGGCCCGCAGCACCCGGTCGGGGATGTTGGTCGGGCCCGGAATCTGTAGAAAATGCCTTCCAGTATGCAGGGTCATCGGCGTCCTTCCGGGGAGTAACGTTTCCAAGCGCTCGAATATCACTATTTGCCGGGCTTGTCCCCCGCCCGGCGCGCGCCGTCAATGCGCAAGAAGAAGGGCTTTATCGCGCCAAAGGGGGCCAGCCGGATCGGGTCTTGGCGGCCGCTGAAGGCCGGCCGGAGGGCGCCGGGGGACGATCCAAGGGACCCCCGGCCGGTGCCGGGCATAGGCGAGCGGAAGCGACGCCGTCCTTTGGACGGCTATGCCCGGCAATGACGGCAAAATCAGCGAAAGAGCAGCATCAGACCGGACAGGAGGGTAATTCCGAGGACCGCGCGCGAGTAAAGCCCGCTTGATATGATCCGGAATCCTGCTGCGCCAATTGCAACGCCCGCGACCAGGGGTACGATATAAACCGCAATCGCCCGGACGATGGCGACCGTTAGCGTATCATGAAGGCAAAGCAAGGTCAGCGAGATACATTGCGCCGCGATGATGTAGGGCTGGATGATGGCGCGCTGACGCATCTTGTCGAGACCGCAGGCCGACAGCCACGTCGCCGGAACCGCTGACGAAACTCCGAACAACCCGCCGCATATGCCACCCGATACGCCGACTAGCAGTTCGGAAAGACCTGCCGCACGGCGAACGTGCACGTAGCCGCCGATCAACAGCCACATGCTGGATGAAATGAGGAGGATGGCAAGTCCAAATCGAAGAGCGCTGATATCGGCCATCAATAAGAGGAGAGTACCGATCGGCACCCCCAGCATACCCGACAGGACCAACTGCCACCTGATCTCGTAGCAAACGGTTTGGCGCAAAACCGCTACCGCGAAGCACTGTCCTATCAGGGAGCAGATGCAGGCCATGAGAATGGCTTGCGGTGGGGCATAGTCGAGCAGAAAGATTGGCACGGCCAGCAGCGGAAATCCCAGACCGGTTGAGCCCGACAAGACGGCCGCACCAAAAACACACATGGCAATCATCGTTGTGTGCATGGGATTATCCCCTATCATCGGCATAACGCCTGTCGCTGCCGTGAAGGCAAAGCCGGCGAGGCCTGGAACAAGAGCGCCGGTAGGGAACAACCGCGACCAGCCGGAAAAGGATTCGATGCGCATCATGGCCGCCTTCTCCACCTGACCCGCGAGCGAACGAACGGGTTGCAGACAAAACTAGTCGTATAAGGATGGTCTCGACTGCTGCTGCGAAGTCACAGTCCCGTCCGCAGCAGCGCGCTGCATGATCATGCCTGCAAGGACATGGAGAAACAGGAATGCGATGGCGACGGTCGCGATCAGCACCTTTTCGCTTGGTACCGGCAGCCGGGCAAACAACTTTCGGTGTGAAAACCTTTCACCCATCGTCATGTTTATTGCTTTCGATTTTCGGGATCAAATTGTACGGGCAGTCTTCTTTGGGCTGCGCGATCAGATGCCGATACTGTCGGAGCATGCGCAGAGCTTGATGGCGTCGTGAGTCGTGCAGCGCCTCGAGGAGCGACGCGAAAATGCTCCTTCGCCTGGTTTTTTGACCGCGAGCCGCGGCCTCGTGGGAGGCGGTTGCCGCCGCAGGGTATGAAGCGTCTCTCATCGTCGGAATTCCGCAAAGTTTTTCAGGAATGAACCGTTCAGGGCTGGCGGATCGAGTGCGTTGGCAATCCGCATTACATCGCTGGCTGCGGTTTGTTGTCGCAGAAGATTCACAAACGAAAACGCTGCAGTAAGGCGCAGTGCGAGTCCCGCCGAGCTGCGTCACTCGGCCCCAAAAAATTCAGACAAGAAAAGTTGCTTGCGTTCAACTGGTAATTGATCGTGCAACCACAGCTTGAGACGCCGCGTCAACGAATTGATCCACGGCGTTAACTCGCTTCGAGTGCGCGTGACGAGTTCAGTTTCAAAGCCGCGGCGTTCGAAGCTGCGCATGACGATGGCACGAACCCGCACTACCGAAGGTGTGATCGTTTTTTAGGAACTACTAACCTTGATGGCGCCCTCGCGTCATCGTAGAGAACTTTTCGAGCGGGGAGAGCAGGGTTATGGCTGGAGGCAGCGCTGACGGTTCGCAAGCCGATAGAGGTTCGCAGGCAGACATCGGCCTGTCGCCCAAGCTGCAAGGATTAGACTCAAATCCGCAAGGTAATTTCGGTGCGCCACTCTGGCAGGCGTTTCGCGCGGCCGTTGCTCCTCTCTATACGGTCTCGCTGCCGGACCCATCGGAGGAAGCGCGCTTCCGCCTCGTCACCCGTACCTACGCGACGCCTCAAGCGGTTCTGAGGCGATGTCAGGGCACGGCGTTCACCATGACACGGGGGCCCGCGCTGATCGCGCGCGGTGCCGATCAGCTCTCTATTTATCTTAACACCGAAGGCGTAGTGGACAGCGACTACGGCGGATGGCGCGCGCGTCACGAGGCCGGCGACGTCGTTATCATCGATAATGCGCGGCCGCTCCACAGCGTGGCAACCGACTATGAGAATCTGACACTTACAGTCGCGCGCGAGAGCCTACCGGCGGCACTGCTGTCGCTCGAGCCGCACGGGCTTATCTTTCCGAAGGGGAGCGGCGCGGCGCGGCTGATCGGCGCCACGATGCAGGAGCTTTTTGCACAGGCCGACAACCTGACGGTGAGCGAAGCCGAGGCGGCGATCGAGGGCATCGTGGCGCTGACGGCTGCGCAGGCGCGCAGGAAATTGGCAGGCGATGAATTGGATCAGGCGAAGTCGAGGAGAAAGGCCGCGATTGATTACATCGACGCGCATCTTGAGAATGCCGAGCTCAGGCCCGACGAGATCGCCGATGCAGTCAACTTGTCGCGCGCCTCGCTCTACCGGCTCCTGGCATCGGAAGGCGGCGTTCGCGCCGTGTTGTTAAGGCGCCGCCTCGACGAGGCTCTGCGGCTCCTGCTGGCAGACAACAAAGGCGATCGCTCGCTGAAGGAACTCGTCAAGCGCTGCGGTTTTGGCGGATCGAGCCAGTTCACCCGGGCGTTCCGCGCTCGCTTCGGCGTTGCGCCGGGGCAGTACCGCGCACTCGTCCGCCGCCAGGACCTTGACTGGCACGAAGCGCGGCTCATGACCGACGGCTTCGATCAAGATACCTTCTTATGGCGGCAACGAGCATTGAGCGGATCGAAACAATCCTAGTGGAGTGGATTTGACATTTGCTGCCCAACGGACAGGCCTTTAGAGCGCGTGCTTCCCGAACGACGGGGCGGAAGCCGGATCGCGGCTGGACGGCCACCGAAAGCCCGCCGGCGGGTGATGATCGAGCGACGGCGCCGGGCCGGCTTCACTCCGCGGCGACGGGCTGTCCGGCCGACGGGATTTCCTCGCCGGCCTCAAAGGGCACTTCCGGGTGCATCAGGAACGCCGAGAGGCCTCCCAGCAGCAATAACCCCATCGACATCAGGAATGGCAAATACCAGTTGCCGGTGATGTCGATCACGTAGCCCGCAACCAGCGGCGAGACGATCGCCGCAAAGGCCGAACCGGTATTCATCAGGCCCGAGGCGGTGCCGGAGAATTTCGGCGCGATGTCCATCGGCACCGACCACATCGGGCCGATCGTGATCTCGGCAAAGAAGAAGCCGCCGGAAAGGCATAGCGCCACGATCGTGATGTCGTGGACGAAGAGGATCGGTATCAGCGAGGCCAGCGCGCCGGCAAAGCCGGTGACGGTGACGCTCAGCCGAGCCAGGCGGACATTGCCGGTTCGCTTGAGAATGCCGTCGGAGAGAACGCCGCCAAGGCTGTCGCCGACCACGCCGGCGAAGAAGACGCCGGACGCAAACAGCGCCGAGTTCTTCAGATCGAGGCTATAGTTGTTCTTGAAGAAGAGCGGCAGCCAGTTCAGGTAAAGCCAGAGGCACCAGCCGTAACAGAAATAGGTCAGCGTGACCGGCCACATCCGCCGCAACAGGGGTCCCCACGGCACCCTGGGCCGCGCTTGGGGCGGGCGCGGCGGCAGCGAGGCCAGCTCTTCGGCGGTGATTGCGGGATGATCGGCCGGCTCGTTGCGGAAATAGAGCACCCACACGACGCCCCAGAGCAAGCTGACCAGACCGAGCACGATGAACGATCCGCGCCAGGTCGACCAGACCATCAGTGCGGCGATCAATGGCGGCGTCACGAAATTGCCGAGCCGCGCGAAGGCATGCGTGAGGCCCTGCGCGAAGCCGCGTTTGTCGGCGGGTGTCCAATACTGCATCGCGCGCGTGGCGGTCGGGAAGGTCGCGCCCTCGCCGAAGCCGAGCGCGACGCGGGCAATGAACAGCGTCACCAGGCCCGTGACAAAGCCGGTCATGATGGTCGCGAGCGCCCAGATCAGGCCGCACCAGAACAACGTCCTGCGCGGCCCGAAATGATCGCCGACCCAGCCGCCGATCACCTGAAACAGCAGATAAGGATAGGCGAAGGCCGAAAACACCAGCCCAAGCTGGGTGTTGCTGAGATGGAATTCCTTCTGGATTTCGCTTGCCGCTGTGCCGATGTTGACCCGGTCGACATAGGTGATGAAGTACATGATGCACAGCATCGCCAGCACGACATGGGTGGGCTTTAACCGAAGCCGCATCTCGCTCATCCTCCCGGAAAACTCTCAACTTTCACTATGACGCATTGATCCATCAGCACAAATGCCACCAATTGATGACGTGGTCTTAGGTCTTGACCATCTTCAGATGACCGGGCGCGTTGGACTTGGTCGGGTCCTCCAACGCGGCCATCGCGGCATCGACGCCGCCGGCGCGATGCGGAACGCCGGCCGCCGACAGCCCCATCTCCACGCCGGACAAGGCGCCCAGCAGCGTAAGCTCGTTGCACTCGCCGAGATGACCGATGCGAAACACCTTGCCGGCCACCTTTGAGAGGCCCGAGCCGAGCGACATGTTGTAGTTATCGAGCACGGTTTTGCGGAACTTGTCGGCGTCGTGTCCCGGCGGCATCAGCACGGCGGTGAGCACCGGCGAATACTCCGCCGGCTCCTGGCACAGCACTTCGAGGCCCCAATGCGCCACCGCCGCGCGCGTTGCCGCGGCAAGGCGCTTGTGCCGGGCGAACACGTTATCGAGCCCCTCTTCAAGCAGCATCGCAATGGCTTCGCGCAAACCGTAAAGCAGGTTGGTGGCGGGCGTATACGGGAAGAAGCCGTTGGCGTTCGGCTTGAGCATCTCTTCCCAATCCCAATAGGACCGCGGCATTTTGTTGGTCTTGGCGGCGGCGCGCGCCTTCTCCGAGACCGCGTTGAAGCCGAGCCCCGGCGGCAGCATGAAACCCTTCTGCGAGCAGGAGACGGTGACGTCGACCTTCCATTCGTCGTGGCGGAAGTCGACCGAGCCCAGCGAGGAAATCGTGTCCACGAGGAGCAGCGCGGGATGGCCGACCTTGTCCATCGCCGCGCGAATCTCGCCAACCCGGCTGGTGACGCCAGTGGAAGTCTCGTTGTGCACCACCATCACGGCCTTGATTGTCTGGGACTTGTCGGCGGCGAGCTTGGCCTCGATCGCGGCGGGATCGGCGCCATGGCGCCAGTCGCCGGGCATGAAATCGACGTCGATCCCCCAGCGGCCCGCCATCTGCCGCCACAGGGTGGCGAAATGGCCGGTCTCGACCATCAGCACCTTGTCGCCCGGCGACAGCGTATTGACGATCGCCGCTTCCCAGGCGCCGGTGCCGGAGGACGGGAAGACGATCACCGGCCCCCTGGTCTTGAAGATCTTCTGGCAGCCCTCGAACACGGCCTTACCGAGCTCGGCGAACTCGGCGCTGCGGTGATCGATGACCGGCATGTCCATGGCGCGAAGCACCCGATCCGGGACCGGGCTTGGGCCGGGAATGTTCAGGAAATGGCGTCCCTGGTGCTTGGTCACGGATTCCTCCATTGTTTTGGCTGCTTCTGTCTGCGAGCCCTGCATATTGCATTCGATTCCACCCGCAGCAACCGATAAATTGTGTGCAATTTCGGTCGACGGCTCTACCTCTTTGTGGGTATGTTCCGGCCATGAAACCGATCAATCCAAGCGACACGACCTCGCAGGCCCTCGCGGGCACGGCGGACCGCGCCCGGGAAGACCAATCCCTGCACGATGAAATCCTCACGCGGCTTCGGGATCACATCGTCGAAGGCAACATTGCCGATGGTGGCCGCGTTCCGGAACGCCAGCTTTGCGAGATGCTGCAAATTTCGCGCACGCCGCTGCGTGAGGCGCTGAAAGTGTTGGCGTCCGAAGGCCTGGTGGAGCTTTTGCCCAACCGCGGCGCGCGGGTGCGGCCCTTGAGCGAACAGGATCTCGGCGAATTGTTCGACGTCATGGGCGGACTGGAAGGCCTCGCCGGAAGGCTCGCCTGCGAAAACATCACCGATGAGGAAATTGCCGAAATCGAGCGGCTGCATTACGAAATGTACGGTTTCTACCTGCACCGCGACATGCACGGCTATTTCCACGTCAATCAGCTCATCCACCAGAAGATCGTCGAAGCCTCGCGCAACGCCACGCTGAAAAGCGCTTATGCAAACTTTGCGGGAAGAATTCGCCGGATACGCTACTCCGCCAATTTCGCCCGCAAGCGCGAGCGCTGGGGGGAAGCGATGCGCGAACACGAGACCATCCTGGAGGCGCTGCGCCGCCGCGCCGGCAATGAATTGAGCGACATCCTGTTCAAACATCTGCGCAACAAGCGGACCGCCGCCGTCGAACACCTCAAAGCGGTCGGTATGGCGGCGTCCGAGCCAGCCTGATAGCCCTTCAAATTTTGCATTCAAATTGGAATGCGGGCCTAACCGAGTTGCATTTAGCTTGGCACGAGAGGAGACGCGTTTTGCTGTTGGAGCGAAATAATTATTGGTTGAATCGCATTGTCGGCAGACACGGTTCACCTCTCCCCGCTGGGGAGAGGTCGGATTGCCTCTGGCGATGCGAAGCATCGTCCAGTGCAATCCGGGTGAGGGGCTACTTGCCCTCACGAGGGAGCGTAACCCCTCTCCCCGACCCTCTCCCGATGGGAGAGGGAGCGCACCTCCATCGCGGTTACAGTTCAACCCAATTTCATCGTGTGTTGGTGGAGATGGAATGATCGATAAGGGCACCGGGAAGTTGAAGGAGCGGCTCGCGCGCGAGATTACGGGCGAGGTGTACTTCGACGCCTTCAACCGCGGCCGCTACGCCACCGACGCCTCGTTCTACCAGATCATGCCGGCCGGCGTGGTGGTGCCGCGCACCATCGACGAGGCGCTGCGCGCGCTTGCGGTCGCGCGCGATGCGGGACGGAAAGTCACCCCGCGCGGCGGCGGCACGTCGCAATGCGGCCAGACCATCAACGACGGCATCGTCATCGACTTCTCCAAACATCTCAACCGCATCCTCTCGCTCGACGTCGAGAACCGTGCTTGCGTGGTCGAGCCGGGAATCGTGCTCGACGATCTCAACCGGCAACTGAAAAAACACGGGCTGTGGTTTCCGGTCGACGTTTCCACCGCCTCGCGCGCCACCATCGGCGGCATGGCCGGCAACAATTCCTGCGGCGGACGCTCGCTGCGCTACGGCACCATGCGCGACAACACGTTGTCGATGGATGCCGCACTCGCGGACGGCACGTTGTTGCATTTCGGCGAGGTGCCGCGCGATCTCACCCAGCCGCATTCAAACGACAGCGGCCTCTCCCTCTTCCGCGACATGCTGGCACTCGGCGAGCGCGAGGCGGCCGAGATCGCCGACAAATTTCCGAAAGTGCAGCGCCGGGTTGGCGGCTACAATCTCGATGCGCTGGTGCCTCGCAATGCGCCGAACAACATGGCGCACCTGCTGGTCGGCTCGGAAGGCACGCTCGCCTTCACCACGAGAGCCGAGCTGAAGCTGTGGCCGGTGATCCGCAACAAGGTGCTGGGCGTCTGCCATTTCGGCAGCTTCTACGAAGCGATGGATGTCGCCCAGCATCTGGTCAAGCTGCGCCCGATCGCGGTGGAGCTGGTCGATCGCACCATGATCGCGCTGGGCCGCGACATCGCGATGTTCAGGCCGGTGATCGATGCGACCGTGCGCGGCGATCCCGACGCGCTTCTGATCGTGGAATTCGCCGAGGAAGATCAGGCCGACAATCTGCAAAAACTGAAACAGCTCGGCGAGTTGATGGGCGATCTCGGCTTTGGCTGGAACAATTCGCCGCGCAAATGGGGCGGCGTGGTCGATGTGGTCGAGCCCGCGACCCAAGTGGCGATAGCGGATTTCCGCACCTCCGGCCTCAACGTCATGATGTCGATGAAGGAGGCAGGCAAGCCGGTCTCGTTCGTCGAGGACTGCGCGGTGCCGCTGCCGCATCTCGCCGACTACACCGAACGGCTCAACGCCATTTTCGCCAAGCACGGCACCCGCGGCACCATGTATGCGCACGCTTCCGAAGGCTGCCTGCATGTGCGCCCCGTGCTGAACCTGAAGCTCGAGAAGGACGTCAAATCGATGCGCGCCATCGCGGAAGAAACTTTCGCGATGGTGCGCGAATACAAGGGCTCGCATTCCGGCGAGCATGGCGACGGCATCGTGCGGTCGGAATTCCACGAGACCATGTTCGGCTCGCGCATCATCGCCGACTTCCGCGAGGTCAAAGCGCGCTTCGACCCCGACCACGTGCTCAATCCCGGCAAGATCGTCGATGCGCCCAAAATGGACGACCGTTCGCTGTTTCGCTATCCGCCGGACTACCGCGTCGGCGAGTTGCAGACAGCGCTCGACTGGTCGGCTTATCCCGGCTCGGGGCGCGGTTTTCAGGGCGCGGTCGAGATGTGCAACAACAACGGTGCCTGCCGCAAGCTCGAAGGCGGCGTGATGTGCCCGTCGTTCCGCGCGACCCGCAACGAGAAGGACGTCACCCGCGGCCGCGCCAACACGCTGCGGCTCGCGATTTCCGGCCAGCTCGGACCCGACGCGCTGTCAAGTGACGAGATGATGGACACGATGAAGCTCTGCGTGTCCTGCAAGGCCTGCCGGCATGAATGCCCGGTTGGCGTCGACATGGCCAAGATGAAGATCGAGGTACTCGCCGCGCGCAATGCGAAACACGGGCTTTCGCTCCGGGATCGTCTGGTCGGCTTCCTGCCGCGCTACGCCCCCCTCCTCGCCCGCCTCGCCCCGCTCGCCAATTGGCGCAACAAGAGCCCACTGCTGCGGTGGCTGCTTGAGCGCGTGGCCGGCATCAGCGCCAAGCGCGCTTTGCCCGAATGGCGGCGCGATGTGTTCGCGCCCGCAAGCGAGGTGTTCGGTCCCAAAGGCGGACACGAGGTCGTGCTGTTCGCCGACACTTTTAATCGCACTTACGAGCGCGAAAACCTCGATGCCGCGTTGCGGGTTCTCGTCGCCGGCGGATACCGCGTCCACGTTCCAAGGCCGGCGGACAGCGGCAGGCCCCTATGCTGCGGGCGAACCTTCCTTTCGGCGGGCCTTGTCGATCATGCCCGCGCCGAGCTCGACCGGCTGGTTGCCGCTTTCGCACCGTTCGCCGCGCGCGGCGTGCCGATCATAGGTCTTGAGCCGAGCTGCCTTCTGACGTTTCGCGACGAGCTGCTTTCGCTGCGCTCCGACGAAACGGCGAAAAACATCAGCGCGCACGCCCTGATGTTCGAGGAATTTCTGGTCCGCGAGGCCGCGGCCGGCCGCTTGCAGTTGCCGCTCGGTCCCATCGCCGGCAAGGCGGTGGTGCACGGCCACTGCCATCAGAAATCGTTCGGCGCGTTCAAGCCGGTCGAACAGGCGCTTCGGCTGATCCCGAAGCTCGATGTCGAAACCATCGACTCCAGTTGCTGCGGCATGGCCGGCGCGTTCGGCTATGGCGCCGACACCTACGAGACGTCGATGGCGATGGCCGAGCTCTCGCTGTTGCCCGCCGTGCGCCGCACTGAGACGGAGACGCTGGTGATTGCGGACGGAATCTCGTGCCGTCACCAGATCAAGGACGGTGCGATGCGCTCCGCCCTTCATGTCGCCCGCGCGCTCGCAATGAGCCTCGACAGCGCGCGCGCAAAACTCTAAATCCGAAAATCTCAGGCAAAGGAACCCTCCCATGACTAGCCTCACTCTCGACGTCGCCCGCAAGATTCTCGATGCCGCGCTAGCGAAAGCGGTCGAGAAGAAACTCAAGCCGCTCGTCATCACCATTCTCGACGCGCGCGGCGCGGTGAAGGTCACGGCCGCGCAGGACGGCACCAGCCTGATGCGGGCCGAGATCGCGCATGGCAAGGCCTGGGGCGCGCTCGGCATGGGCATGGGCTCGCGCGCGCTGTTTCAAAGGGCGCAGGAGCAGGCCTATTTCATCGATGCCGTGAATGCGCTCGCGCAGGGACGTCTGGTGCCGGTGCCCGGCGGCGTCCTGATCCAGGACGGCGGCACACTTCTGGGCGCGGTCGGCGTTTCCGGCGATACGTCCGACAATGACGAGATTTGCGCGGTCGCCGGAATCGAGGCGGCGGGATTGAAGGCCAATCCGGGGTAGTTGCAGCATCACTCCTGATCCGCCTGCGAAGGCCAATCCGGGGTAGGCCCCGCGCCACCGAAAATCAGTCTCTTCATTGCGACGAGCGCAAGCCTCGTTCCGTCATGGCCGGGCATA
>DATGGY010000002.1:0-4044 GCA_035308285.1 Bradyrhizobium sp. | reverse complement strand
AACGGGATCGTGCCAAGGCAGGCCATCACCTCATCCAAAGTGGAAATGAAATCGGTAAGTTGCTCCATATCCTTGGCATGCGGATCGAGGAATATCGAAACCACCCATGATTGGATATTCCCGAAGGAACGTGAGTCGACCGATCGACAAAGATGCGAGCATCGATATGCCTACAAGTTGTGCTCCTAGACGACTCTCCTAAGAGCCCATCCGGGAAGTTTGGATTCATGACGAGGCGTTTGCAGCAAGTCGCTTGAGCATGATGCGGATCATGGCGAGACGAATGAACGCAGCGACGGTTGTGGCGTAGCGCTCGAAGTCGCGAGCCAAGCGGCGATTGCGACTGATCCAGGCGAATGTCCTTTCGACAATCCACCTTTTGGGCAAGACCTCGAAGCCAGAAACGTCGGATCGCTTCACGATCTCCAGCTTCCATGCTCCTGTTCGCCAGACGACGAGCGCCATCTTCTCTCCGGCATAGCCGCCATCAGCAAAGATACGTTTGATAAACGGGAACAGTCGCCTTGCCCGGCGCAGCAGCAGGAAGGCGCCGTCACGGTCCTGAACATCGGCAGGATGAACGACAACGTTCAACAAGAGGCCCAGCGTGTCGACCAGGATGTGCCGCTTGCGACCCTTGACCTTCTTGCCCGCGTCGTAGCCCGAAGGATCGAGCCAAGGCCCCCTTTTTGAGCACCCTTCGCGGTTTGCGAGTCGATAATCGCTACCGTCGGACTTGCTTCACGTCCGGCCTGTTCGCGTACCGCGACATAGAGTGCATGGTGGATGCGCTCCAGCGTGCCGTCCCAGTTCCACAGCTCCAGATAGTCGTGCACCGTGCTCTTCGGCGGCAGGTCTTTTGGCAGAGCCTTCCATTGACAGCCGGTCCATAGGATGTAGAAGATTCCATTCAGCACCTCACGCACGTTCACGGAGCGTTTGCGCCCGCCATGTCGTGCAGGCGGGATCATGGCCTCCACAATCACCCATTCGGCATCAGTCAAATCGCTCGGGTAACGAAGGCCACTGCGGTTCGCAGCTTGGCGGTGTTCGGGCTTCCACATCGGGCGCTCCATCGCGAATCAAGCGCCCAACAATGAATCACATCCGATTCATCAGACTCAAGAAGTTTTCGGATCGGCTCTTAGGGGTTATAATCGAAGTGGCGGGGCTAACCCCAAGGTGACCATTATGACTCGAATCGGATGGACAATCGCCGGCGCGGCGGCGCTGCTCCTGCTGCAAACGGCGTCGAGCCAAGCGGCTTACGGCGACGCGCCGTGGTGCGCGGTGATAGAGATCGGCACCGGCGCGGTATATTGGGATTGTCAATATCAGACGTTCGAGCAGTGCGTGCCGAATGTGGTTGCCGGCAACCGCGGCTTTTGCAACAACAATCCCACTTATGTGCCTGCAGCGGCCGCACCGCCGGCGCATGCCAAGCACTACGTGCGCCGTCGCCCGCATAAACATTCATAACGGCTGAGGTCCGACACGCCTAGCCTAGCCGGTTCGCCCCAAGACCCGGCGAACTGGCGCATTGCTGCATCAAATCGACAATGCAACAATGACTTGAATCAACCGGCCATGAGGCTGGAGCTTCATGCTCGATCCGTCGCCAAGCGCACCGCCGCAATTTTCGCTCGATGCCGACCAGATCGCCGTGCGCGAAATGGCCCGCACATTTGCCGACGAAGTCTTTGCGCCCAACGCGATTGCCTGGGACGAGGCCAAACATTTTCCCGTCGCCGAAATGCGCAAAGCAGCCGCGCTTGGCATGGGCGGGGTGTATATCGCCGAGGACGTCGGGGGCTCCGGTCTGTCGCGCCTCTCCGCGACTTTGATTTTCGAAGCGCTGGCGACCGGCTGTCCGACGGTTTCGGCCTATATGTCGATCCACAATATGACGGCGTGGTTGATCGACGTCTTCGGCTCCGATGCGCAGCGCCGACAGTGGCTGCCGCAACTGTGCACCATGGAGCTATTGGCGAGCTACTGCCTGACCGAGCCCGGCGCCGGCTCGGATGCCGCGGCGTTGACGACGCGCGCAGCGCGCGACGGTGACCATTATCTGCTCAACGGGCAGAAGCAGTTCATCTCCGGCGCCGGGGCGGGCGATCTCTACGTGGTGATGGCGCGAACCGGCGGCGAAGGGCCGTCCGGCATTTCCGCATTCGTCGTGCCCGGGGATACGCCCGGCATTTCGTTCGGCGGCAACGAGCGCAAAATGGGCTGGAACGCGCAGCCGACGCGCGCCGTCATCTTTCAGCACGTGCGCGTCCCGGTCGCCAACCGGCTCGGCGAGGAGGGCTCTGGTTTCAAGATCGCCATGGCCGGGCTCGACGGCGGCCGCCTCAATATCGCGGCCTGCTCGCTCGGCGGCGCGCAATCCGCGCTGGAAAAAGCGCTCGCCTACATGAAGGAGCGCAAGGCCTTCGGCAAGCGGCTCGACGAGTTCCAGGCCCTGCAATTCCGTCTCGCCGATATGGCGACCGGGCTCGAGGCGTCGCGCGCGCTGCTGTGGCGAGCCGCCGCGGCGCTCGACCGCGAGGATGCGGATGCCTCCGCGCTTTCCGCCATGGCCAAGCGGTTCGTCACCGATACCTGCTTCGACGTCGCCAATCAGGCCCTGCAATTGCACGGCGGCTACGGCTATCTGTCGGAATACGGCATCGAGAAGATCGTGCGCGATCTGCGCGTGCACCAGATTCTCGAAGGCACCAACGAGATCATGCGCCTCATCGTGGCGAGACACCTAGTCGGCCGATGAGCGAAAGACTGGTTCGTGATGGCGACGTCGTTATCCGCGAGCTTGGCTCGCTGCGCCGCATCACCTTGAACCGCCCGCAGTCGCTCAATGCGATCACGCTCGACATGGCAGAGACCATGACGGCGTTCATGCGGCAATGGGCGGGAGATCCGGCAGCCGGCGCGGTGCTGATCGACGGCGCCGGCGAGCGGGCGTTCTGCGCTGGCGGCGACCTGCGTGGCCTTTATGACGCGGCAAAGTCCAAGAGTCCGCTTCCCGCTCGGTTCTGGGCCACTGAATATAAGCTCAATGTACTGATCGCGCGCTATCCAAAGCCGGTGATCGCGTTGATGGATGGATTGGTGATGGGCGGTGGCGTCGGCCTTTCGGTTCATGCCGCACACCGCGTCGTGACCGAACGCTCGGCAGTCGCCATGCCGGAAGTCGGCATCGGATTCTTTCCCGATGTCGGTGCGTCTTTCCCGTTGGCGCGCGCCCCCGGCTTCGTCGGCACTTACCTCGCCCTGACCGGCAACCGTCTCAGTGCGGCCGATGCTATCTATTGCGGGATCGCCGACATTCACATTGCCTCGGCGCGGCTTGCCGAGGTTGCTTCAGTGCTCGCCGATTGCCGTCACGCGCAAGACGTCCGAGCCCGGCTGGGCGAGCTCTCCGTCGTGCCGGCCCCAGGCGCCTTGGCGTTGGCGCGGAATTGGATCGACAGCTGCTACCGCGCGGATGCCGTCGAAGACATTGTCGATCGCCTGCAACGGTGTGAGGCCGACGCGGCGCGCACGGCGTTCGAAGCGATGCGCAAGGCCTCGCCGACCTCGCTCAAGATCACGTTGCGTAACCTGCGCGCGGCGGCGTCCTTCGAGCGCGTTGAGCAGAGCTTCCAGCAGGATTACCGTATCGCGCTGGCGTGCATTGCCGGGCACGATTTCATCGAAGGCATCCGCGCGACCATCGTCGACAAGGATCGTAATCCGGCGTGGCGCCCGGACAAACTTGAAGCGGTCACGCCGGACATCGTCGAACGGCACTTTCAATCGGTCGGCGAGTTGGAACTTAAATTCGAAAGTTGAGGGGAGGACGCACATGCCGGCAATCGGCTTCATCGGTCTCGGCAATATGGGCGGTCCGATGGCCGCCAATCTGATCAAGTCGGGCGAGCACGTTCGCGGCTTCGACCTGGTGCCGGCATTGTGCGAAGCCTCGGCCCGCGACGGCGTCCAGATCGTCGCCAGCGCCCGGAGCACCGTCGAGGACGCGGACGTCGTCATCACCATGCTGCC
>DATGGY010000001.1:0-16977 GCA_035308285.1 Bradyrhizobium sp. | reverse complement strand
TGGCGGCGATCGAGCCCTCGCTCGATGCGGACGATCTCGCGCTCTTGACCACCGGAGCCAACGGGCTCAGCGAGCCGTCGCCCTTCAACCTCGCCCAAGAGCCCGACAGCCGGATCGCCAATTTCAACGCGCTGCCCAATGGGCCCTTCCCACTGCAAGGCGCGACGCTGCCTTACGACAGCTACACCGGCGACACGACGCATCGTTTGTTCGAGATGTGGCAGCAATCGGATTGCAGCGTCGCACACGCCACGCCTGACAATCCGAGCGGATGTCTCAGGGATATTCTGCCCTTTGTCATCACCACCTTCGCCGGAACGGCGGAAGAAGGCATGGGCACGTCGATGGCCTTCTTCAACATGAACCAGGGCGATGCGCCGATTCTCCAGAGGCTCGCGATGGAGTTCTCGATTGGCGACAATTACCATCAGGCGGTGATGGGCGGCACCGGCGCCAATCACATCATGATCGGCACCGGCGACGTCTACTTCTTTAATAACACCTTCTTCCAGGACGGCGTCGCGCCCCTCAACTTCAGTCCCACGACGCCGCCGATGGTGCCAAAGGCGATCTTCGGGTTCCCGATTTCGCTCATTGCGAATCCCGATCCGGTGCCCGGCTCCAACAATATCTACAAGAACGACGTTGCCGCCGCCCTCGGCGAATACGTGAATTGCTCGGACCCGACACAACCCGGCGTCCCCGCGATCACGAGCTATCTGGCGACCCTGCCCTACAAAACGTCGCCGACGAGCTGCGCGCCCAACACCTTCTACGCGATCAACAACTTCTTCCCCGGTTACCATGCCGACGGTACACCGGCTAATCCGTTATCTCCCAAGCAGGCAGCAGATGGCAGCGACTTCTTCTTCATCCCGCCGCAGAACCTGCCGACCATCGGCGATGCGCTGATCGCCAAGAATGTCTCCTGGGTCTATTACGGCGGCGGCTTCAACGCCGCGGCAGCAAACCAGCCCAACGCGTTCTGCCCGATCTGCAACCCGATGCAGTACGCGGCCTCGATCTACGGCGGCGGTAAGGGGAGCCCAACGATCAAGCAGCACACCAAGGATATCGTCGACTTCTTTGCCGCCGTCTCCACCGATACGCTGCCTTCGGTTGCGTTCGTCAAGCCGAGCGGTTTCCTCGACGGACATCCCCAATCGTCCAAGCTCAACCTGTTCGAGGCGCTGCTCGACAACATCGTCGACCAGGTCCGCAACAAGCCGGAGCTGTTTGCCCAGACCGCGATCATCGTCACCTGGGATGAAAGCGGCGGCTTCTATGATTCTGGCTTCATCCAGCCGGTCGACTTCTTCGGCGACGGCCCGCGCGTGCCGCTGGTGGTGATCTCGCCGTTCTCGCGCGGCGGTAATGTGGTCCACACCTACTACGACCACGTCTCGATCACCAAGTTCATTGAACGCAACTGGGGACTGCAGCCGCTGAGCGCCCGCAGCCGCGACAATCTTCCGAACCCGACCAACGCTGATGACTACGTGCCGCAAAACATGCCGGCGATCGGCGATCTTATGGAAATGTTCCACTTCGACGGCGGCTAGGGGCTTTAGCCAGCGCATCGGCATTCAAGAACCAACCGGGCGGCGCATGCGCCGCCCGGTTAATTTTTTCAGGAAAGGCCGAGCATCGCGCGCGCCTCGCCTGGCGTCGCAATCGCAGCGCCGAGATATTTAAGGATAAGGGCGGCGTGCGCCACCAGCTCCGCATTGCTCTTGGCGAGCACGCCTTTGGACATATAAAGATTGTCCTCAAGTCCCACCCGGACATGGCCGCCGAGCAACCAGGATTGCGCCGCCATCGGGAATTCCGCTCGCCCGATGCCGAAGCCGGCCCAGATCGATCCCGGCGGCAGGAGGTTGCGCGCAAAGAGCATGGTTTCCGGCGACGGATCAAAACCGTATTTGACGCCGAGCACGAGCGTGCACAGCGGTGGGCCCTTTAACGTCCCCTCCGCGATCAAATCGCGCGCCAAATGGATGTCCCCGGAATCGAACAATTCCAGATCCGGCAGCACGCCGGCGGCCCGCATGCGCGCCGCCATCTTGCGCACGTTGGGGGGCGTGTTGATCACGACCTGCCCACCCGAATTCATGGTGTTGAGATCGAGCGTGCAAATCTCGGGCTTAAGGATTTCGACATGCTCGACCCGCTTCTCCGGCGCCATCAGCGTGGTGCCGGGACCTGCCACCTTGGGGTCCTCTTCCGACGGCACGAAGCGCCCGCCCGGGCCGGTGGTCAGATTGATGATCAGCCGTGGATTGCGGGCGCGGATGCGATCCATGACGTCGCGGTACAGATCGATCGACATCGAGGGCCGGCCGGTTGCGGGATCGCGCACATGGATGTGGGCGATCGAAGCGCCGGCGTCGGCCGCCTCGAGCGCGCTGTCGGCGACCTGCTGCGGGGTGATCGGCAGATAGGGCGATTGCTCCGGCCGCGTCAGGTTTCCCGTGACCGCGCAGGTGATGATGACCTTGGGATGAGGTTGATGTGACATCGTCAACTCTTTTTCGCGATCTTCTTGACGTTCTTCTCGGCGATCTTCTTTGCTGCCTTCTCTTCCGCCGCCTTGATGTCTTCCACTGCCCTCTTTATGGACCGCGCGTAGCTGTCCGCCGCATTCTCCGCCGTGATTTGCAACCGCCTTGCAGCTAGGCTTGCCAAGAGCAGTGTCGCTTTGGCGAGTTGCCTGTATCGATCCCTGGTGTCTTTGTTCTTGGCCTTGGCGGCCAAACCCATCAGCCGGGCGTGCCGCTTTTTGGCGCCGTCCATCAGAACCTTGTGCTGCTTCTTCCCGATGGACCGGATGACGCCATCGAGGTCCGCTTCGGTCATCTTTGAACCTTTGGGATTTGACAGGAACTTGAAGGGACTGGATTTGCAAGGGCGCTGAGGCGGGTGAACCCTCGTATTCAGTAAGGCGGCCCCATTTTCAAGTGCTTTCGTGCGATAGTTCGAGTATTGAACGGATTGCAACGGGTCCGCCAGCAGATTGCCGACACCCATCGCGCCGGCCTCTCGCTGCGATGCGGTGAATGCGGGTCAATAATTTGTTAGTTGACGCCTCCCGGGTCTCACCCGGAGAACCATTGCCTGCTCGCTCAGCCCGCGCTTGAGAGCGCGTAGCGTTGGCGTCCAACGTTGGTCGGGGCCAGACTTCGATTCTTGGGGAGATGGGACGAAATGCGTCATCTGGCGATATTGGCGGCCTTGGTCTTGGCCGGTTGCGGCAATCTCGGCGTCAGTGGCGCTAGAAACGATTTCAAAGGGCAGCCGCTGAGCGCCGTCCAGGTCAGGCTTGGTCCTCCGGAACGACAGGAAACGATTGGGGGCCGAACAATCTACACATGGTCTAAGGGCCAATCGCTCAACCAGTGCAAAATTCGAGTCGCTATGGCCGGCGATGTCGTCGATTCCTATGAGACAACCGGCGACCCTAACATCTGCTCCCCTTGGGAGTACCGCCCCGGATAAACATGTGTTGAGCGCCCGAAAAAGTTTGGAGCGGGTGAAGGGAATCGAACCCTCGTATTCAGCTTGGAAGTCGTAGAATTACGTAATCTGTACAACGGCAATTCTGACAATTTACAGCCTTCCGGCCGATTGAGACTACTACAGAATTTCTCGTTGTCAGAATGAGAAAAATGACGAGCGGTCGGATTTGGCGTCAGCGCTAGTCGCGCGCGCCTGAAGCGCTTTCACGTCGCCGCTGAACCGGAGACAAGCCATACGGGCTGGAAATCGTAGCCGGTTTTGGTAGCCGAAAGTGCCGGCCACGCGTCATCTACCGACAAAGAATCAGTCAGAGGACTCGATTCCGAGATAATTTCAAGCATTGAGCTTTTGCCGGCATCGGGGTCAGCTTCGAATAACCTATCACGTGGTGATTCTGACGTGACAGAGATGGGGTTATCGGAGACTTTGACTTGGCACTCTCGGGCCGTTCAGGCTCGCAGGATTGCAACGATGTTGCCCCCAAAAGATGCTGAGCTCGTCGAGACTTTCGCCAAAGAATGCGAAGAGCGCGCTCAGCAAACTATTATGGACGGTGTCCGATCGGAAGTACGGAGATCAATCGGATCCCCGCGTCCACGCGACCGGGTTTTCCAATGCGCGTCTGAGAGCATTCCGCCGAAGCGAGCCGCCCAAAGGCGGATGCTCAGACTTAGCACCGATACCGACATTCGCTGCTGCCGGCCATTTGAGGTGTGATTGACTGACCTATTGGCGGTGGATTCGAATATCCGTACCGTGGAATCAAAATCCGGATACTTCATCAATGATTTCAACGGATTTTCTGACGAAACGGCGGATTCTGCCCCTAGATAAGTCAATAGGTTAGAGGCGCAGTCAGAATGGACGCGACCGTCTAGCTTGCGGCTAGCTAGTAGCTTCAAATCGTAGACTCGCAACCACCGATACCGACACTCGCTAATGGTGGCCGTTTGAGGTGTGATTAGTACTACCGGCCATGCGAGTGCCGGTTTTGCCGCTCGGGTGGGAGAATTTGAACTCGATACAAGTGAAATCAGAGGTTCGTCAGAACGGCCGCCTAGCGGGCATCCCAGGGTATTTCAGCGATCGAGCCGCTGGACCGCTACATCCCGATACCTAACTATGGAACCGTAGTGTTTTTCGTAGCGTGGTCGATTGGGTAGGCGTGTTATCACGGCCACGTCGGACCGGGTTTAATTTCGTCATGTGGATTTTCTCTTTGGTCTTTGTCTCCGCGTCATAGACTTTGACCCGCAGCATCGTAAAAACGCTCGATCGCGGGCCACATTGGTTTTGAGCGAGCTTACCGCTTCGCCGCGCTCGAATAGACCAGCGACATATCTTCAAAGTCCTCGGTCGGTAGCTTGTTGACGCCGGACGCGGTGTGGAGTTCTTGCAACGGCAGATAACCCCTCACCTTGAGCCAATGGGCACGATGCTCGGTCTTGAGCCAGTTCTGGGTCGATTGTTCGTCCAGGAAGCGGGTGACGTAGTCGATCTTCCCCTCGGGGCAATGGCACTTAATCTGCCAATCGCGCTGCGAAACCTTCTCGGCCTTGAAGATTACATGTATGTCTGTCATTCGACCCTCAGGAGCGAGCGGTACAATTCCCCTGAATTGATCAGAACGTCTATCAGGCCGCTCTTAGCCGCGCGGCCCAATTGGGCGAGCAACTCTTGTCTCGAGCAACTCTTGTCTGAAGTAATCAATCGAAACCATGCTGCGCCTCCAATCCAACCACGCGCCTAATCCGCGCCGATAGCCAGTTAATTCGCAATGTTCCGGTAGGTCAGGGACCCGGACGCTGTTTCGCTGCGGAATTAACTCGCGTTTGAGATCCTTGGAGGCGCATACTTTGGGAATCACCGCTTCGCCTCTAGGCATTACCGGTGACAGAGAGTGTTGCGCTCCCGCCTATTCGAGGGAAGCATCATGCCCCAGTCTCAACGCCTGCCGTCGGTCATTCCATTCGCTGCAATTGGGCGCCCCGCCTGTCCGAAGTGCAAGGCTCCGATGATGCTCGTCAGCATCGAGCCAGCAGGCGCCCAGGGCGTCGACTTGCATACGTTTCAATGCGCTATCTGCAATCGCGTACTTGAGACCCTTGCCGCGTATGAAGACCCCGTGAAGTCCAAGGCCCTTGGACGCTGGCTTCAAGGCGATTTGCACCACTGAAGTAAGGCGGGTTTCGAAGAGAGAGACGCGGGACCGAAGCCCTGCGCCCTAATCCCCCGCATTAAGCGAAGGACGCCCGGTCAATGAATTACGGCGGAAAAGCTCTCGGCATAGTAACGCGCTGTCGAAGCTCGATCAACATTCCCTGAAGATGCGTAACCGCAAACACGAACAGCCTACTGTCGGGATTGTCGAAAAGGGACGCGGTGATCTCGCCCATCCTTACGACGTCGCACAGGTGAGGCTCCATGTCGCGGCCGGAGGCCGTCCGCCGCCTTGTCGAGTTGGGGCTGAAGGCCACGGACCCTGATCGGCGTGCCCGCGGTGTCACTGCCGGCGGGATTTGGCAAAAAGGGCCTTCCGCTCGGCATCCAGGTCGTGGGCTCCTATCGGCAGGACCATCACTTGTTGCAGGTGGCAAAATGGGTCGAGAGCGCCCTGCGGTTCGACCCTGGCATTCCAAAGATCGCCTCGGCCAAGTAATTTTCCTCTATCCAAGCATCTGGGTATCGCCGCAGATGGAAATGGCCTGGCCGGAAATCGTCCGGCAACGCGGGCTACACATAAAAAGAATCTGGTCGGCGAGCTGGTCCGGTTTCACATAGTCCTTGATCGAGATGTAGGAGAACGCCGTTTGTTCCATCTCGGCGTAGGAGATGCCGCGTTGCTGCGCCTTGGCTTCGAGCACGCGGCGCTGCCGGTCGCCGGCGACGAGTCCGGGCAGGATCGCGTTGACGCGGATGTTGTCCGGCCCCAATTCGATCGAAAGCGATTTGGTGAAACCGATGACGCCCCATTTCGCCGCCGCATAGGGCGTGCGCATCGCAAAGCCCAGCCGGCCCGCCGCCGAGGAGATATTGACGATCGAGGCATTCTTGCTTTGGCGCAGCAAAGGCACCGCGAGCCGCGTGCAGTTGAATTGTCCGGTGAGGCAGATTTCCAGGCAGCGGTCCCAGTCTTCCGGATTCATTTCCTCGATTTTCGACGTCGGCCCGGCGATGCCGGCATTGTTGACGAGCACGTCGAGGCCGCGGAGATTTCCTGTCGCTTCCTCGAAAAGTCGCTTCACGGCTTTGCGGTCGGACACGTCGCACTTTGTCTGGGTGATGGCTGGATCGCTCACATCGAGCGCCGCCAATGCCGTTTCATCGACATCGCAGGTGTGAACCTTGGCGCCCTCGCGTACGAACGCGCGCGCGATAGCAAGCCCGATGCCGTTGGCGCCGGCCGTCACCAGCACGCGCAAACCCTTGATGTCGAGATCCATAATTGCTCCGAATCGCAGTTGGATGTGTCAACCGGCAAGACCGCCGCGCGCGAGAATGACCTCCGCAGCACCACTGATGTCGGCGGCAATGCCGGCCTGCGCCGCTGCTTCGTCGCCGGCGGCAATCGCCTTGCGAACATTGGCGTGAAAGCGGATCGCGTCGCCCTTCGCCAACCGCTCGGGATTGGCGCGCAGATCGAGATTGATGACCGGACCAGCCTTGAGCCAAAGCGCGCGGATGATTTCGGCGAGGATCGGCGAATGCGCCGCTTCATAGACCGCAAAGTGAAAAGTCTTGTTGAGCTCGACGGCGCGCGGCAGGTCCGGCTTTGGTGACCTGCTCTCCTCCCGCATTTCTTCTTCCGCGCGGGCAATCGAGGCGAGATCGCTCTGGTCACGGTGAAGGGCTGCCTGCGCGGCCGCGTGGCCCTCGATCGCGATCCGCACTTTGGTCAGGTCGCGGAATTGCGCGGCCGACATCAGGGGCACACGCACCGCGCGGTTCGGCGTCACTTCCAGCGCCCGGTCGGCGACGAGCCGCGATACCGCTTCGCGCACCGGCATGATGGAGACGCCGAGCACGTCGGCTGCGGCGCGCAACGACAGTTTCTCGCCCGGCGCGAGGCGGCCGGAAATCAAGAGATCCGCCAGTTGCGCATAAGCGCGCTCACCCAGCGTCTGGCGGTCGAGCGATTCGACCAGATTGAGCGCAGCCGGCAAATTCAACGGGTGATCTCCAACACGGCTTTAAAATTCGAGAGGAGGACTCGACAAGCGTCTCTTCTTTTGTAACTCTAACTGTGATCACAGATCACGGCAAGCCGAACAAGGCACGCTCCTGACATAATGAACGCAGCGGTTGCCGGAGAGAACAAAAGCGGCCTCGCGCAGCCGCAGCAGGGAGAAGGCTGATGTCAGACCAAAATCGATTCACGCGCCGCGACCTGTTGAAGACCGCAGGCGGACTTGCGCTGGTATCGGGGATTTCAACGCCCGCGATTTTGCACGCGCAAACCGCCGATGTCATCCGGATCGGCCACCTCACCCCGCGCACAGGATTTCTTGGACCCCTTGGTGAGTATGCGGTGATGGCGATCGATCTCGCGGTGGAAGAAATCAACGCCGCGGGCGGCATGATGGGACGCAAGGTCGAGGTGCTGAAGGAAGATTCCGTCAATCCGCAGACCGCTTCCACCAAGGCCGAGCGCATGATCGAGCGCGACAAGGTCGCCTGCATCATCGGCGAAATATCTTCGGCCTCGTGCCTGACGATTGCGCAGGTCGCCTCGCGCAACAAGATCCTGTTCATCAACACCGGCGGCAATTCGGACGCGCTACGCGGCAAGGATTGCCAGCGCTACATGTTCCATGTCGAGTCGCAGAACTCGATGTATGTCAAAACGGTCGGCCGCTCGTTCCTGCGCGATGGCCTCGTCAAGGGCAAGAAGTGGTATTCGCTGACGGCGGACTATGCCTTCGGCCATGACCTGTTGAAGGTTTCAAAACGCTTCATGGAAGCCAATGGCGGCAATTTCGCCGGCGACGATCTGGTGCCGACCGATGCCACCGATTTCTCCGCCTATCTCTTGAAGATCCGCGATGCCAAGCCCGATCTCGTCGTGATCAACCTCGCCGGCAACCAGATCACCAACTTCCTCAAACAATATGCCGAGTTCGGCGTCACCTTCCCGGTCGGAGGCTTCGGCTTCGACACCGCGCTCGCCTGGGCCGCCGGCAAGGGCAATTTCGTCGGCACCTGGCCGGTGGTCTGGCATCATCTGTTGGAAACGCCCGGGTCGAAAGCGTTCGTTGCGGCGTTCACCAAGAAATATTCCAAGCCGCCGGAAAACCAAGCTTGGGGCGATTACATCGCCACCAAGATCGTCGCGCAGACTGTCAACGAGATCAAATCGACGGATTCGCCTGCCATCATCCAGCATTTCGAGAAGGGTGCGAAATACGATCTGCTCAAGACCCGTCAAGGCTATTTCCGCGCCTCCGATCATCAACTGATGCATGAAATGTACGCGGTCACCGCGCTGCCCGCCGACAAGATCAAAAATCAATGGGACATCTTCACCTCGAGCCCGCCGGTACCGGGTCCAGACGAGGACCTCGAAGTGATCGCGGCAACCAAGGAAGAGAACAGCTGCACGTTCCCGAGCTGATCAGTGATCGCGAACCATCCGTCTTCGTCATTGCGAGAAGCAAAGCGACGAAGCACTCCAGCCTGCCCCGCTTTTTCCTTCCCGTGGATTGCTTCGCCTCGCTCGCAATGACGACCTCGGACCTGCCCTCCGGGCCACAACCATGTCCGCCATGTTGCTAGCGCAGCAAATCCTCAACGGGCTGCTTGACGGCGTCTACTACCTCTTGATCGCGCTCGGCCTGTCGTTGATCTTCTCGCTAGGCGGCATCGTAAATCTGGCGCACGGCGCGTTCTACGCGATCGGCGCCTACCTCACGCTAGTGCTCTCACCCTATCTCGGTTTCGGCGGCTCGTTTGTGGCCGCACCTATCGCGGTCGCGCTGCTCGGCATGCTGATCGAGGTCACGCTGTTTCGCCGCTTCTACCGCGCCGATCCCATTCTCTCGCTGCTGATGACGTTCGGCCTTGCCATGGTGGCGGAGCAGGTGCTGCGGATGATCTTCGGCGCGCCGCCACTGTCCTATTCGATCCCGCCCTGGCTGCGCGGACAGGTCGCGCTCGGCAGCTTCATCTATTCGTTCTACCGTGTGGTGCTGCTCGGCATCGCCGCGACCTGCATTGCCGGCCTCTGGCTGCTGCTGCAGAAGACCTCCTTCGGCCGCGTGGTGCGCGCTGGCGTGCAGAACCCCGACATGGTCGGCGCGCTCGGTATTTCGCTGCAGCCTTATATGTCGGCCGTGGCCGCGCTCGGCATCGGGCTTGCCGGCCTCGCCGGCGTTCTGCTGGCGCCGATCTATTCGATCCATCCGGCGATGGGCCAGGAGATCATCACGCCGGCCTTTGTCGTGGTTGTAATCGGCGGGCTCGGCTCGTTCTGGGGCGTCGTTGCCGCGGCGCTGCTGGTCGGCCTCGTCAAGGGCGTTATGGTCGGCATCGGCTATTCCGCGGCCTCCACGGCGGCGATCTATCTCTTGATGCTTCTCGTCCTGCTGTTCCGGCCGCGCGGCCTGTTCGGCGAGCGCATCACGCGGTTCGAGTGAGGCGCCACAATGTGGAAGCGCCTGCCCGTTCCTCTACTAATTGCCGTCCTCGCGCTGCTTGTGCTGCCTCCGGTGTTGCTCGCGCTCGGCCTCACCATGACCTCGGCCACGGAAGTCGTGATCTTCGCCACCGCCTGCATGGCGCTCAACATTCTGGTCGGCCACACCGGGCTGGTGTCGTTCGGCCACGGTGCCTGGTTCGGGCTTGCGGCCTATGCTGCGGCACTGCTCCAACGCAACTGGATGCATGATCAATTTTTCTCACCTGCGATCGCCGGCGTTTTGGTCGTGACAATCGTCGCGAGCGCGTTCGGCTTTCTGATTCTGAGGCGGCGCGGAGTGTATTTCTCGTTGCTGACGCTGGCACTCGCCGCGATGCTCTATGCGGTGTCGTTTCGCTGGACCGAGGTGACCGGCGGCGAGAACGGGCTTGGCGGCATCATCCGGCCGACGCTCCTCGGCTTCAATCTGGAATCTTCGACCAACTTTTATTGGTTCGTCGCCGGCATCGCATTCATTGTGCTGATCCTGTTGTGGCGTTTCCATCAATCGACCGTCGGCAGCGTCTTAGTTGCGATCCGCGAGAATGAGCAGCGCGCGCGTTTCCTCGGCTATCCGACCAATCGCTACAAGCTCGCGGCCTTCGTATTATCCGCCGGCGTCACCGGGCTTGCGGGCGTGCTTCTGCTGTTCCAGAACCGCATGACCTCGGCCGATCCGATCTCGGTCGCCTTCTCCGGCGATCTGCTGGCGATGGTCGTGATCGGCGGCATGCGCAATTTCTTAGGCCCGGCGCTTGGCGCGCTGTTCTTCATCCTGTTCCGCGAATTCCTCAGCATCTATACCGAGAACTGGCTGTTCTGGTTCGGCCTTGTTTTCGTGGCCTTCATCGTGTTCTCGCCGACGGGCCTCGTCGGCGTCGCCGAGCGGCTGATCGCGCCGTTCCACAAGAAGGTCGTCGAAGACGCAGCGATGTCGGCGCGCCGCATCGAGGTGCTGCCGCTGCCGGAATTCCTGCGGCCAAAAGGTCATATCGACGGCGATGTGCTTTCGGCCCGTCACATCGTCAAGAGTTTTGGCGGCATCAAGGCGGCACAGGGGGTCGACATCTCCATTGCCGATCGCACGCTTCACGCGTTGATCGGGCCGAACGGCGCTGGCAAGACCACCGTGTTCAACCTGCTGTCGGGTCTCTACGCGCCGGACGAAGGCGCGGTGTCGCTGTTGAGCAAGCCTATTGCCGGTGATACGCCGGAAGAAATCGCGCGCGCCGGCATCGGCCGCTCGTTCCAGATAACGAATCTTTTTCCGGCACTCAGCGTCGGCGAAAACATCCGCCTTGCGGTGCAGGCGCGGCATCCCCGCCGCTTCGACCCGCTCACGCCGGCGCTCTCGATCACCTCGATCAATGTCGAGACTGACGCCATCATCCGCTATCTCGGCCTTGCCGGCATCGAAAACGCCGAAGCCGGCCTCTTGTCCTATGGTGGCCAGCGCCTGCTCGACATGGGGGTGGCGCTTGCGACCGCGCCGCGCGTGCTGCTGCTGGATGAGCCGCTCGCGGGGCTCGCCGCGGCCGAACGCGAGCGGATCGGCGCCATCATCAAGCGCATCTCGACCGATTTGCCGGTGCTGCTGGTCGAGCACGACATCGATCGGGTGTTTCAACTCGCCGACCACGTCACGGTCATGAACGAAGGCCGCGTGCTGCTCGACGGAACCGTCGAAGACGCGCGCGCGAGTCCCAAGGTACAGGAAGTCTATATCGGATCCGGTGCTGCGGAAGTCGCCGCGCGCCCGCGCGAGACCGCGGCGCGGGTCAACGCGCTTCTGACCGCCGCCGATGTCAACACGTTCTACGGCAAGAGCCACATCCTCAACGATGTCAGTTTCGTGCTGCACGAGAACGAGATTATCGCTCTGCTCGGCCGCAACGGCGCCGGCAAATCGACGCTGTTGAAGACGCTGATCGGGATCGCGCCGGCTGCAAGCGGATCGATCAAGCTCGCCGACAGCGAACTGATCGGCAATTCATCCGCGCAGACCGCCCGGCTCGGCATCGGTTATGTGCCGCAGGGCCGCGGCCTTTTCGCAGGTCTGAGCGTCGAGCAAAACCTCGAGCTCGGCGGCTTGAAGCGCCAGACCGGCCATGGCGTGCACTGGACGCGCGAGCGCATCTACGAATACTTCCCGCGCATCCGCGAGCGGCTCGACAGCCCCGCGGACTATCTTTCCGGCGGTGAGCAGCAGATGGTCGCCGTGGCCCGCGCCTTGTCTGGCGACGTGCGGGTGTTGTTGCTGGATGAACCCTTCGAAGGCCTGGCGCCGGCGGTGGTCGAGCAATTGTTCGAAGCCTTCGACCGCCTGCGCAAGGAAATCGCCATCATCATCGTCGATCACCATCTCGACCTGGCGCTTGCCCTGTCCGATACCACGGTGGCGCTTGAGCGCGGCCGGGTCATTCACCAGGGGCCGTCCAGGGCTTTGCGTGACGATCTCGATTTGCGCCGCAAGGTGCTGTGGTTGTGAGGAAAATGTGAAAGAAGAACCTGTGAGAGACAAAAATGGCAGGCACTGAACGCAACGTCGCCATCGTCGGCGCCGGCCTGATCGGGCGCGCTTGGGCCGCGATCTTTGCGCGGGCGGGATGGAATGTGCGGCTGACCGACCCCCATATTCCGACATTGAAGGCGGCGCCCCGCTTGATCCGCGACGAATTGTATGCGCTGGCGCGGCACGGCCTGGCCGGCGATCCCGACGGCGCTGTCGCGCGGGTCTCGGCCGCGGGGAACCTCGAAGAAGCCGTGAGGGACGCCGAATTTGTCCAGGAGAACGGACCCGAGAAGGTCGAAGACAAGAGCGTCATCTTTGCCCAACTCGACAAGCTTGCGCCCAGGGGCGCGCTGCTGGTGTCCTCAACCTCAGCCATATCAGCCTCGCGCTTCACGGAGGCCCTGCCCGGCCGGGAGCGATGCCTGGTCGGTCACCCCGTCAATCCGCCGCATCTGGTGCCCCTGGTCGAATTGTGCGGCGCGCCCTGGACCTCACCTGAGGCCATCGACCGCGCCCGCACGATCTTTCGCGAGATCGGGCAAGTGCCCGTCACCATCAACCGCGAGATCAACGGCTTTGTATTGAACCGGCTGCAAGGCGCGTTGCTTGCTGAAACTTTTCGCCTGGTCGGCGAAGGCTATATCTCGACGGAAGACCTCGACCACACCGTGAAGGACGGTCTCGGCTTGCGGTGGTCGTTCCTCGGACCCTTTGAGACCATCGAACTCAACGCGCCCGGCGGCATCCCGGATTACTGCGCGCGCTATACCGGCTTCTACAAGGAACTCGCCGCGGCGGCGGCCGGGCCCGGCGTGTACGAAAGCCCGAACGTCGACCGTGTGATAGCGGCGTGGCCGCATCAACCGACGCCGGAACGCATCGCTGAACTGACACAGCGGCGGAACGAACGCCTCGCGGCGCTTGCCGCGCACAAGGCTACCCAGAAAGATAAATCCTGAACTTCGACCTTCACAAGAAAGAGAGCAAGAGCATGAGCCGCAAAGTCATCATCACCTGTGCCGTCACTGGGGCGATCCATACCCCCTCGATGTCGAAAGCATTGCCGGTGACGCCGCAGGAGATCGCCGACGCCGCGGTCGATGCCGCCGAAGCCGGTGCCGCAATCGTGCATCTGCACGCCCGCAATCCCAGGACCGGCCAGCCCGACCAGAGCCCGGAAGCCTTCGCGCCGTTTCTGAAGATCATCAAGCAACGCTCGAACTGCGTGATCAACCTGACGACCGGCGGCGCGCCGACCATGACGGTGGACGAGCGCGTCCGGCCTGCCGCGACTTACAAACCGGAAGTAGCTTCCCTGAACATGGGCTCGATGAACTTTGCCTTTTTCGGCATGCTCAACCGTTTCAAGAAGTTCGAACACGACTGGGAGCTCAAGCACCTCCAGAACAAGGACATCGTGTTCCGCAACACCTTTCAGGATATCGAATATGTCCTTAAAACTCTTTCGGAAACCGGCACGCGCTTCGAGTTCGAGTGTTACGACACCGCCCACCTCTACAATCTCAACTACTTCCTCGAGCAAGGCATGGTGAAGCCGCCGCTTTTCGTGCAGACGGTGTTCGGCCTGCAGGGTGGAACCGGGGCGCATCCCGAGGACGTGCTGCACATGAAGCGCACCGCGGACCGGCTGTTCGGCGACAAGATGGTCTGGTCGGTCCTGGGTGCCGGCCGCAATCAACTTCCCATTGCGGCGATGGCGGCCGCCATGGGCGGCAATGTCCGCGTCGGTCTGGAAGACTCGCTATGGGCCGCACCCGGACGGATGGCGGCCTCGAACGCCGAGCAAGTGATCCTCGCCCGCAAGATCATCGACGGCCTCGGCCTTCAGGTCGCGACCTCGGACGAAGCCCGCGAAATCCTCCACTTGAAGGGCGGCGACAAGCTGGAGGTGTAAGGGCTTCGGGCTTCGACACCGAGCTGACCAAGCCTGCGCCTCGTCAGGCCCGAGGTCCCCGTGCCGCATTTCATCGCCAAACGTCCTTGAAATCGGCGCGGCCGCATTGCGGCGTTAACCTTGAAGTGGCTCGGGAAAGGGGGCAAAAGGCCCGAAGAATGACTTGGTCGGAGTGGCAGGATTTGAGCCTGCGACCCCTGCGTCCCGAACGCAATGAATATCCTCTAAGTTGTTGATTTTTCTTGCTGTGACGGGCTGTTCCGTCACGTTTTGTTCACGGTCGTTTCACCCAATTCGTTGCGATTTCGTTGCGGCGTTCTCGCGTCGCGGCCTTCCTTAAGATGCAGTGACTATAAAAAGGCCTTGGTCGAACGACATTACTATGAATGATTCATCACTGCCCGAAGTACACATAAGCTCAAGCCCTTTACCTGCTCGGCGGTGATCGTCGGCGACATCGACAGCTCTTGTGACGCCTCGAATGTGCTTTTCGAAGACCTGACGGATATCCCGCGCAGTTACGAGCAAAAATTTGTAATTTGAGTTTGTGGGAGCCACTCAGAAGCACGAACTTCTACCAAAAGGTGACACCCTATTTGTCGGAATAGAAGCTGGCTAAATTGCTAAGTGCTTGAAAAGCTTGGTGGGCGCACCAGGGCTCGAACCTGGGACCCGATGATTAAGAGATATCCGCAAGCTACTTTGGTTCAACGCGCATTCCGGTATGTTCACGTTTCGAGCTGCACTGAGATAACTGTGGAATTTTCCTTTGTCGGAATACAGGGCGCCATGAAGGAGCGAACAGACGAACTGCACCTAGACTAGGCGCGCAATTCGCATTTCGCCATCATCCCTTCTTGACCAACGGGCAGGCGCTGTCCTTGAGCGAACGAAACGCCTCGTCGCCCGGGATCACCGCGCGCAGCTTGTAGTAATCCCACTCGCCCTTGGATTCCGAGGGCTTCTTGACTTCGTACACATACATATCATGCACCATACGGCCGTCCTCGCGGATGCGACCGTTCTTGGCGAAGAAATCGTTGATCGGCATTTCACGCATCTTGGCCATCACGGCCTTGGCGTCGTCGGTCCCGGCCGCCTCGATAGCCTTCAGATAATGTATTGTGGATGAGTAATCGCCGGCATCGCCCATATGCGGTGGACGCTTCATGCGTTCGAAAAAGCGCTTCGACCACGCCCGGGTTTCGTCGTCACGATCCCAGTAGAAAGCGTTGGTGAGCACGAGGCCCTGCGCCGTTTCAAGTCCAAGGCTCTTGATGTCGGTGATCCAGACGAGAAGTCCGGCGAGCGTCTGCCCGTTTTTCTGGATGCCGAACTCCTGCGCCGCCTTGACGGCATTTACGAAGACGGTGCCGGAGCCTGCGAGTCCCACCACCTTGGCCTTGGAAGCCTGCGCTTGCAAAAGGAAGGAAGATTGATCCGACGTCTCGATCGGGTAGCGCGAGGCGCCGAGCACCTGGCCGCCCAGTGCCTTGATCACCGCCGTCGTGTCGGCCTCAAGCGCATGGCCGAACGCGTAATCGGCGGTGAGGAAATACCAGGTGGTGCCGCCCGCCTTCATCATCGCGGTGCCGGTGCCCTTCGCGAGCGAATAGGTGTCGTAAGCATAGTGAATGCTATTCGGCGTACAGGAATCGCCGGTGAGCCGCGACGCGCCCGATCCGTTGATGATGGCGATGCGGTCCTTCTCCTTGGCAAGCTGCGACACGCTGAGCGCGATCGAGGAGTTGATTAGGTTCGCGATCATGTCGACCTTGTCGACGTCGTACCATTTGCGCGCAATGCCGGACGCAATGTCTGGCTTATTCTGATGATCCGCGACGATCAGTTCGATCGGCTTGCCGAGCACCTTGCCGCCGAAATCCTCGATCGCCATGCGCACGGCGGTGACCGCGCCCTCGCCGGATTCGTGGGAAAACTGGCCGGACATATCGGTCAGCACGCCGATCTTCACCACATTGTCGGAGACGCCATCGGCGAGCGCTGCCGCCGATGCAAGGCCGGCGGTCACGGCTAGTGAAAATGCCAGCGCGGTTCGACGAATGGTTGCCATGGCGTGCCTCCAAATTGCTCTTAAGTAAACGGGGGTGGATTTCCACTCTCCTTCTTTATAACATGCATAACTAGACTGACATTCCTTTGTAAGTCAATCCGGCTGGTGTAGGATGGGCTCTAGTTGATGCCGGCACGCCGTGGCAGCGAAGGGTGAACATGACCAAGACATTGCGCGGCGGCGCATCGTGCGATCCCGCAATCCGAACAGAAGCCTGATGGCGCGTACGGCGACGGCAAAGACCAATCGGGGACCGGCAACGGCCGTTCAGCCGCAAAGGGTCGCAA